>JACKEA010000009.1 GCA_020633235.1 Polyangiaceae bacterium | reverse complement strand
TACGGCGGGAACCGGCGGTACGGCGGGAACCGGCGGCACGACGGGAACCGGCGGCGCGGCGGGGGCGGATGCCGGACCCGGGAGCGTGAGCTACGTCGCGGCGGTCGCCGATTGCGTCAACGTCGATAGTCCCGACCCCGACGCCTGCGAGACCGCGACGGGGACCGGTTTGATGAGCGTCGACCTCACGAACGACAACTTCGCGAATGCACCCACGGCCGTCTTCTTGAGGTTCAACCTGGATGGCGCGCTGGCGGGGAAGACCGTCACGTCGGTATCGCTGTCGCTCACCGTAGGAAGCAATCCCGGCAACGAGAGCGACTCCACGGGTGACGTGTGGCGGGTCGCTTCGTTCACCCGCGCGGCGCTGTTCTCGGCGGTGCCCTCCAAGGTCGGCTCGTCGCCGTTGGCCGGGGACCTGGGGGCCGCGGCGCAAGGCGGCACCATCACGTTCACCTTGCCCTCGAACCTTCCGCAGGCGTCCACGCCCGTGTACCTCGGAGTGTTCGCTGCCTCCACGAACGGTACCGACTACCAGAATGCCAAGGGTGGCTCCCCGCCCACGTTGAAGATCGACTATCAGTGAGTGCCCGCGTCGCCCGGCGGCTCTGGCGCGATCCAGCGCAAGGGGCCCTGGGCCAGGTGCTCGCCGTCGCCGTCCTGCTCCGCGACCAGCACGCGCCCTTCGGGGCTGACGGCCAGCGGCACGCCGCGAAACTGGCCGAGCACCTCTCCCGTGGCCACGCGCACCACCACCGGGGTGACGGCCACGTGGTGCAGTCCCACCGCCCAGTGCGGCAACTCCGGCAGCTGCGGCGCGAGCTTTCGCGTGCTGCCGTCCGCCCTCGCGAGCAGGAGATGCCGTCCGCGGCGGACCAAGGCGGCTGGGCCGTCCAGTGCGAGCACGGCGTCACCCTTTGCCAAGCGCGTCAGCTTCTGCTGATCCAGGTCCAGCAACGCGGCGTCGGAACCAGGGTAGACGGCGAGCATTCGACGCGTCGCGCTCGGCGCGTGATCGCTGGCGAGGTAGGCGACGTCGGCATCGAGCTTCACCCGGCCGGCGGGACTCACGAGCTCCAGAGGGGGACGACCCTCCATGCCCGCACAGGCGACCAACGCGAGCTTCCGCTTGGCATCGGCGTACAGCACGCGGGCGCCGCAGTCCGCCGGGGCCAGCTCCTGATCTCGGCGGCCCTCGCGCAGGCGGAGCGCGCCGTCCGGTGTGCGAGCCAACACCGCCGTGCCCAGCGCACCGACCAAGCCCGGGACGTCCACGGCCGGGCCGCCGGAAACGGGAAGTATCCGCGGCGTCACGCCATCAGGACCCGGAGAAGGAGAGGGAAAGGTGCTGATGGGGCCGTGGCAAGGCCAGGGCTCCTTCCGCGGCTTCACCGGCCAACTGAGCCGGTGGTTCTCGTTCGAATCTTCGGTGACCACGGACAGCACCACGACCTGGCCGGTGGGATCCACGTCGATGCGCCACGGCTCGCCCGCACCCGGCTCGAGCTCGCGCTCCTGGCCGCTCGACAGCTGGCGCACGACGACGCGGGTCTGCTTCCCACGTCGGCGCAGATAGACGAGAACGTTTCCAACTTCGGCGAAGGCCACCGCGCGGTGATGCAGGAAGGGAGAGGCGTCACGCCGAGCGTCCGCGTCCGCGAGCTTTGCTTCCCGGTTGGTGAAGGAGTCCACCAGAGAGAGGACGCCGCCCCGCTGCACCACGAGATAGCGCCCCGTCGGACCGATGGCGGCGACGTCGTCGATGGGCGTGCCGGGGGTAGAGCCGAGCGCCAGGTAACGCGAGAGCGGGTCGCCGCCGAGAGCGCCGCGGGGGCCGACGCTGACGGAGATGCTACCGCTGCCGTCTTCGTCCTTGCGTGCTTGGCAGAGCACGGTCCAAGTGGCCAGCGGCGAGACGGCCTCCACCGACACTGGGCCGCTCGTTCCCACCGCGCCGGCGGGAGTGGGTGGGGCGCTGGCGTCGGGCTCGGCGGACGCTGAAGCCGGCGGCGGTGGTGTGGGGTGTTCCGCAGCTCTTGCCGGCGGTGCGGCTCGCGCACCCGTCTCCGGCACGCACGAGAGCGCGAGCAAGCCCGTGATGGCCAACACGTGATGCGACCAGCTCAACGCGCGCGAATGTACCGCATCGGTTTCGGTTGCCAATTGGGGGGCGCGGTCTATCGTTGGCCGATGGTGCGTTTCTCGAGCGTGGGTGCGGTGCTTGTGGCGGCGGTGGCGACCTGGGGCTGCGGCAGCAAAGACGCGGTCACCCTGGGCGCCAAGGTGCGGAACGTGCAGATCTCCGTGGAGCAGAAGACCTTGGGCACACAGCTCGGAGGGGGCTTCGAGCTGTTCCTGGAGGTGGGCGCCGAGGCCAGCGGTGGCAGCACGGTGACGCTGGAGACCTTCGGCCTGGTGCGTGGAGGCGACACGTTGGTCTCGCCGCTTCAGGCGACCCCGCAGGGCGTGACGTTCCCGCTCACCGTCGGCAAGGGGCAGAGCAAGACCGTGAGCTTCGTGATCGACTCCGCCAGCCTGCTGGATCCCGCAACGAAAGACGCCATTTGCGCCGGGCCAGTGCGCGTCTCCGGCAGCATCAAGGACACCCTGAGCGGCGGCGAGCGCACGCCGCTTTCCAGCTCCGACGTCACGCCTTCCGGGTGCTGAGCCTCTCTGCTGGCCAAGGCGGCGGCGCGAGGCTATTTCCATCTCATGGCACAGGATCTGACGCGCGACGTGGGCACGGCGAACCCGATCTATTCCGCGGAGGGTGAGTCGCAGGGTGACGCCGCGCACGCCGAGCTTCGTCGAGCCATCGCGAAGTGGCGGCGCGAGAAGGTGGAGAAGACCCTCGCCAAGATGCCGGCGCGCAAGGAGCGCTTCACCACCTGGAGCGGCGTGGAAGTTCCGGACCTGCTCACCCCCGCCGATGTGCCGTTGGACTACGCGAAGGACCTGGGGCTGCCCGGGGAGTACCCGTTCACGCGCGGCGTGCAGCCGACGATGTACCGCGGGCGGCTGTGGACCATGCGCATGTTCGCGGGCTTCGGCACCCCAGCGCAGACCAACGAGCGCTTCCGCTATTTGCTGAAGCAAGGCCAGACGGGGCTGTCCACGGCCTTCGATTTTCCGACCCTCATGGGTTACGACTCCGACTCCCCCAGGGCGCTGGGCGAGGTGGGCATGTGCGGTGTGGCCGTGGACACCTTGCGCGACATGGAGATCTTGTACGACCAGATCCCGCTCGACAAGGTCACCACCTCGATGACCATCAACGGGCCCGCCATCGTGCTGTTGGCGTTCTACGTGGCCCTGGCCGACGTTCGAGGCATTTCGCGGGATCGCATCGGTGGCACGGTGCAGAACGACGCGCTGAAGGAGTTCATCGCCCAGCACGCGTGGCTGGTGCCGCCGCGGCCGGCGATGCGCATGGTCACGGACATGATCGAGTTCTGCGCGGCCGAGGTGCCGCGTTGGAATACCGTGAGCATCAGCGGCTATCACATTCGCGAAGCCGGAGCGACGGCGGCGCAGGAGCTGGCCTTCACCCTGGCGGACGGGCTGGCCTACGTGGAGAGCTGCATCGAGCGCGGCATGGACGTGGACAGCTTTGCACCGCGGCTGTCGTTCTTCTTCGACGTGCACAACGACTTCTTCGAAGAGATCGCGAAGTTCCGCGCCGCGCGGCGCATGTGGGCGCGATTCATGAAAGAGCGCTACGGCGCCAAGAGCGACGCGAGCCTCAAGCTCCGCACTCACGCTCAAACCGCCGGTGTTTCGCTCACGGCGCAGCAGCCCTACAACAACGTGGCGCGGGTGGCGTTGCAGGCGCTGGCGGCGGTGCTGGGGGGCACTCAGTCTCTGCACACCAACTCCTTGGACGAGACCTACGCGCTGCCGACGGAAGAGGCCGTCACCATCGCGCTTCGCACTCAGCAGTTGGTGGCGCACGAATCGGGGGTCACGAACGCCATCGATCCGCTGGGCGGCAGCTATCACGTGGAGTGGCTGACCAACCGCCTCGAGAGCGAAGCGCTGGACTACATCCGCCGCATCGACGAGATGGGCGGCATGGTGCAGGCGGTGGAGAAGGGCTATCCGCAGCGCGAGATCGCTCGCAGCGCCTATGAGTTCGAACGCCAGCTCAACGAGGGCGAGCGAGTGATGGTCGGCGTGAACGACTTCGTCAGCGACGAGCTGGGGGATGCCATCCCGACCCTCAAGATCGACGAAGCCGTGCAACGACAGCAGGTGGAGGCGCTCGCCAAGGTGAAGGCCGGGCGCAGCCAGGTCGAGGCCGAAAAGGCGCTGGAAAGTGTGCGCGCCGCTGCCAAGAGCGACGGGAACCTGATGCCGCCGATCATCGCGGCGGCCCGGGCCTACTGTACGGAGCAGGAGATCTGCGACGTCCTGCGGGACGTGTTCGGGACCTACAGCGACCCGGCGGAGTTCTGACTCTACGCGGTCACTTCGGCTTGCGCACCGATTCGCGCGGCGGCGGCTCACTCGGTGGACGCGCTGCCGGGAAGCTGCTCGGGGTGCGGCGGTAGGACGATACGGGCGGTTCCGACGATCGCCGCGGCGGCACGCCGCTGGGCTCGGTGGATTGGCTCCGGGACAGGATCTCCTCCACTTGGCGGCTCAAGCTCGGCTGCGGAACGGCGCGCATGGACGGGCGAGACGGACGGCGCATGCTGTTGGTGTCGGCCTCCACGATGACGGGGGTCGGCTCCGTCGTAGCGCGCAGCACGACGTCGATGATGGCGCGGTCTCCGCGAACCTCCCCGTAGAGCTTCGGCGTGCCCGTTTCCCGCGCGTAGCGCTGGGCAGCGAGGATCGCCCCGGAGGCAAGGTGCCGGAGGATGCGGGTGGCGCGGGGGTGCCCCGCCGCGCCGACGGTCATGGAGAAGCCGCCGGGCGTGCGCTGGATCTCGTAGGTCAGGTCCACGCCGATGAATGGGTGCTCGAAGGGGACGCGCAGCCGCGAGAGGGTGCCGATCAGATCCCCGGTCATCACGGCGCCGCCGTGAGACAGGAATCGCGTCGCCATTTCGCGACCGATCCCTTCGAGCACCTTGCCCGAGCCGTCCCCCAGTGCGGATTCGATGGATAAGAGCGCGTCTTCGCCGGTGGCGATCGGTACGGTTTCCGTGGGGGCGCTGGTGCGCAGCGTGGCGGGGTCGAGGATCTCGCCGAGGCGATCGGGCAAACGCTCGCCCAGGCGCGTGAGCGCTTCAGAACCGCGATCCCGCTCGATGTAGTCGAGCACGTCGCGCAGAAACCAGCTTCGGATCGCTTCCACCGCCTGGTTGGGAGCATAGCGCTGCCCCTCGTCTACGTCATTGTCACCCCAAGGGGTGATGAGCAGGCATCCAGGGTGTGGCCACGGGAGCTAGGTGCAGGGTGAAGGGGTGGTCGTGCGGCGAACCAACAAACAAGCGTGGAATCTTGCTCAGATTTGGTCCAAGGCGGCCCGGAGGTCGGAGATCACGTCCTCGGCCTCCTCGATACCGACGCTCAGGCGAATCAAGCCGGGGGCAATGCCGACCTCGGCGAGCTCGGCGTCCGAGAGCTCGAAATAGCTCATCAAGGCCGGCTGCTCGATCAGGGTCTCCACCCCGCCCAGGGAAGGGGCGATGCGGGCGAGCTGGCAGGCGTCGACGAGCCTGGAGGCCGATTGGCGACCGCCCTCCATCTCGAAAGAGACCACGCCGCCGAAGCCGCGCATCTGTTTCTCGGCGATGGCGTGGGAAGGATGGCTCGGCAGACCCGGGTAGTACACGCGGGAGACGCCCGGGTGCCCTTCCAGAAAGCGAGCCACCGCGTGCGCGGTGGCGTTCTGCTTTTCCACACGCACGTTGAGCGTCTTCAGCCCGCGGCCGACGAGAAACGCCGCGTGGGGATCGAGCACGCCGCCGAGCACGCCGCGCAGATCACGGATCAACGAGACCAGGTGACTGGGGCCGGCGACGAAGCCGCCCAGCACGTCGTTGTGGCCGGCGAGATACTTGGTGGCGCTGTGGGCGACGAGATCGACGCCCTCCGCCAGGGGGCGGCAGTTCACCGGCGTGGCGAAGGTGGCGTCCACCAGCGTGCGAATGCGCCCACGTGCCTTGGTGCGAGCGGCGAGCTCGGCCAAATCCGTGCAGAACAAGTACGGGTTGGTGGGGGACTCGGCGATCACCAGTCGCGTGGCGGGCGTGATGGCGGCGTCGAGGGCATCGAGATCCGCCGGCGGCACGATGGTGTGCGTGATGCCGAAGCGCTGCAGCGTGCGGGTGACCAGCTGACGCGTGCGGCGATAGCAGTCGCGGAAGAGCACCACGTGATCGCCGCTCTGGAGCAGCGCCAAGGCTGCCGTGGAGATGGCGCCCATGCCGCTGGCCATGGCGACGGCGTCGTCCGCACCCTCGAGCGTGGCCACCCGGCGCTCGACCTCACGAACGGTGGGGTTGCCGTAGCGACCGTACTCCTCGCGCTCGGGATCCGGGTCCTCCCCGCGCATGTAGCGCTCGAGATCCGCGCTGTCGTCGAAGGTGAACGTCGCGGTCTGCGCGATGGTGCTCGCGAGCGTGTGATGCGGCCGCTTGCGATCCGTACCGGCGTGGACGGACTCCGTGGAGCTGGCGAAGCGGCGCTTGTCCGTCATGCGCGGACCAGGCCCACGACCTTCTCGATGGCATCTGCAAGGGGCAAGAGCTCCGCCTTCTTCGGGTCCTTCTCGCTGCGGGGCTTCAGCTCCACGCCGCCCTTGGCGAGGCTCTTGGCGCCAACGGTGATGCGCAGCGGGATGCCGATCAGATCGGCGTCCTTGAACTTGACGCCGGGGCGCTCCTCGCGATCGTCCACCAACACCTCCACGCCGCGTGCCTCGAGCTCCTTTTCGAGCTGGGCCACGGCCTCGAGCACCTCGGGTTCGCTGCCCAGCTGCGCCACGTGCACGTGGTAGGGCGCGATGCTCATCGGCCACAGGATGCCGTCGGCGTCGTTGAACTGCTCCACCGCGGTGGCTACCAGGCGCGACACGCCGATGCCGTAGCAGCCCATGATCAGGGGATGGCTCTCTCCGGAGTCGTCCAGGTAGTTGGCTCCCATCTGGGCGCTGTAGCGCGTGCCCAGAAGGAAGATGTGACCGGCCTCGATGCCGCGGTACACGCCGAGGGACGCGCCGCACTCGGGGCACAGATCGCCGTCCTTCACGCTGCGGATCTCGACGACGTTGCCTTCGAAGTCCCGACCGTGCTGCACGTGCTCGAAGTGATAGTCGCTCTCGTTGGCGCCGGTGATGCCGTCCACCACGTTCTGAGCGTCGCGATCCACGAAGATCTTGCCGCCGAAACCGACGGGGCCGGCGAAGCCCACCTCGGCGCCGGTGGCCTTCTTGACGTCCTCCGGGCTCGCCAGGAACACCTCGTTCACACCAGCGGCGCGGGCCAGCTTGATCTCGTTGATCTCGTGGTCTCCGCGCACCACGGCCATCACGACTTCCTTGTCTGCTACGTACAAGAGGCTCTTCAAGAAGCGGTCTGGGCCGGCGCCGAGGAACTTGCTCACTTCCTCGATGGTGCGCTGCTTCGGCGTGTGGACCTTGTTCTTCTCGGGAGTCTCGTCCGGGTTTCCGCGCCGCGGGAAGGGCGGCGTGGTGGCGACCTCCAGATTGGCCGCGTAGTGGCACTGGGAGCACGCCGCGACGAGGTCCTCTCCGCTCTGCACCAGCACCTGGAACTCCGCGCTGCCGGAGCCGCCCATGGCGCCGGAGTCCGCTGCGACCATGCGGTAGTTCAGACCGAGGCGATCGAAGATCTGCGTGTAGGCCACGCGCATCTGCTCGTAGCTCTGCCGAGCATTGTCCTCGCTGACGTCGAAGGAGTAGGCGTCCTTCATGCTGAACTCGCGGCAGCGCAGGAGGCCGCCACGGGGGCGCGGCTCGTCCCGATACTTGGTCTGGATCTGGTACAGGTTCTTGGGCAGGTCCCGGTAGCTCTTGATCTCCCGCCGCGCGAGATCCGTGATGATCTCCTCGTGAGTGGGCCCCAGGTGGTAGTCGGAGCCCTTGCGGTCCTTGAGGCGGAAGAGCGTGTCGCCGTACACGTCCCAGCGGCCGGTCTCTCGAAAATACTCGGCGGGCAACAGCGCCGGCAGCAGCACTTCCATCGCGCCCGCGCGATCCATCTCCTGGCGCACGATGCTCTCGATCTTTCGAAGCACGCGGACGCCGAGCGGCAAGAAGCTGTACACGCCGGCGCCCACCCGCCGGACGTAACCGGCACGGAGCAAGAGGACGTGGCTGGCGCTGGTGGCGTCCGAAGGAGCTTCTTTCAGCGTGGGGATGAGAGCGCGGCGATAACGCATGGCCCGGGCCTCCTACCACGGGCGCTCGCCGGGCGTCAGTGTGTCCGGCACAGGGGCGGCGTTCGCAGCTCCACCCGCGCGTCCGGGAAGAAGTCGGCGAAGGCGGGATCGGCGGTCCTGGCGAGCCGGTCCGCCACCGCGCGTGCGCGGTCGAGCTCGAGCTTGATGCCGTGCACGGCGAAATCTCCGCGCATACGGTGGGACAGTCGCTCGATACGCTGGAACGTCGACAGGTACGCGCCTTTCCAGATGGCCAAGAAGGGCCGGTGATCCATCGGGTTCACGGACAGGATTCGGCGCACGCGGTTGGATGGCAAGAACGTGTAGCTGCTCACTTCCGGGCGCTGTCGGAGCACCCAGTTACGCGTGTTCTCGAACCGCGTGTAGGACATGCTGCGAATGTCCTGATCGATGTTGTACAGAATGCCGCGGCGGTTGTTGGCGCCCACCTGGCGTGAGACGTACGGCAAGAACGGATCGACCACGAGCACCAGATCCGCGCCCCGCTCGATCGCCTCCACGAAGTCGCTGGTGCGCGTCACGGCGCCGTCTTCGTAGTAACGTCCGTCGATCTGCACGGCGGCGAAAGCGGGGTTCACGCTGAGCGACGCCTGTACCGCGAGGCTGATGGGGATGTAGTCGTACTCCTCGCTGCCGAACACCACGGGACGCCGCGCGTCCTGATCCGACGCGCCGACGAACAGCGGGCGTGGCAGCTCGCGGAAGTCGTTGGTGGTGCCCGCGCGGGAAAACAACTCGCTGAGCACGCGCTCGAAGCCGTCGGACCGGAGCGGCGGGCCCACCAGCGAGGTGTAGTCGAGGAACAGGTCGTTGGCGCTCGGCAGCGAGCGGTGCCAGGCCACGTCGTAGAGCGCGCGCCAGAGCACGTCCGTGGCGGCCCACATCCGCCGCCCCAGGTCGGGGAAATTCAGGTGCCCGAGACGCAAGAGCCGGAGGTCCAGGCGCGGCACCCGGCCGCCGCCATGGCCGGCGATGGCCGCCATGATCTCGTCGGGGGAGTAGCCTTGCACCAACATGCTGGTCACGACGGCTCCGGCGCTGATGCCGAAGAACATGTCGAGCTGGTTCACCCCCGGCGTCATGCAGTCGTCGAGGCACTTCAGGGCTCCGAGCTCGAAGTAGATGCCGGTGACGCCACCGCCGGAGGCCGCGACTGCCGTCTTGCCCGGGATGCGCTTGGCCAACTGGCGGATCACCTCCATGACGACGACCAGCGCGAAGGCTCCCTCCGGCTCGTCGGGATACTCCCGAAGGACGGTGCCGATGCCTCGGCGTCCGAGCTCGACGGTGAGGCGATCCACGGCCTGGGCATCGTCTCCGGAGACCAGCGCGATGATGCGATGAAAGCCGTAGCGCGCTTCCACGTCGTCGGGATTGTCGAGTACGTCCAGCAGGGCGCGGCCTCGGCTGATGGCCTCCACACCCCCGCGTAGGTCGACCACCAAGAGGTGCACGTAGTCCCGCGCCAGGCTGGCCAGCACCTCTTCCGGCGTGGGCACGGTGAGGCATTCGATGGACAGCTCACCGTGCAGGAAGCGTCCGTCGACGCTGTCGAGCACACCGCTGTCCACCGCGTCGGCCATGAGGCGCTGAAACGGTGTGCGGCCGGGGGAGTAGCACAGGACTCGACGGCTCATGGTCGAATTGTTGAGTAATTTGGTGTGCTAATTCCTATCGTCAAATGACTGATATCACAGGAGTTGTCGTCCCCTGTTAGTATTCCCTACTTGTATTATCGGAAATGCCGGGTACAGATCCAGCCATGAGCTGGAAGAGCGCGCTTTGTGGGGAGATCCGCGACGACTGGGCGCGCGAGATCGACATCTTCGAGACCCAGCTCGAGCTCCGACAGCAGGGTCGCATCGACGAGAAGCTGTTCGCGGAGACGCGCCTCCGGCGTGGGGTCTATGGCCAGCGCTACGACAACGGTCAGCGCCACGACGGCGTGGCGACTCGAACGCTGCCGTTTCCGGAGCGCCCCAGCAAGGGCCCCACGACGGTGTGGGACGCCCCCGGCATGCAGCGGATCAAGATCCCGTTCGGCAAGCTGGGCGCGGAGCAGCTGGAGGTGATGGCGGAGCTCGCGGAGGAGTACTCGGACTCCATCCTCCACGTGACGACGCGCCAGGACATCCAGCTGCACTTCGTTCACATCGAGGACACGCCGGATCTCATGCGCCGCCTCGCGCGGGTCGGTATCACCACGCGAGAAGCCTGCGGCAACTCCGTGCGGAACGTGACGGCCTGCGCCTACGCCGGCACCTGCAACACCCAGGCGTTCGACGTCACTCCCTATGCGCATGCGCTGACGCACTTCCTCCTTGGGCACGACGACGTGCAGGACATGGGGCGCAAGTTCAAGATCGCCTTCAGCGGCTGCGCCGACGAGCCCTGCGGCCTCACGAACTTCCACGACATCGGTCTGGTGGCCCGCACGCGCAGCGTGGACGGTCGCCTAGAGCGTGGCTTCGCCTTCTATCTGGGAGGCGGACTGGGGTCGGTTCCGCAGGGGGCCAAGCTGCTGGACGAGTTCGTGCCGGTGAACGAGCTCTTGCCCTTGGCGCAGGCGGTGTGTCGCGTGTTCGCGCGGCTGGGGGAGAAGGACAATCGCTCCCGGGCGCGCTTCAAGTTCCTGGTGAAGAAGCTGGGGATGGAGGAGCTGTCCAGGCTGATCCGTGAAGAGCGCGCCGGACTTCGGCCGGATCCGCGTTGGACCGACATGATCGAAAATCCCTCGGAAGTGGAGGAAAAACCCCTGAGGGCCGCATCCGAGCTTCCCAAGCAGGGGCACTCTCCCGAGCTCCAGCGTTGGATCGATTCCAACGTGCGGCCCCAAGCGCAAGAGGGTTACGCCGTGGCCACCATCACGCTGCCCCTCGGCGACCTCACCAGTCATCAAGCGCGCTCGGTCGCGAGCCTCGCGCGGAGATTCACCGGCGACACCCTCCGGGCGACGGTCGATCAGAACCTCTTGCTGCGCTGGGTCTCCCAGGCCGACATTCCGGAGCTGTACCAGGAGCTCGCCGCCATCGGCTTGGGAGAACCGGGCGCGGGCACCATCAGCGACGTGACGTCATGCCCGGGTACGGACACCTGCAAGCTCGGGATTTCCGCTTCCCGCGGCCTATCCGGCGAGCTCCGCCGCCGCCTCACGGTGCTGAACGGGGAGATCCCCGAGGCGGCTCGCGGACTGCACATCAAGTGCAGCGGATGCTTCAACGCGTGCGGTCAACATCACGTCGCCGACATCGGCTTCTTGGGTGTCAGCCGCACCGTGAGCGGGCGCCGGGTGCCGCACTTTCAGCTGGTGGTGGGCGGGCAGTGGAGCCAGAACGCGGGCGCCTTCGGCCTCGCCATCGGTGCCATCCCGTCGAAGAACGTTCCCACCGCCGTCGAGCGCTTGAGTCGGGACTACGCGCAGAACCGCGAGGAGGGCGAGACGTATCGCGCGTACGTGCAGCGCATCGGAAAGAAGGCGGTGCGCGACAAAGTGGAGGATCTCACTCAGGTGCCCCCCTACGAGGTGGACCCCTCGTATTACACGGACTGGGGCGACCCGCGCGAGTACACCATCGGGGACATGGGCGTCGGCGAGTGTGCGGGGGAGGTCGTGCCGTTCGTCCAGATGGGCCTGGCGGCCAGCGAGCGCGAGGTGTTCGAAGCGCAGCTCTTGCTCGACGCCGGCAGCCCGCACGACGCGGCGGCGCGCGCCTACAGCGCGATGCTGGAAGCGGCGCGGGCGCTCACTCGGGAGAAGTCGCCGAATGTCGGGGAAGAGCCAGACGAGATCGTGCGGGAGTTCCGTACCCATTTGGTGGACACCCAGCTGTTCTCAGACCCGTTCGCGGGAGCCAAGTTCGCCCACTTCCTGTTTCGTACTCACCGGGAAGGTATCAACGGAGTGTCGGAAGAAGCCGCCCACCAGCTGATCGAGGAAGCCCAGTTGTTCGTGGACGCTGCCCACCAATGCTACACGCGCCTGAGCGGCGCCCTGTCCTGACATGCGCGCGGAGAAGCTGAAGCTCAAGCTGTTCGCGGAGCACGCCGCGGAGCTGGATGCCTTCGTGGAGGTGTTTCACGGCTGGATCCGCGACGAAGCCCTGGACGACGAGCTCTTGATCGACGTCGCGGACTACCGCCACGTGCATCGAGGGCCGGGCATCGTGCTCATCGGCCACGCGGGGGACTACTACTGGGATCAGGGCGACGGTCGTCCCGGCCTGACGTACAGCCGCAAACGGCAAGCGCCGCCGGAAGGCGAGCGTCTGCGCGACGGCCTCCAGCGTCTGCTTGCCGCCGCCGTGCGTCTCGAGGCCGCCACAGGTGTGCGCTTCAAGACCGACGAGCTCTTGCTGGAGCTCGTCGACCGCTTGAACGCGCCCAACGACGACGCCACCTTCTCGGAGGTGAGCCGCGAGCTATCGAGCGTGTTGACGAATTTGTACCGGGACGAAACGGCGCTTTCGCACGCGTCGAGCGATGCGCGCGCACCACTCGCGATCCACGCGCGCGCCGCCAGTCGTCCCAGCCCGCAAGAGCTGCTGGCGCGCCTCGTGTAGGGGCGTGTCGCAGGAATACTCCGCGTTGCTTCTTTCGCGGAAAGGTTCAGTATCAATGTATGCGGGCATCTATTCTGGGGTTGGGTCTCGCAATGGTGTCGGCAACGCTCTCCCTCGCTGTCGGCTGCGGATCCTCGGGCACGATCAGCGGGGGACCTGAAGACGGAGCTGCCGCCAGCGGGGGACAGAACGGCGATTCGTCCACCGGCGGGCAGGGTGGGGGCGCGGCCAGCGGCGGCAACGGGGGCGCGGCGGCCAGCGGCGGTGCAGCGGCCAGCGGCGGCGCCGAAGCGGGCTTGGCCGACGTGAGCTTCGGCTACGACGCAGATCCGGAAGACGCGGCGCTTTCGCCGGACGCGACCTGCGCGGCGTCCGCCATCAAAGCCGAGCCGTTGCCCCTCGACATGTACATCATCTTGGACAAGTCCGGCAGCATGGGCACCGACTGCAACGTCGGCTCCACCGGCACCAGCAAGTGGTGCTACGCCATCAACGCGCTCAACAAGTTCTTCACGGCTCCCAGCTCCGTGGGGACCGGGGTGGCGCTGTCGTTCTTCAGTGGCAGCTCGTGTCCCAATCTCACCAACGCGCAGGTGGCGATGAACACGCTGCCCAATCACGTCGCGGCGCTCAACTCCGCGATGAACGGCGCCGCGCCGGGCGGCAACACGCCCACCTCTGCCGCCGCTAACGGCATCGCCTCCTACACGGCCGCCCACGAGCAGCCCGGTCGCAAGATGATCGGCGTGCTGATCACGGACGGCGACCCGACGTCCTGCAGTCCGACGAGTGTGAGCCAGATCAACACCATCTTGGCCAACCATTTCGGCACCACCAACATCCCCACCTTCGTGATCGGCATGACGGGCGCGACCTTCTCCAACCTGGAGACTTTGGCGAACAACGCCGGAGCGCCGTCCCACACCCAGTACTGCGGCGGCGGCGTGTCGCCGTGCCACTTCTACAACGTGGCCAACGGGGATCCGCAGGTGTTTTTGGCCGTCTTGCAGGCTATTCAGCAGACGGCCATCGGCTGCCAGTACACCATCCCGGACACCGACGCCGGGGTCATCGATCCGGACAAGGTGATCGTGGAGTACACGCCGGGGAGCGGTGGGCCTGCCCAGCAGCTGACGCGAGTGAACGACGCGTCTCAATGCGGCGCGGGTGGTGGCTGGCATTACGACAACAACGCAAACCCGAAGCTCATCGTGCTGTGCCCGGCGACGTGCACCGCGGTTTCGGCGGACCAAAATGCTGGCATCCAGATTGCGCTGGGTTGCCTGGGATCTTGAGGAGGTCGAGATGAGAAAGCGAGCTCGAAGCGCCGCCTTTGCCGCGGCCACGGCGCTGACCCTCGGCTACGTCGGTTGTGGCAGCGACGATCCCGGCAACAGCACTTTCGGAAGCGGCGGCAGCTCCGCGGCTTCCGGATCGGGCGGTGGCACGGCCGCAGACTCGGGTATCCTGTTCGGCGGCTCGGGGGGCGGCACCGGCGCCACCGGGGGCAGCGGAGGCAACGCCGGCGATGCGTGCGCGTCCACCGTGGTCGGCGGCAGTTTGGTGCACGCCAACCTGCTGTTCGTGGTCGACCGCAGCGGCAGCATGAACTGCAACCTGCCGACGGACGGGCAGAGCACCGCCGAGTGCGAGCAGAGCCCCGTGCCGAAATTCCCGAGCCAACCCACGAAGTGGGAGCTCACTCGCGATGCGCTCAAGCAGGCCCTGGACGACATCCAAGCCGGCGGAAACGCCAGCGTGGGCATGGTCAGCTTCCCCATCTCGGGGAGCGAGTGCATCCCCACGGAAAGCCCAGACGTGGGCGTGCTGCCCATGGACGCGACGCAGAACGCCGCGCTCAAGGGGTTCCTGGACGGCATCTCACCCAAGGGGCAGACGCCCCTCGTCGGCGCCACCATCCTCTCCTACAAGCACCTGTACGAGCAGCTCAAGACGGGCGCTCTCGACGGCAACCTGTTCGTGGTGGTGATCACCGATGGCTTCGAGACCTGCAAGCCGAGCGCCATCTCCGGGCTCCTGACGCAGGACATCCCCAACGCCCGCTCGGTGAACATCCGGACCTTCGTCATCGGCGTGCCCGGCAGCGAAGACGGCCGCGCGTTGCTCTCCGAGATCGCCTACCAGGGGGGAACGCCCACCAGCTCATCCTGCACCCACGATCCGTCCCCGCCCGGCCCCGCCGACGTGGGGGACTGCCACTTCGACATGACGACCAGCACCAACCTGAGCCAGGACCTGCAGGCTGCGCTGGCGGTCATCAGTGGCACGGCGCTCTCCTGCGAGATCGACATGCCCGGCGTGAAGCCCGGCCAGAAGATCGACTACGACTCGGTGAAGGTGAAGAACAACGGCGCCGATATCCCCAAGGACGACTCCACGCCCTGCGACCAGGGCGCCGACGGCTGGCAGTTCGACGCCAGCAAGTCGAAGATCCTGCTGTGCGGCAGCGCCTGTGACGACGCCAAGAAGCCGGGCACGACGCTGAGCATCGACCTGGGCTGCCTCAGCAACATCCGCTGACGGGTTCTTGTTGGTCCGCCGCGGAACCACCCGGCCCGAACCCCACGAAAACCCGCGGAATCCCGCGGCGCCACATTTTCCCTGTAAGGCCCTGGGGTCGTCCCCGTTTTCAGGTTCGAGGCACGGACAGGAGGACGACGATGACACGAACGAGCTTGGTTTCCGCAGTTTTGGCTTCGCTCATGGCGGCGGCGTGCGGCGGCGCTTCGCAGCAGGCCCCGGCAAGCCCCGGTACGATGGGGGGTGCCGAGTACAGCGAGGGCTCGAACGACTCCGCCGGCTACGCCCAGCCCGGTCAACCCGCGCCGGCCAGCGCTCCCACCTCCGAGTCGGCGGGCGCTTCGGCAGACCGCGCCTTCGAAGAGAAGAGCGCGGCGGAGCCCGAGTCGCGTCCCGGGCTCGGCACTCGCTGGGGCGAGAACCGCGACAGCCACGTATCGACGGCACCGTTCTTCCGCGAGGATCCCGACAGCCCTGTGGCGATGTCCAAGCTCTTCTACAACGACGCGGAAGGCGTCCGAGCCATGGCGCGACGCAGTGGCATCTCGGATTTCAGCGACGGCAGCTCTCGCATCGGTAGCGGCGCCTTTACGGTTCGCCTGCTCGACGCCGGGGGCCGGCCCCTCGAGGGGTTCAGCTCCGGCGGTAGTACCTACGTGGTCGGCGAGCACGGCCAGCGCTACGTCATTCAGATCCGCAACAATACTGGAAATCGCTTCGAGGCCGTGGCCACCGTCGACGGCCTGGACGTCATCAACGGACGCGCCGGCGCCTTCTCCAACCGCGGATACATCCTGAACCCCTTCGCGACCGTGGAGATTGACGGCTTCCGCCGCAACTTCGACACCGTCGCAGCGTTCCGCTTCGGCAGCGTCCGCGGCTCCTACGCCGCCAAGAAGGGTGACGACCGCAACGTCGGCGTCATCGGCGTCGCCTTCTTCCAAGAGCGCGGCTCGAGCTGGCCCTGGACCCCCGCGGAGGTCGACCGCCGTCACAACGCCGACCCGTTCCCCGGCCGTTTCTCGACGCCTCCCCCGAACGACTTCTGAGACGAATCGAATCGCATCCCCCGTGCCGGCGGGGCGGGCTCCTCGGAGACCGCCCCGCTTTTTTTCGACCAGCGTCAGGGACGGGGATCGCGCCGCACCAACAAAGACCCTCACCAAGGATGGACGCAGAGAGCCCCGAAGGCGATGCCCTCGGGGCTCGGGGATGTCCGCGCTCGAGCTCAGTGAAAGTGCGGGTGCTGCTTGATGAACACCTTCGTGGCGAGGAACGGCAGGTGCGGCATGTCCGTGTCGATCGCGTAGTTGGTGAGCGTCAGCAGGTGCTGCTGATTGGAGACGACGACCAGCGGCGAGACGCCGAAAACGGGCGGCAAGAACGCCATGGTGGACGGGAAGTTGAACAGCGTCGGGTCGGAAGCCACGACCTCGCGCTTGCCCGTCAGCACGTTGATCCGAATGACCTGCAGCTGCAGAGAATCCGCTGCATATACCCAGGGGCTGTTCGGACGCGGATCGAAGGTGAGGGCGAGGAGCTGTTCGACCTCGATGTTCGCCGGCTTTGGGGATACGAGCTGGATGTCGGCGGCGCGCTCGTAGGGGGCGCGGTTGTCCGACAGCACCGAGAGCGGCACCGAGTACAGGCCCGCGGCACACGGTGAGTAGAAGTAGAGCTTTCCGAAGCGCGCCTCCAGGGGCGACACGCCGGGCAGCGTCGCGCCGGCAAACAGGAACGGCACGCCACCCACCTGAATCAGCGGCATGCTGTCGCAGATGGTGATCTCCGGGATGGCGTCTTCCGGCGCGTCGCTCGCGGGGACGATGCCCGGGTGCACGGTGCCGTCCGGGTCCGCCGTCCAGATGCCTCCGAGGATCGCGTCGGACACCACGTATCTTCCGTCCGCCAGCTTCACGAAGTCTTCCGCGAACCCGATGGTCGCGTCCTGGAAGCTGATGCTCTTCTTCAACGTCGCGGAGAACTGCCCCGCGTGCCAGCCATAGTCGTATTCGTACAGCGTGGGGTTGGCCGGATAGAAGGGATCCGGGCTCGGCAGCCCACCGGCGTCCAAGAGCGTGACGCGATGACTGCCCGTGGAGTGCAGCACGAACGGCAAGATGAAGCCGCCTTCGGGGGGCGGCAGCTCACCGACGGGCTGTCCGGAGAAACGGCTGAGGACGTTGACCTTGCCCTCCAACGGCGAGCCCACGAAGACGACGGTCTTGCCACCGGCTACTCCAGCGGGAGGAGCGTAGAAGGAGGCGTACTCCACCGACAGCGAGCTCTTGCCAACGGAGATCTCCAGCGCGTTCTGGACGCTGGTCTCCTGTTGCTCTGACGCCTTGCCGTCGTCGACGGCGTTGCTGCAGGCAATCCCCGTGAGCCCGAGCAGCACGACAGCCAAGCGGAAAGAGCGAGTGGTCAGCATTGCGGCCTCCTCAGGGTAATTGCCACTCTAGAGATTACGATGAGAGGCGAGGCTTGTGGATCACCCCTGCGGGTGATACGCGCGCGACCGGCGCACGTTGTCCGACATCGTCGTCAACTTGCGTTTGCCAGCGCTCGAGCGAGAAGAGTCTGCAAGTTTGCGGGCAAATCTGCTGAAAGCTCACGCGCGCGGACTTGACCGTCGGTGCTCATCTTGCGCCATGTGGTCTTCAGTATGTGAACCACTTTTTCGTCGTCGTGCTTGGCGGCGAAGGCGCCGAGCTCGTGCTCGAGAAACGAAAGACACAACGCGTCTTCCATCACTTGCACGTCTCTGTCGTGCTTCAGATTTCGTTTCTGAACGATGCGCCGAACGGCTTCGACCATGTCGTCCCCATAGCCCACTGTGCGAAGTACTTTCTCCGCCTCCGCAGCGTGAAAGACCTGGGCTTCCTTGCGCCAACGCAGGTAGCCCTCTCTCCCTTCTGGAAAGCGAGAACGAGGCCATTTGAAGCGCAGAAAGTGCTGACAATAGGCGGAAAGACGCAGAGCTTCGGAAGCCTCGGGCGCGATACGCTCGAGCCACTCGGAAAGGCGATCCGCGTGCAGCAGCTCACGCGGCTGACCCTGCTCTCGACTCGGATCTTCCGCGCTCAGGCGTCGGAGCTCGGTGACGGCGAGGTTGAAGCGATCCATGTGATCAATCTATCGTCACCCTGCCGAAACCGAAGCGCCAAAACCCGACGTCCCGCGGGCGCAAGGTGGCTTCTCGTAGCAGACTGATGCATGTCATTCGGTAGTGGGAGCGCTGATTGCCTCGCGGCGCGACAGGTCGCAAGCTCGTCGTCGTCAGCTCTTGGTTCGTCCAGATCGGTCGCGCCAACTCCTGTCGGGAATCCAAACTGGGGCACCTGCCGTTGCTAGCGGTCGCGTGTCATCTCGTCAAATGATGAACAAGAGAGCTTCCGGTACGCGACGCGCTGCTCGCACTTTGGTGGATGCAGTGGAGAACGCCATGGTGCAAGCGGAGAACGCAGGACTCGTCTTGCACAAGGCGCAGGGTCAAGCCTACACCGGCGAAACCCTCGAACTGACGACGGGCTCGATGAAGAACCTGGGCAGCTGTAGCTACATGGGCCTCGAGCTCCGGCCGGAGCTCAAGCAAGGCACCATCGACGCTACCGAGCGCTACGGCACCCAGTTCTCCTATTCGCGCGCCTTCGTCAGCTCTCCCCTCTATGAAGAGCTCGAAGAGCTGCTGGGTCAGATGACCGGTGGCCAGGTGATGGTGGCGCCGTCCACCACGTTGGCGCACATCGGAGCTTTGCCGGTACTCGTGGAGCCGGGCGACGCCGTCATCGTCGACCAGTTCGCGCACGCGAGCCTGCAGACCGCCGTCGGCCTCTTGAAGGGGATCCCGGTTACCGGCGTGGTGCACAGCCGAATGGAGCTCCTCGAGCAGAAGCTCGAAGAGCTCTCCGTGGAGCACAACCGAGTCTGGTACGTCCTCGACGGCCTGTATTCCATGCTGGGCGACTTCTTTCCAGCGAAGGAATTGGAGCAGCTGCTGCGGCAGTACCCCAAGCTCCACCTCTACATCGACGACGCGCACTCCACATCGTGGACCGGTACCCACGGTCGCGGGTTCGCACTGGAGCACCTTGCGGATCGGAGCCGGGTGATCGTCGCCTTGTCCCTCAACAAGGCGTTTTCCGCGGCAGGCGGCGCTCTGGTGTTTCCCGACGCTACGCTTCGGACCCGCGTGCGGCGCTGCTCGGGTCCGATGATGTTCTCGGGACCCGTTCAACCGCCCATGCTCGGCGCCGCGGTTGCGTCTGCGCGGCTGCACCTCACACCCGAGTTCGCTGATCTCCAGGAGCGACTGTTGGAACGTATCGATCTGGTGCTGTCGCTCTCCCAATCCCTCGACGTTGGCCTGCCCACCCACGACCGGACCCCGGTCTTCTTCGTGCGTTGCGGGAAGGAAGACGTCACCTACGGCATCGTTCAAGCGCTGTGGAAGCGGGGCTTCTACGTTTCTCCGAGCGCGTTCCCGGCAGTTCCCCTCGGGCGGGCAGGCCTGCGTTTCACCATCTCCATGCATAACAGCTTCGAGGATCTGCGCGCCTTCATGGCGGCTCTCTCCGAAGAGCTCACGCGGGCTGGCGTGGCCATGCTCCCGCGTCGCGCTCAGGCCGGTTAGCCCGGAAAACTGCAGGAGCGCACACGAACGCACCTTTCCGTCCGTGGGCCCGAAGGAACTTTGTGGTTCACATCTCCGGGGGGCTTCCTACAATCGACCCTCGGAACAATGTCGCTATCTCACGCTCCAGCCGCCCTACAGGTATCAACCGCTTCGGATGGCATCGCCGTCGGTCAACTGGGTCCCGTTTGCATCGTGATCTGGCGGGGGGAGGTGACCCACGCGCGGTTCCAGAAGCAACGCATGGGCTTGACGAGCACCGTGGAGGAGAGCGGCGGCAACGGCGGGTTCTTGTGTGTCATCGAGCCGACCGCGGGCGCTCCCGACTCGGACCTTCGCAAGGCGTCCGCGGATCTCATCAACGGCCTGGGTGATCGGCTCAAGTGCGTGGCCTGCGTCGTCGAAGGGACCGGATTCAAAGCGGCGGTAGGGCGGAGCGTGCTCGCGGGCATGTC
This sequence comes from Polyangiaceae bacterium, assembly GCA_020633235.1. NCBI lineage: Bacteria > Pseudomonadati > Myxococcota > Polyangiales > Polyangiaceae > Polyangiaceae bacterium. The sequence goes on along the minus strand of JACKEA010000009.1, from coordinate 317,953 downwards.
GATGCTCAGCGGTCGCCGAAAGACGCCGTTTGAGGTCACTGCAGAGGTCGACAAGGCGGAGGAGTGGATGCGCCGACAGATGACCATCCCGCCGGTGAGCTTGACTCGGGCCACCGAGGAGCTTCGCCGTGCGCTGAACGAAGCGGACTCCAAGCAGAGCTAGAGCGCTCTAGACGATACGTTGGGCGTGCGTGTAGACGTTGAAGCCGTCGCCCCGGCTGAAGCCGATGAGCGTGATGCCCGCGCGGCGCGCCGTCGCGATCGACAGGGAGCTGGGCGCGGAAACAGCGACCAGCACGGGGATGCGAGCAACCCAGGCCTTGTGGACGATCTCGAAGGACGTGCGACCGCTGACGACCAACACGCCTCCGGAGGGCAGGGCGTCATCGAGCAACAGACGACCGATGGCCTTGTCGACCGCGTTGTGGCGGCCGATGTCCTCCCGCACGCAGAGGTAGGCTCCGTTCGGGGCCGCGATCCCGGCCGCATGCAGGCCGCCGGTACGCTCGAAGCCGGGTTGCGCTGCCGACAGCCCGCGGGAAAGCTCGACGATCCGAGCAGCGCGTACCACGAGTGAATCCGTGAGCGTCCCCACGCGCTCGAACAGCGCGTCGATGCTCTGCCGACCGCAGATGCCGCAGGAAGCGGTCATCGGCAAGCGTCGCCCGCTGCTCTCGGGAACTTCCAGCACGACGCCCGGCGCGCCCACTACGTCGAGCACGTTGCCATATTCCTCGGAGTCCACTCGGCCACAGTGCGACATGGTTCCGAGGTCCGCGCGCGACGCGATCAAGCCCTCCGACAGCAAGAGCCCCGCGGCGAGCTCGTGATCGTGTCCCGGCGTGCGCATGGTCACGACCAGCGGCTCTCCGGCGATGCGGATCTCCAGCGGCTCTTCCACGACCACCCAGTCGGACACCTCGCCTGCGGCTCCAGCTCCGTGACGCACCAGCGGGGTGCGGGTGACGGCGGAGCTCACCCGCCTCCGAGGAGCTTGCCGGAGGCGTCGGCGTCCACGTAGCCGTCCTTCGCAGGGCTCTGAACGTAGACGCGGAACTGCACGTTCTCGTCGAGGGGCAGGTTCCGTCGGAGCAACACGTGGCTCACCTTGCCGAAGCGCTCGTCCACCGTCTTCACGGCACTCCGACACAGCTCGGGGATCGCATCCAGCTGGGCGTCGCTCAGGGGAAACAGATTCTCGTCCAGCTTGCCGGCGCCCAAGAGGCGTACGGGGACGGGCTTTTCGAGCCGACCATCTCGGTACACGTGCTGCAACACGCGGGCCGGCAGCGCCGGGTCTCGCGCCTTCAAAACCAAATGATCGGGATAGGCATCCAGCTCCAGAGCTTGGATGTTCGGCCCTGCCTGCCTCTTCAGTAGATCCAGCGCCGGCAGCAGGTTCGCTGCCAGCAGCAGTGACGGTGCGGCCTGGGGAGCGGCGGAGGGCTCGGCTCGGGGCGCTTGCTTCTGCCCGCCGTCGCAACTCGCCAGAGCGAGCGACAGGCAGCAGAAAGCCAGTCGCCGCCGCGTCACGTCGCTCCGATGGTCGTGAGCCAGCGCCGCAGGATCTCGCGCCCGGTCTCGAGCTGAGAGACCAGCGTCCACTCGTTCTTCTGGTGGGCTTGTGCTTGCACGCCGGGGCCGAAGTTCACGGCGGGAACGCCCAGCTCGGCGAAACGGGCGACGTCCGTCCAGGCTTGCTTGGGCTCGACGGCGAGCACGCCGCTGTCTGCCAGGGCACGCACCAGCGGGTGGTTGCGTAGAGGAGGCGCCGCCGGACTCTTGTCCGTGAACTCCACTTCCGCGTCCGTTCCCACCAGCTCTTGGATCTCGTCGAGCACGGCGTTCAGGGAGCGATCCGGTCCGAAGCGACGGTTCAAGTTCAGCTCGAACACGTCCGGGATCACGTTGCGGCCGCGGCCGCCGGACGCCAACGTCGCGCTGACGACGTTCGCCCACTCGAGACCGTCCACCGTGACCCGTTCGGGGGGCAGCGCGGAGAGGCGTGCGAGCAAACCGGCCGCCTTGTGGATCGCGTTGTCCCCCTGCCAAGGTCGCGCGCTGTGAGCGGTGCGACCGTGAAAGCGCACGGTGGCGTGCACGGAGCCGCCGCAACCGAGCTGCAGCTTGTTGTCGCTCGGCTCCAGCGCCACGGCGAAGTCCACCTTGGACAGCTCGGGGTCTTGGGCCAGCACGGGGCCGAGCTCGTTCTCCAAGAATGGCCCCTCCTCCCGCGCGTAGAACACCAGCGTGAGATCCACGCTGGGGCGGGCGTCGCTTTCCGCCAGCTCCAGCATCAGCGCGAGACCGCTCTTCATGTCCGCGGAGCCGGCGCCGTACAGCCGATCCCCTTCGATGCGCGGCTCCCCCTCGTGCACGGTGCGCACCACGTCCAGATGCCCCGCGAGGGCCACGTGGGGTCCGCCGGAGCCCCGCACCAAGGGCACCACGATGGAGTCTCCAAAGCGCCGAATGTCCCCCGCTCGGCGCACCGGGGTGAGCCGCTCCACGACCCTGTCGCACAGTTCCCGCTCTTCCCCGATGGGAGAAGCGATGCGGCACAGCCACAGGAGCGTGTCGCCGAGGCTCACACGGCCACCGCGAAGTCGCGCAGTGCGGCGTTCAGCGTGGTCTTCTTGTCCGTGCTCTCCTTGCGCTGGCCGATGATCAGCGCGCAGGGCACGGAGTACTCACCGGCGGGGAACTTCTTCGGACGCATGCCGGGGATCACCACGCTGCGGGCGGGAACACGCCCGCGGATCTCCACCGGCTCACTGCCCGTCACGTCGATGATTGCGGTGGACGCAGTGAGCGTCACGCCGGCGCCGATCACGGCCTCCGACTCCACCAGCATGCCCTCCACGATGATGGCGCGCGATCCGATGAAGCAGCCGTCTTCCACGATCACCGGCTGCGCACCGGGTGGCTCCAGCACGCCGCCGATGCCCACGCCGCCCGAGAGGTGGCAGCTCTTGCCAATCTGCGCGCACGAGCCGACGGTGGCCCAGGTGTCCACCATGGTACCAGCGCCCACCCAGGCACCGATGTTCACGTAGCCCGGCATCACTACTGCGCCGCGTTCCACGAAGGCGCCATAGCGAATCGTTCCCGGCGGCACCACGCGCACGCCCGCTTCGTCGAGGCCGCTCTTCAGCGGGATCTTGTCGAAGAACTCGATGGGCCCCACGTTTCCCTTTTCCATGTGGGTAACGCCGAAGTAGAGCAGCACGGCCTGCTTCACCCAGGCGTGCGTGGTCCATTTGCCCGGGGCATCTTGGCTCGCCACGCGGATCTCGCCGCGATCGAGCAGAGCGATGGCCTCCAGCACGGCGTCGCGATGGCTCGCCCTCTCGAGCAGCGCGCGGTCCTCGTAGGCGGCCTCGACGGCCGCGCGGATCTCCGCTTCCTTCATGCAGGCGAAATACTTTCGGGGGCCGCGCGTCGCAAGCGCTCAGCGCCACTCGAGGGAGAAGGACGGGGGGGCTTCCATGTAGGAGAGCTTCGCACCCGACAGCGTGGCGGCCGCCTCGGCACAGGGCAGCGTGGGCTCGAGCAACGGCGGCACGGCGAGAGTCATCACGTCGCCCGAGCGTGCCTCGAAAGAGATGTCGAGCCCGCTCACGCCGCTCCCGTCCCGAACCCGGATGTGCGGTGAAGCGTCCGTGCGGAGCGCCGCCACCCAGGCCGCACCAATGGCCGCGAGTCCCATCACCACGCGGGGGGCGACCAGCGCCTCTGCGGCCTCGGTGCGGGCGACGGTGACCTCCACCATGCGGGTTCCCGGTGGATCCGAGCGGCCTTCGCGTTTGGCCGCGCCTCGGAGCAGCTCTCCCAGCTCCACCCGCACGGGACGCGCCCAGGCGGCCCCGTCGAGCAGATCCACCAGCTCCCGGGCCGCGTCGAGCTCCGCTGCCAGGCGCGTGACTACGCCCTCCAGCTTCAGCCGATTCTTGGCGTACATCGGCTTCGGAATGGCCGAGGCCAGCGCGCGATCGAGCTCTTGGACCCTCGGCGTGACGTAGCCGCGAATGGCATCGATGGGCTCGCGACTGGGCAAGCGCGGCGTCATCGCCTCGAGCAGCTCGTTCATCGAACGCGTGATCAAGCTGCACGAAGCATGCACCGCGGGCAGGACCGACGATACCGCGCGTGGTCCTACCCGCAGGCTGTGCAGCAGCTGTTCGAGATTGCGCAGGCTCCCCAATGCGTCGCGCAATCCGCCGCGCGCCAACGTGAGGCGCTGCTCTTCAGCCTCGCTCGGTGGCGACGTCGGAGGCCTGCCGGTTTGCATGCTCTGGAATCAGAGCAGCTCGTGACCCGCGAAGAAGTACGCGCACTCCTTGATGCCGTTTTCTTCCGAGTCCGAGCCGTGGACGGCGTTTTCCCCCACGTTCGTTCCGTGCAACTTGCGGATCGTGTTGTCCGCCGCCTTGGCGGGATCCGTAGCGCCGATCACGTCGCGATAATGCTGCACGGCGTTTTCTCGCGACAGCGCGACCACCACGACGGGGCCGCGGGTCATGAACGTGCACAGCTCGTCGAAGAAGGGACGCTCGCGGTGCACTTCGTAGAACCCTTCCGCTTGCTTGCGCGACAACGTGAGCTGCCGCATGCCCAAGATCTGGAAGCCCTCAGCCTGCAAACGCTGAAGGATGGAGCCTTGCGCGCGCTTTTCGACGGCGTCCGGCTTGATGATGCAGAGGGTTCGCTGAATCGACATGGATTTCACCCGAGCTGTAAGGTCCTTCCCCACCTCCGGCGGAGGGGTCTTTACGGCACGGAAGACCGAATATCAACATACTTTTTCAATACTTGCGAAGGGGTAGTTTTGTTCCAACCTGAGCCACCTGGCCATGGGGATGTTGGGGCGGCGCGAGCCCCGTCCCGTTCCGGCGTCGTGGTAGCGTCCTTCGGACGCATGGTGGCGAGCGCAGCCGAGCTCGAAGCGCATCGCGGTGCCCTGACTGGGCATTGCTACCGGATGATGGGCTCCATCGTGGACGCCGAAGACGCGGTGCAAGAGACGCTGGTTCGCGCGTGGCGTGCCATCGACGGCTTTGATGGTCGCGCGTCGCTGGGCACGTGGCTGTATCGAATCGCGACGAACGTGTGTCTCGATCACCTGGCCGAGCGCAAGCGCCGGCACTTGCCCACGCTCTTCGCGCCGGAGGGTTCGATCGGCTCGGACCTCGGACAGCTTCCGCATGCGCACTGGGTGGAGCCCGTGCCCGAAGCGCGCGTGCTGCCGGAAGCCGCCGATCCGTCCGAGATTGCCGAGCTTCGGCAGAGCATTCGCCTCGCCTTCGTGGCGGCCCTTCAGGAGCTGCCGCCCAAGCAGCGCGCTGCGCTGCTGTTGGCCGAAGTGCTGGGCTGGTCCGCCGCGGAGATCGCGGCGGGCCTCGACAGCAGCGTGGCGGCGGTGAACAGCGCTCTGCAGCGCGCCCGTGCGACCCTCGCGAACGCGGCGCCCAGCCCCACGCCCAGCGAGCTCACGCCCCAGCAGGCGGCATTGGTGGAGCAATATGCCTCGGCGTTCGAGCGCTACGACGTCGAGCAGCTCGCGGCGTTGCTCCACGAGGACGCCACGCTGTCCATGCCGCCGCTGTCGCTGTGGCTGCGCGGCCCCGCTACCATTCGCGAGTGGCAGCTCGGGCCCGGCTCCGGCTGCCGCGGATCGCGTCTGATACCCGTGCGGGCGTCCGCGGCGCCGGCCTTCGCTCAGTATCGACCGGATCCCGAGGGGGGCCACGCCCCCTGGGCCCTCATCGTGCTGGGCATCTCGGCCGATCGCATTGTCTCGGTCCTCTCGTTCCTGGACACGGAGACGCTGTTCCCCCGCTTCGACCTGCCCGCTCATCTCCCTGCGAGCTGAAAAATCACCCCGCAGCGATGAGTTTCGCCTCGGCCGTCGGTCGAAGGGTCATGACCCTGGCAAGCATGGAGCTCCGAACGGAGCCCGGAGACGAAAACTCAATGATCTCGAATGGTGCGCGGTGGACGGGGAGGGTGCTCAGTGGACTCACGTCGGCCTTCTTGCTGCTCGACGCCGCAATGAAGCTGGCGCGGGCCGAGCCCGCGCTGAAGGCCACGGAAGAGCTTGGCTACTCGGCGTCCGTCGTGTTTCCCCTTGGCGTCGTGCTCTTGGGGTGCGTCGTGCTCTATGTCGTGCCGCGCACGCGGGTGCTCGGCGCCATCTTGCTCACCGGCTACCTGGGCGGAGCCGTCGCGACCCACGTGCGCGTTGGCAATCCGCTGCCGAGCCACACGCTGTTCCCAGTGTACATGGGCGTTGCGTTGTGGCTTGGCCTCTGGCTTCGAGATGCACGGTTACGCGCGCTGGTGCCCTGGAGCGGAGGTCGAGAGCAAGGGGCAGCGGCAGGCGACTGAGGATCGAGAGCCCGGGGGTCTTCACGGCGCGGAACCTCGGGCTCCGCGCCGCGGTGGTGAGCCGAGGCGTGGGAGCCGGGCGCAGCCGAGCCGGGCAGCTGCGAGCTCGTCCGTAGACGAGCTCGCCACCGCTCCGCACGTCGCGCATCCGTCCGGATGGTCGTCGCGGGCAAGAATCGCGGCGAGCGAAGCGAGCCCGCGACGAGCGACCACAAAGCGGAGCGAGTCGCGTTGGGGGGTTGGGCGTGGGCGGGCGGGACTATGAGAGCATGCTCTTGAGGGTGGCGCCCATCTCCGCGGGAGTGGGGGCGACCTTCACGCCTGCGGCTTCCAGGGCGGCGATCTTGTCCTTCGCCGTGCCCTTGCCGCCGCTGATGATGGCGCCGGCGTGGCCCATGCGCTTGCCGGGCGGCGCGGTGGTGCCCGCGATGAAGCCGGCGACCGGCTTCTTCATGTGCTCCTTGATGTACGCCGCGGCGCGCTCCTCGGCGTTGCCGCCGATCTCGCCCATCATCATCACGCCTTCGGTGTTCGGATCTTCGTTGAAGAGCTTCAGCACGTCCACGAAGTCCATGCCGCCCACGGGATCCCCGCCGATGCCGATGCAGGTGGACTGACCCATGCCCAGGGCCGTGAGCTGACCGACGGCTTCATAGGTGAGGGTGCCGGAGCGGCTGACCACGCCGAACTTGCCGGCCTTGTGGATGTGGCCGGGCATGATGCCGATCTTGCACGCGCCGGGAGAGATGATGCCCGGACAGTTGGGGCCGATGAGCTTGACGCTCTGGCCTTCCAGAGCACGGCGGGCACGGATCATGTCCATCACGGGGATGCCCTCGGTGATGGCCACGACCAGAGAGCAGCCGCCGTCCGCTGCTTCGAGGATGGCGTCCGCTGCGCCGAGCGGCGGCACGAAGATGCAGGAGGTGTCTGCGCCGGTGGCCTTCACGGCCTCGGCCACGGTGTCGAACACCGGAACCGTGATCTTCTTGCCGTCGGGCCCCTCGGCCTCGAACTTCTCGCCGCCGCGGCCGGGAGTGCAGCCGGCCACCACCTGGGTGCCGTACGCGATGCACTGACGAGTGTGGAACGAACCGGCGGAGCCGGTGATGCCTTGGACGACGACGCGGGTGTCTTTGCCTACGAGAATTGCCATTTTGAAAAGCGCCTTTTGCCGTTGATGAGGGTTCTCGAATGCTCAGCCGCGTACGGCGGCGACGATCTTCTGTGCGCCGTCCGCCATCGTGTCTGCGGGTTGAATCGAAAGGCCGCTGTCCGCGAGGATCTGCTTGCCCCGTTCGACGTTGGTGCCTTCCAAGCGCACCACGAGGGGCACCTGGAGGCCCAGCTCCTTGACCGCCGCCACCACGCCCTCGGCGATGACGTCGCACTTCATGATGCCGCCGAAGATGTTGACGAAGATGCCCTTCACCTTCTTGCTGGAGAGGATCATCTTGAACGCCGTCTCCACCTGTTCCTTGGTGGCGCCGCCGCCCACGTCCAGGAAGTTCGCGGGCTCCCCGCCGTAGTGCTTGATGATGTCCATGGTGCTCATGGCCAAGCCCGCCCCGTTCACCAGGCATCCGATGTCGCCGTCCAGCGAGACATAGGAAAGCCCGGCGCCCTTGGCCTCGAGCTCCACCGGGTCCTCTTCGCTGGCATCCCGGAGCTCCGCCCACTCCTTGTGGCGATCCCCGGCGTTGTCGTCGAAGTTGATCTTCGAATCCAGCGCGATGACGTCACCGGACTTGGTGACCACCAGCGGATTGATCTCGCACAGCGAGCAGTCTTCCTTCTCGAACAGGGTGCACAGCTTGGTGACCAGCGCCGAGAACTTCTTCAGCGTGGCCTTCTTGTCGGGCACGCCGTCGGTGATCTGGAGGCCGAACGCGAGCTTCCGCGCCTGGTAGCCACCCAAACCAATCACGGGATCGATGTGCTCGGTCAGGATCTTCTCCGGCGTCTCCGCGGCGACCTTCTCGATCTCCACGCCACCCTCGGTGGACGCCATCAGCGCAATGCGCCGCTTCTCGCGATCCACGACCAGGCCAAGGTACAGCTCCCGCGCGATGTCGAGCCCCTGCTCGATGTACAGCCGCCGCACGGTCTGCCCTTCCGGCCCCGTCTGATGGGTGACCAACTGCGAGCCGAGCAGCTTCTCGGCGATGCCGCGCGCCGCGGCCGGGCCATCTTTCACCACCTTGACGCCGCCGCCCTTGCCGCGGCCACCCGCGTGGATCTGAGCTTTGACGACCACGACCGGGGTCTTGGTCTCGTCGATCAGCTTCTTGGCGGCTTGCTCCGCTTCGTCGGCCGTGAACGCCGGGATGCCCTTGGGCACCGGGATGCCGTATTTCGCGAAGATCTGCTTGCCCTGATACTCGTGGATCTTCATCGATCTCTCTTCTTCTGGCTTGGGAATGCGCCGAAATGAGCGCGCCCAGGGATTAGATCAGGCCTCAACGGGCGGCAACCGCTTCCCGTCCGTGGCAAGGTCCCCTCCATGACGAAGCTCGAAGTGTTCGCCGACTACGTTTGACCCTGGTGCTATCTCAGTACGGTCCGTACTGAACGCCTGGCAGAGGAATTCCAGCTCACGCTCGTGCACCGGCATTTTCCGCTCCATCCCGAGACACCGGAGCAGGGAGTCCCTCTCACGGAGCTGTTCCGTGGTCGCTTCGACGTGGATGCTGCGCACCGCCGTCTGAGCGAGCTGTGCGCCCAGGAAGGCCTCGAGTTTTCGCCCTCCAAGATGCTGCATCAAAGCCGGAAGGCGCAGGAGCTCGGCGCCTTCGGAGAGGCGCACGGCAAGCCGGACATCCACCGAGCCCTGTATCGTGCGGTGTTCGTGGACGGCACCGACATCGCCAACGAAGACGCCCTCGTGCGCATCGCCGAGAGCGTGGGCCTCGACGGGAGCGACGCTCGCCGCGCCCTCGCGGAGCGAAGCTTCGCCGACGTGGTGGACGCGGACTGGCAGTACGCTCGCGAGCTCGGCGTCACCGCGGTGCCCACGTTCGTGTGCGAAGGGCGCGGCGTCGTCGGTGCTCAACCGTACGAAGTCCTTCGCCAGCTCGTCTCCAAGTGACCCACACCACGCTGCTTCCGCGGCGGATCGACAAATCCAGTGGGCTTCAATCTGATCGCAACCGGCACGCCTTTGGCACAAGCAGTCGGGTCAGAACGCGAACGGGCAGTGCAGGTCGTGTCAGGTCAGAACGCGAACGGGCAGTCCAGGTCGTGTCAGGTCAGAACGCGAACGGGCAGTGCAGGTCGTGTCAGGTCAGAACGCGAACGGGCAGTCCAGGTCGTGTCAGGTCAGAACGCGAACGGGCAGTCCAGGTCGTGTCAGGTCAGAACGCGAACGGGCAGTCCAGGTCGTGTCAGGTCAGAACGCGAACGGGCAGTGCAGGTCGTGTCAGGTCAGAACGCGAACGGGCAGTCCAGGTCGTGTCAGGTCAGAACGCGAACGGGCAGGGACCCGTTCGCTGGAACCACATGGACGGTCTTTGGCATGATCAGATCGCGTCTTGGCACTGAGAGGTGAGTGAGAACCCGGCGAGGCCGGGCGCCTGCTTTTCCTCTCGACGGAGGAGTCGCAGGGCGCTGCCGGTTGGAGCGGAGTAGAAGAACCCCGAGGGGATTCGCCTTTGGCGAATCACCGAGAACAAATCCCTTCCCTATCTACACCCCGATTGCGGATGCGCCTGGACGTAGCTCTGGTACGCGTTCAAGAGTGCGTATCCCAGGCGATGACCCATGATGCGCGCGCCCGTGTCGGTGAGGTGATACATGTCGTCGCCCGCCAAGCCGCGCTGGCGGAACGTCCACATGGAGCCGTCGCCACCCATCGCCTGGCGTAGGTCCCACTGAGCGACTTTGGCCTGTCGCGCGGCTTCGGCGAGCTGCTCCACCACGCGCAAGATGCGGGGATCCGAGTGCGTGGAGCTCTTGGTCTTCACGTGGTCCGGCGGCATCAGCACCAGGATGGGCACACCGGGCGTGACGCTTTGGTGCAGGGCGACGAGCTTCTTCAGCCCTTCCGGGTTCTCCTCCGTGTTCCAGAAATTCGTGCCCAGCATGAAGATGACCATGTCGTAGGGGCGGAGGGCGAGCATCTCGCGGACGCGGGTCTCGTCGAGCTGGGCCAGCGCACCGTAGGTGGAGCCCGTGACACCTAGAGAATCGACGATGGTGCCCGGCATCTTTCGCTCGAGCACGGTGCCGTAGAAATGCACGAAGCGCTTCTCGAGGTTCTCCACCACGAAGGTGTGCGGCGCGTCTTCGGTCTCCGCCCACTCGAGGGCCACGCTCTCGCTCGCGGCCTCGGTGTCGACCTCGCGCTTCGGCTCGCCATCGACCTCGAGCACGAAGCGACCGCCACCGGGCTGCCGCAGGAAGAAGACGCCGAAGCGGCTGGCGCGGGTGCCGACGGGCGAGCCTTCTTTCGCGGTGGTGATGCGAACGCGAGCGCGCTTTTCTCCGGTGGCGGCGGCCATGCCGGCGGCGCCGAAGCCGCCGACCTTGGGCTTTTCCCCGTGGGTGAAGATGTACGTGCGCCAGTAGCCGACGTGAGTGCGGCTCACGTCCATGTGACGATAGCCGCGAAAGGGCATCCCCAAGCCGAGGAAGCCGTGGCCCGCGTCACCGAAGCGGCCTTGGAGGTCGCGACGCAGAGCGCCACTGATGCCGTCCAGCGTGAGGTTCGAGTCGCCGTAAAAGGCGATGCGTACGGGCTCCGTGCGGCTCTTTCGCTCGAGCGCTGCCCATTTTTCGAACAGCGGCTCCAAGTTCTTCGGCAGCTCGATGAACGGTATCGGCGACGCGATGGGATCCTGGGGCTTGGCTGCGGCGCGCGCCGAGAGAGCGTCACACTTGGGAGCCGGCGCGGAAGTCTCGGCAACGGGCGCGGTGGACGCGCTGCGGTTGACGGGCCTTGGGCGGGCGGCGGCAGGGGCACTGGCCTTGGGGAGCTCGGGGGATGCGCAGCCCGCGAGGCACAGCGCCATCGTGATCCGCGACAGGTGCGCAGCCATCTTGTTCTGTCTAACTGATGTCGATCCGTAGGAAAAGTTCGGGGAAGCGAGACGCGGCGGTCCGGCTATAGACTGCGCGGTATGGACAAGGAGCAGGTCGCCGCTCAGGACATGGTCGAGACCGTGGCAGAGGTAGACGCCACGGGGCCGACCCTGGTCGCGGAGTCGGGGGACAAGGCTGCCGAGAGCAGCGGCGTCACCTTCGATCTGGCGACGGGCGAGGCGGACATCGTGCCGGTGTACACCGATGCCGGCGAGCGCGTGGTTCAGGACGAGGAGCGCTACGAGGCGGGACCCGTGCTGGGCGCCGGCGGGATGGGGGAGGTGCGGCTCACGCGGGATGCGCGGATCGGGCGTCACGTCGCCGTGAAGCGGTTGCTGGAGCCCCTGAGCGGCGAGGCCACCCGGCGGCGTTTCTTGCGCGAGGCGCGCATCCAAGGGCAGCTCGAGCACCCCGCCGTGGTGCCCGTGTATGACCTCGATTTCGACGAACAGGGCCAGCCGTTCTTCACCATGAAACGTGTGCGTGGGCAGACCCTGTCACGCATCTTGGAGCTGTCGGCACGGGGCGATACCGAGACGCGTGAACGCTTCGGGCGCCGCCGCTTGCTCGCCGCCTTCACCCAGGCGTGCCACGCGGTGCACTACGCCCACGTCCGCGGCGTGGTGCACCGCGACTTGAAGCCCAGCAACATCATGATCGGCGACTACGGCGAAGTCTACGTCCTGGACTGGGGCGTCGCGCGGGTGGACAAGGACGCCAGCGACGAGGACGAGCGCTTGCCCGTGGTGCTGGATGCGTCCATGGGACTGACGCGCGGCGGAGATCTGGTCGGCAGCTTGGGCTACATGGCGCCAGAGCAGATGCAGGGCCTCACGGTAGACGGACGCGCGGACGTGTTCGCGCTGGGCGTGGTGCTGTACGAGATCTTGACCCTACGACCGTTTCGCAAGAGCGAGAGCTTTCCGGCCATGGTGGCGCGGGTGACGGCGGGGGAGAAGAAGCGGCCTCGAGACGTGGATCCGGACATCCCACCGGAGCTCGACGAGCTGTGCCTGCGCGCCACTGCGCCGGAGCTCACGGATCGCAGCGAGAGTGTGGGCGAGCTGGCCGAGGCTCTGGAGCGGTTCTTGGAGGGCGACCGCGATCGTGAGGCGCGCCGAGCCCTGGCCCGCGATCACGTGCAGAAAGCGCGTGCCCTGGCCAGCGACGAGGGCGCAGATACCGGGTGGCGCGTGAGCGCCATGCGCCACGTGGTCAAGGCGCTGGCGCTGGATTCCGACAACGTCGCGGCGCAGAAGCTGATGGTGGAGCTGTTGGTGGACGTGGAGGGCCCGGCTCCGGCGCAGGCTGAAGAGGAGTACCGCGTGCACGTGGATCGACTGCGCGCCCGGGGCGCCCGCATGGGGGCGCTCGGGTTCTGCGCGATGCTGGCGACCTTCCCGCTGGCGCTTTGGATCGGCGTGCGGAGCTGGTCGGCCATCGTCGCGCTCACGATAGCGGGCGTCGCCTGCGCGGGGTTCGCGTTCTGGTCCTCACGACAACGAACGCGCGCGCTGCATGCCCACGTGCTCAGCCTACTCACGGCGACCTTGGTGGGGCTCGTCAGCTCGCTTGCGGGTCCCTTCGCGCTGGTGCCCGCCCTGGCGGCGGGCGTGTTGATGTTCTTCGTGGCCCACGTGACGCCCAGCGAACGCCGGGTGGCGATCACACTCATCACGCTGGGCGCCCTCTTGCCCTACGGCGTGGAAGCGCTGGGCATCTTTGCGCCTGCGTACTCCTTCGAGCCCGGGCAGATCGTGCTCTACTCGCGGGCGCTGGCCTTCTCCGAGGGACCGATGCTGCTCGCGTTCGTGTACGGCAGTGCCACTTTCGTCGCGCTACCGGCGCTATTTGCCGGCTGGTTGCACGACGAGCTGATGGCGGCGCAGCGCCGAACCATTGTGCAGTCGTGGCACCTGCGGGAGCTGTTCGCCGAGGTTCAGTCCGAGGGCTGACGGGTGCGCTACAGCACGACGTCGAGCATCTGCAAGCGGGTGAGGTAGTCGTCCAGGGCGTGGGCGTACTCGTCGATGAGCATGTCCAGCTTCACCGCCACGGCGTCGCCCTCCACGTGGTCCACGCGCCCGCTCACCGCCAGCTCGTGTCCCGGTAGAACCAGCACGCCGCTCCAGTCCTTGCCCACGGACGGTGCGGACTTTCCGGCAGCGAACTTCAGCCACTCCCTGGATAGGGCAGTGACGGGGACGGTGGTGCCGTTGTCCAGCCGCACGTTGGTGGGCAACGCTCGGGCGGGCTCCACCAGGTAGCGCCCCTTCTTGTTCTGCTCGATGAGCTTCTCGAGCTCGTCGAAGAGTTGCTTGTGGAGCGGCGTGTCCTCGCCCTCCAGCAGGGCGTCCCGCATGCGCTTCATCGCCTTTTGCGTGGTGATGATGTTGTGCTGCATCTCCGCCACGCGGCGTTGGTCGCGCTTGACCTTGTCCGCCACCACGTGCAGCAGGTTGTAGTGGAAGGGGAAGGCGACGTCTCCGTGCTGCTCGCAGAACTCCATCAACTTCTGCGTGGAGATGCTCAGCACCTCCGAAGGCTCCAGGGTGACGGCCGTCATGCGCCGCTCCAGCCCCGTGATGGCGGCTAGCTCACCGACCGGCGCAATGGGGCGCAGGCGAAAGCGCTCCTCGTTGCCCTCCTTCAGCGCCACCGAGCCGCGCACCAGGATCAAAAACCGCTCCGGCACCGCGCCGGCCTCGAACAGCACCTCCCCGGCGGGCAGCGAGCGCAGCTCGAAGGCGGCCACCAGGGTTTGCAGGTGCTCATCCGTGATGTTGGAAAATAGCGGAATCTTCCGCAGCTCGGCGGGTGAAACGGTCATCGATGGCCTCCCGGCGGCGCACGCCGACGTGATGGGGTCGGCGAGTATAACCGCCAGGGCTCAGCAGGAGAACACCTGCCACTCGTAGATGACGGGATTGATGCTGCCGGACACGGTGTACACACCGTACAGGCGGATCTTCGTGGTCTGTACGGCGCTTGGGAAGGTGAAGGACCAGTCGCCGGTCTTGCCGCTGACGGTGCCCGCCGTGACCCACGCACTGCCGTTCCACCACTGAATGGTGGCTCCGGCCAAAATGCGCCCGGCGCAGCCGGTGCCCGTGTCGATCGAGATGCGCGCCACGGTCTTGGAGCTCGACCACGCGAGCTGAGCCCAGGACGACCCCGGCGAAGTGCCTGCCGTGATCCAATGGTACGGATCGGTGCTGCACGACGCTTCGAGCTTGCCGTCCACCATTTGTTCCGGGCCATAGCCGTAGGTGGAGAGGCCGCCGCCACTACTGCTGCCAGTGGCGGAGGTGCCGATGTTGGTGCTGGGATTGCACGTGGAGACGCAGCTGCCGGACTGACACACCTGACCGGCGCTGCACACCTTGGTGCACGTTCCGCAGTGATTCGGATCCGTCTGCAGGTTGACGCACTGGTTACTGCAGTTGGTGGTGCCGCCGCTGCACACGACGGTACAGCTGCCGCTCTGGCAGCTCTGCCCGGACGCGCACTTGTTGCCGCAGCTTCCGCAGTTGTTCGGATCCGTGCTCAGGGTCACGCATTGGTTGCCGCACTTGGTGGTGCCCCCCGAGCACACCAGCGTGCAGGCCCCGCTGACGCAGCTCTGCCCGGTGGTGCACTTGGTCCCGCAGGCGCCGCAGTTGTTGGGATCGTTGGTCAGATCCACGCAGGTGTTGCTGCAGTTGGTGCTGCCGCCGGAGCACACCAGCTTGCACTGGCTCTGCTGACACTGATAGCCGGCGCTACAGGGGCTGCTGCAGCTGCCGCAGTTGGCGGGATCCGAGGTCAGATCCACGCATTTGTTGCCGCATTTGGTGAGGCCGCCGGAGCACACCAAGGTGCACTGCCCGTTCTGACAGCTCTCCCCGCTGCCGCACGAGTTGCCGCAGCTGCCGCAGTTGTTGGGATCGAGGCCGGTGTCCACGCACTTGCCGGCGCAATTGGTGGTGCCGCCGGAGCATTGAACCGCGCACTGCCCGCCGCTGCACACCTCGCCGCTCTGACAGGCGTTGCCACAGCTGCCGCAGTTGGCGGGATCCAGCGCCGTATCGACGCACTTGTTGCTGCAGTTCTCGGTGCCGCCCAAGCATTGCAGGGAGCACTGCCCCAGAGAGCAGACCTCCCCTGCGCCAACGGCGCAGGCGTTGCCGCACGCGCCGCAGTGGTTTGGATCCGCCTGCGTATCGACGCATTTGCCGTCGCAGGTGGTGAGGCCGCCGGAGCACTGCACGCTGCATTGCCCGGCGGAGCAGACTTCCCCGGCTCCGCAGATGTTGCCGCAGGTGCCGCAGTTGGCGGGATCCGTGTTGGTATCGACGCAGGTGCCGGCGCATTGGGTGGTGCCGCCCACGCACGAGCCTTGGCACTTGCCCTGGGAGCAGACGTCGCCAACGGTGCAAATGTTGCCGCAGCTCCCGCAGTTGCTGGTGCTGGTCTGGACGTCCACACAGGAGGCGCCACACTGCGCCAGGCTCCCGCTACAGCCGCCCTCGCAGCTCCCCGCAGAGCAAGCCTCACCGCTCTGGCAGGCGTTTCCGCAATCGCCGCAGTTGTTCGGATCCGATTTCAGGTCGACGCACGCGCCACCGCACGTGGTCTGGCCGTTCTGACATCCGCCGCCGGGCCCTCCGGGGCTCGGATCGTCGCTCGACTGAGCGCAGCTCGCCGCCACCAGGGCGACACCCGCCGCCAACACCCATTGAATGAGCCGTTTCATCCCGATCCCGAAGCTTACGGGATTTCCCGCGCGGGCTCCACGTGGGGTTACCGCGGCGGACCGACACCCAAGACCCCCTACTGACAGGCGGCAGTCCAGTCGTCTTGCGGCGCGGGCACGCGGGCGTGCCCCGTCTTCAAGAAGGACTCGATGAAGCAGCCGTATTGGTACTTTACGTCGTTCCGGTGGGAGTAGATGGCGTGGCCGTCGGCGTTGGTTTCTCCGGGTAGCGCTTGGGGCGCGAACTGAAGCACCACCCCCGTGAAGGCTTCCCCTTCCTCGTTCGTGAGGTCGTCCTCCACCGGGAAGCCCAGCAGGCCGTCGAGCCCTTTGAGGGCCAGAGCTTGCTGCATGCTGGGCCACTGCTCGCTGCCGGCTTGCTGGTGGCCGTAGGCCAGGGCGATGGCGTCGTAGGTCTCCTGTGCGAAGTAGCTGTCGTTGGGGGCGCAGGGCTCGTACACCGGGCGCACCGGGTGCCCCGGAAGCGGGCGCTGTGCGATGCGGGGCACGAACACGATGGGATCCGCCGGCTCCAACGCGGCGGCGCCGATGCCCAGCACCGGATGCAAGAAGGAGAGCGTCTCCGGCGTGGCCAAGATCAAGCCGAGGAGCTTCGGGAAGTTCCCGCCCTGCAGCGGAGTGTGGAAGATGAAGTGCGTCCAGTGGCCGCCGGCGCCGGTGGGCACGGCGGCGCGGAGCTTCGGCTCGATGGCGGCGATCATGTTGGTGTACATGCCGCCCATGGATTGTCCGGTGACCACCACCTGCCCGGGGTCGAAGTGGAAGCTGGTTTCGCCGTTCGGAAGCGTGGGGCCGGTGCAGCTGCCGAGGGCCGCGGGGTCGATCTGGAGCTTTTCGAGCGCCTTCAAGAACAGGCGCAGCTCGATCTGACCCTGGCGAAAGGTGTCGCGCATGGCGGCGAGGTTATTGACGTTGAGGTAGGCGGTCTCCGCGGCCCCGGGCAGGCGCTCCGGGTTGAGGGGCATGGCGCTGCCCGCCGTCGCGAACCCGCGCACGGCGTAGGGAAGGGCGGGACCGATGGGAGCGCCGGGCAGGCCGTCGTCTCCCACGGGGCGCACCATGGCGATGCTGTAGCCGCCGGAGCCGTGGATGTTGAGCACCAGCGGGTAGCCGCCGGCGGGCATCTCGGTCTTGGGCAGCACGATCTTGATGGGCGCGACCTCCGTGCGTTGCTCGATCGGCAGGCCGTTGCCATCGAGCTCGAAGCGCCCTTCGGTGTTGAACGGCGGCGTTCCTTTCTGGAACTCGGGATAGCTGATGGTGCCGGAGACGATGCACGCTTCGGTCACCTCGGCGTCGTCGACGGGGGCGAGGTCTTCGATGGTGGGGTCGTACTCGTCGACGACGCCCTGGCTCAGCTGGTACTGGTCGGCGACCACGTCCCCGGTGGTGAACACGGTGGCGTTGGCCACGCTGTCCGCCGGGATGTCGGCGCTCTTCAGCGTGTCCCATAGTGGGGTGTACAGGGCGTCGGCAGCCTTTTCGGCGTCTCCGCTCGGTGTGTGGGTTCGCAGGCGCCTGAGGAGCGGCGTTTGAGCGAGGTCGGCACCCTCGGCGTCCTTGGCGGACGCCATCACCACGAACGCGTAGCGGGTCTCGGGTCGCAGCACGAAGCCCGGGCGCGGTGCGACGGAGAGGAGATTCTCCGGCACGTAGATGTCCGGCGCGGGCGTCTCCGCCAGCACCGGGATCAGCCGGCCGCGCTCCGGAGAAGCCTCGTCCACGTCCACGAGCAAGATGGGAGAGGTCTTGTCCGCCGGGACCAGGTCCTCGACGCTACGACCGGCGATGGGCGCGGTGAAGCGGAAGTGCGCCACGGGGATGACCGGGAACCCGCGTGCCTCTTTCGCGTTCGCGAGCAGGCCGGACAGGATGCCGATGTCGTTGGGGTTCGGGAATCCGTCCAGGTTCGGGTGGCCGTCGGCGCCGAGGCGCAGGTCGCTTGGGTAGGGGGCGTCGAAGAAGTGCGCCGGGTCGCTCAGGTCCACGCTCAGATCGATGAGGCCCAGGGTTCCGTCGGGCACGCAGTCGGCGCAGCTGCCGCCCGTGCCACCGCCCGCGCCGTCGTCACCGCCGCAAGCGGCCATCCCCAAGCAGCACACCACGAGCCAAGCCAAGCGTCGCATTGCAGCGGAGCATAGCGCGTGGCGCCCTCCGGCCAAATGCGAGTACGCTGGATGGTGGGATGATGGTGTCGGAGCTGACTCCCGGAACCGTCGTGGGCGGCGAGTTCCGTGTGGTGCGCCCGCTGTCCGCGGGGGGCATGGGCGCGGTGTACGTGGCCGAGCAGCTCAGCACCGGACAGCTCCGCGCCCTCAAGGTCATGCATCCGACCTTGGTGCAAGAACCGAGGCTCCGCGATCGGTTCGTGCAAGAAGCAAGGGTCGGCAGTCACATCGCGAGCGAGCACGTGGTGCAGGTGATCGCCGCCGGGGTGGACCCGACGCTCGGGATCCCGTGGCTCGCGATGGAGCTGCTCGACGGAGAAGATCTCGCGCGCTGGGCGCGGGGCCCGCTGCCTCTCGGAGAGGTGCTGCGTATCTTTCGTCCCCTGTGCCACGCCCTCGGTGCTGCTCACGCCGCCGGCGTCGTGCATCGCGACATCAAACCGGAGAACGTGTTCCTGGCTCGGGCTCACAGCGCCGATACGTCCGTGCACGTCAAAGTGCTGGACTTCGGCATCGCGAAGCTGGTGGCGGAGGCCAACGACGCATCTACGGCCACCATCGGCACGCCGCTGTGGATGGCGCCGGAGCAGAGCGATCCGCGCGCCATGATCACCCCCGCTGCAGACGTATGGGCGTTGGGCCTACTCGCCTTTCGGCTCTTGACCGGGTGCCACTACTTCCGCGCCGCCAACGATCCGCAAGGCTCGCTGCAAGCAGTGATGCGCGAAGCGTTGGTGGAACCGTTGATTGCCGCTTCGGCGCGCGCCGGCGAGTATGGGGCTAGCGTCCCGCCGGGCTTCGACGCCTGGTTTTCCCGCGCCGTGGATCGCGAGCCCTCGCAGCGTTTTCGAACCGCGTCGGAGGCGCTGTTCGAGCTCGAGCGCCTGGCAGGCTTCGAGACGCTACCTGCTGTGGCCGCGGTTTCCAGCCCCCCACGCCAGCAGCGCCGTTCGGGCTTGCTCCTGCTCCTCGGCGTCATCGTGGTCGGGGTAGGCTTTGCGGCGGTCGCCGTGGTTGCCGGCGCGTATTTCTTCCTCACGCCAGGCGAGAGCGCTTCGGCGCAGCCATCCAGCGCAATGCCGGCGGTCAGTGTGGCGTCGCCCGAGCCCAGCGCGGTCCCCCCGGTGGCGAGCGCCACCTCGAGCGCCCCGAAGCCCCTCGAGGTCGCCGCCGCGCCCGCGCCGAAGGCCAGAACAGCCACTGCCCCGGCAGTCAGCGCCGCCCCCGCGCCTTCTGCAACTGTGGCGTCGTCCAAGCCCTTCAACCGCGCTCTTGCCGAGCAGCGCTTGCGCGCCGCAGAGCAGCAAGCCGCGTCGCAGTGCAAGTCCAAGAAGTCGGCAGCTCTGTCGGAGTCCTACACGGGCTTCAAGGGGTTCCGCAACACGGGCAAGGGACCGATGATCATCACCGGAATGGGGGGCTCGAAGGCGTGCGTCCGTGACATCATGTACGCTGTCACGGTTCCTCCCTACGACGCGCCGGACGCCCATTCCGAGCAGCTCCCCTTCAGCGTGACGGTGCCCTGAGCATGTTCGTGTGTCCCAAGTGCGGATTTTCGGCGGATAGCGCCGGGTTTTGCACGGAAGACGGCACCGTCCTCGTTTATGAGAGTGACCCGCTGATCGGAACGCTGGTGGGCAGCTACCGGATCACGAAAGTGGCCGGTCGGGGCGGCATGGGCGTGGTGTACCTCGCGGTGCAGCCGAGCATCGGCAGCCGTGTCGCCCTCAAGGTGCTCAGCGTCAGCCACGCGGAGAGCCCCGTGTTGGTAGAACGCTTCTTCGCCGAGGCGCGCGCCGTCAACGTGATCCGCCACGAGGCCATCGTCAACGTGCTGGATCTCGCGCTGCTGCCCGACGGGCGTCCGTACATCGTGATGGAGTTCCTGGAGGGCGCGCCGCTCTCGGGTCACATCAGCGAGCGCGGCGCCCTCCCGCTGGGCACGTTCACGACCCTCGCCGTGGAAGCGTTGGATGCGCTGTCCGCGGCGCACCAGCACGGCATCGTCCATCGTGATCTGAAGCCGGACAACGTGTTCGTCACCAGCCGCGGTCGCGTCAAGCTGCTGGATTTCGGCATTGCCAAGCTCAAGCCGGAGCTCGGTGCGGGAGATGTCGCCACTCGCACCGGGTCGCTCCTGGGAACCCCGCAGTACATGTCGCCGGAGCAAGCCCGCGGCCTCCCGGCAGACGCCCGCAGCGACATCTATTCCTTCGGCGTGGTGCTGTACGAGGCCGTCACGGGCAGTCGACCCTTCGAGGCGGACTCGCTGTTCGAGATCCTGCGCCACCACATCGAGGTGCGACCCGAGCCGCCCACGCGCCTCGCGCCAACCCTGCCCCCGGCATACGAGCAGGTGATCCTTCGCGCTCTCGAGAAGGACCCGGCGCTTCGCTTCCAGAGCGCTGCGGAGCTGGCCCACGCTCTTCAAGAAGTGGCCCGCTACCTGCCGGAGCAGAGCTACGAGCCGCTGTCCATTCATCCGAGCTCGGCAGAGCCCGTGCGCCCCACGCCCCGCGCGTCCTTCACGCCGCCCACGGCGCCCGGCACCTTCGTCACCACGGCGCCGGCTTCGAAGTCGCGGCTGCCGCTGATATTGGGCGCTGCGCTGGCCCTGGCGCTGGTGCTGGTGCTGGGCCTCGTGGTCGTGGGTGCGTTCGGCATCGGACTTTGGAGCGGCACGCGAGGCAGCGCCGCTTCCGCGTCTGCGACGACCACCTCTACGGGATCGACCATGCGGATGTACAGCGACACCGTGGACGGCGACGTTCGCCACTTCGATCCCGTCGCTCGCATCGAGTACGCACAGAAGCTCGCCGCCAAGTTCATCCCGGATGCGGAGCTGGCGGTGATCAGCGTCGTCGAGCCGAGGGAGAACGGCACCGTGGATCTGGGATCCAACACGGCCACCGTCTCCTACACCTTTCGCTCCAAAGAACGCATCCAGGCGCCCTGCATGGTGAGCGTCTCCGCCGTTGCGGGAAGCGTCTACGTCACCGAGCTTGCGACGGGGCCCTGCACGTTGGGTGCCGCAGGGAAGCCGAGCTGCAGCGTCGGCCAGGTATTGGAGAAAGCGGCCCTGCCTGCGACGGGCAAGACCACGGCGACCTTCGCCGCCACTCCGGCGGGAGGCAGCTGGTCCGTGGCCCGCGGGCAGGGGAACAAGGTGGTTCCCGATGACTGTGGAGCAATGTAGATCCAAGACATGGCCGACAAGCGCTTTCGCCTGTTCGTGTACGGCACCTACCTCAGAGGGCAGCCGAATCACGAGCTCCTGACGGACGCGAAGTCCCTCGGCCCCGCGAAGACGCAGCCGAAGTACACCTTGGTGGAGCTGAACACGTTGGCGGGGCTCTTGGAGGGGGGCAACACGGAGGTCTTCGGCGAGCTCTACGAGCTGAGCTACGAAACCCTGTCGCGTTGCGACAAGCACTCGGATCACCCTGCACGCTTTCACCGGGGGACGGTGGAGTTGGCGGATGGCTCGGAGGCCGAAGCCTATTTGGTTTTTGCCGATCAGGCGCGGGCACGGCGCCGCTTGCGTCACGGCGATTGGCGTCGCCGTTTCGCCCCCGCGCGCGAACGACCCAAGAGCGCCTGGGCACGTCGCGGCAGGTAGGACACTGTAGGTGACACCTTCGTGACGGTGTCGCACGCCGGCAGCGGGCGAGCTACGCTCGTGACGATGGGCAAGGTGCTGCTCTGGACCGTTGCGGCGGGGCTCTTGGGCGCGTGCGCCGCGAGCGCGTCCGGAGGTGGGGGCGGTGCTGGTGGAGGGGTCGCGAACGACGCCGGCGGGCAGAGCGGCACCGGGGGTGGCGGGATTGGCGGCACGGGGGGCGCTTTGATCAACGAAGCCGGTTTGGACGCGCCACCTTCGGACGCTCCGTTCAATCCGGACGCCGCCTGCGCGACGGTGACCGAGAAGGCGACACCGGAGCTGCTTCCCGTCGACATCATCTGGGTGGTCGACAACTCCGTGAGCATGCAGCCGGCCATCGACGAAGTGACGAAGGGGCTGAACGCCTTCGCCAACCTGATCGCCGGCAAGAGCCTGGACTACCGGGTGATCATGCTGAGCTACCGCACCAAGACGAATCCCGTGGTGGTGGGCGGCTCGAACCGCTACGGCGTCTGCATTCCACCGCCCCTGGCGGGGGACGCGAACTGCGGCAACGGTCCGCGGTATTTCCAGTCCAGCATCGACATTCGCAGCACGCAGCCGCTGGAGCAGTTCTTGGGGACGCTGGGCCAGACGGCGGGCTACGCCGACGGGGAAGCGAAAGGCGGAGAGCCTTGGAAGGACCAGCTGCGCGCCGCGGCCACCAAGACCATCGTGGTGGTGAGCGACGACAACTCGCGCCTGTTGCCCACGGACTTCGAGAACTTCACCGGCGGGAAGGACCCGTTCAACTCCACCACGCTGCCGCCGGGCATCCTGGACGCGTCCTGGGGCGGCCTGTTCGACGGTTACGTGTTCAGCGGCTTGTACGGCTGGGGCTCGGACTCTGACCCCAACGTGAAGTGCCAGTATTCCGGCGGCAGCTCACCTCCGAGCTCCGGACCCACGTACACCACTTTGGTACAGAAGACCGGAGGCGTGCGCGCTCAGATCTGCGCGGGGGCCAGCGCCTGGGCGCCGTTCTTCGATGCCGTGGCTCAGGCCGTGAGCCAGAACACCAAGCTGACCTGTGAGCTCGCACTGCCCACGCCCAGCAGCGGCACGCTCGACCCCAAGAAGGTGAACGTGGGCATCGTCGGTGGCGCCACCACCACCACGCTGTTCAAGGTGACGGGGGCCAGCGCCTGCGACCAGAACGGCGGCTGGTACTACGACGACGAGCAGAACCCGACGAAGGTCGTGCTGTGCCCGAGCTCCTGCGACTTCGCGGAGCAGGCGGGCGTGAAGACCGGCAACGTGGAGATAGCGGTGCAGTTCGGCTGCACCACGATCGTGAAGTGAACTGCTAATCGCGGTGAATGCTCGCGGAGCGAAGCCGCGCCACGGTGAGATAGGGGGAGACCGCGGCGGCGCAGGAGTGCAGCACGTCCGCGGAGTGCACCAGCATGTCCTCCAGCGTGATGATCCCCACCGGGCGATTGGCGGCGTCCACCACGGGCAGCCGCCGCACGCGACCGCGGCCCAGCGTCTTGGCGAGCTCCCGGAGGGACACCTGATCCACGCGCGCAGTCATCGGCTGGCGGGTCATCACCTGCTTCACTCGCAGCTCTTCTGCCTTCTCGTTCGGCGCCAGGATGTTGAGCACCAGATCACGTCCGGTGAGGATCCCGGTCAGCTTGCCGTCGCCGTCCACGACCAGCAGACATCCAGTTTCGGTCTCCTTCATCAAGCGAGCGGCCGCCAAGGCCGATTCGGTTTCCTTGATGGTGATGACCGACTTGTTCACCGCCGAGTGCATGGACCATGAATGACAGATGTTCGGGTCGAAGGTGACTCGATGCACTGTGCCTCCATGATTTCGAGCAGTGAGGGGCGTACCGCGGTGTACGAACGAGACCTACCTTCATCGCTGAATGTCGGAACACAGCCACGGGTTCTTCGCTGTCGCCTTCGAAGACGCGCTGCCGCCCAAGGAGCTCGGTCTGCTCTTCCCCGAAGCCAAGGGGCCGCCGCACGAACGTAGAGCGGCATTGTACCAGGGTGAGGTGTTCGCCTTCGCCTTCGGAGCCGTGGTGTTTCGTGATGTTCCACGGGAGCATCGGGACGCGGAGCTGCGCCGCCTGAGCACACTCCGTCCTTCGCTGACGAAGCACCTCGATTGCGAAGAGCTGGTCGTTCGTGAGGTGGCGGGCGCCGTCAGCGCCATGCAGGGGGGCGTGCTCACCGTGGACCGGCTGACGCCGGCGCGGGCAGGCATCGTGGCCCTGACCGTGGCTCAGAGCGCGGCGATGGAATACTACGAGCGGGTCATCGAGCAGTTGTTCGAGCGCACGCGGGCGGAAGTCGCGCGGCTCGAACAGCGCGGCACGATGTCCCTCAGCACCCGCCGATTGCATCGCTTCATGGCGGAGGCGGTCAGCACGCGCACGGACGTGATCTCCGTGCTGCACCTGCTGGACAAGCCGGACGCGACTTGGGACGACCCGGAGATGGATCGCATCTACGACGACCTGCGCGACGAGTTCGATCTCTCGGATCGCTACGCGGCGCTCGAGGCCAAGCTCGGGAGCGTGCAGGAAACCCTGGGCCTGGTGCTGGACATCGCGCGGGACCGCCGATTGGTTCTGTTGGAAGCCGCCATCGTGGGGCTGATCGTGATCGAGATCGGCCTCAGCTTGGTGCAGCTGAAATGATGGCGGCCGCTCGCCCCGAAGGGTGAGCGGCCGCGATCGCACGGGCGAAGAGCCTCAGGAAGACTTCTTCACCACGTCCACGACGCTCTGCACGCTGGCCGCGCTCTTCTCGAGCATGGCCTTCTCTTCCGCGGTGAGCTCTGCCTGGACGATCTTCTCCACGCCGCCGGCACCGATGACGACCGGCACGCCCATGTACATGTCCTTGTAGCCGTACTCGCCTTCCAAGTAGGCGGCACAGGGCATGAGCCGCTTCTGGTCGTAGAGGTAGGCTTCCGCCATGGCCACCGCGGCCGCCGCCGGCGCGTAGAAGGCACTGGTGCCCATCAGGCCCACGATTTCGCCGCCGCCCTTGCGGGTGCGGGCCACGATTGCGTCCAGCTTTTCCTTGTCGATCAGCTGCTGCAGGGGCACGCCGTTGACGGTGCAGTAGGAGAGCAGCGGCACCATGTCGTCTCCATGGCCGCCGAGCACCATGGAGCGCACGTCCTTCACGCTCACGCCCAGCTCTCGCGCCAGGAACAGGTTGAAACGAGCGCTGTCCAGCATGCCGGCCATGCCCACGACCTCTGCGCCGGGCTTGCCGGTGCGGCGCTTGAACTCGTACACCATGGCGTCCAGCGGGTTGCTGATCACGATGGTGAACGCCTTGGGGCAGTGCTTCTTGGCGTTGTCCGCGACGTCACGAATGATCGGCAGGTTGGTGCCCACCAGGTCGTCACGGCTCTGACCCGGCTTACGGGGAATGCCGGCCGTGATGATGAGCACGTCGGCGCCGGCGAGGTCTGCCCAGTTGCTGCTGCCGGTGACCTTCCCATCCGCGCCGGAGACGGAGCTGGATTGCTCGAGGTCCAGCGCCTTGCCCTGCGCGAACTTCTCTTTCGCCGGAATGTCGAACAGCACCACGTCGCCGAGTTGCTTGGTCAAGCACAGGTTGGCGAGCTCGCCGCCGATGTTGCCCGCGCCGATGAGACCGATCTTCCTTCGTGCCATTGGAAAAACCTTTCTGTCTCTGGGCGCTCGGGCCGCGCTCGGCGCCCAACATCCGTTGTGCCTCACCCCTCGGGTGGCAGCGCCACGGGAGGAGAAAAAGCGCCAGGGAAGTAGATCAACGCAGGGCGGGCGGCAACCGGCGCGCTGAGGGATCGCAGTAGCAGCGGAAAGCGGAGCACCGCGCGCACAGGCTGCGCGATTTCGTCACCTTGAAGCGGTTGCCGAACGCGGGCCAGGGTGGTAGCCGCCAAGGCCGGGAGTGGTGCTTGGTGCCCCCAAGAAAGGACTTGTCATGAACTCACGCATGCCGAGATGGTCGACTGCCCTGGCGGCGGTCGTGTTCTGTTCAGCTCAGCTCGTTGCTTGCGGAAGCGACGACAGCAATGGCGGCGGAGGCTCGGGAGGCTCGGGCGCCACTGGTGGCTTCGGCGGAGTGGGCGGAACGGGCGGCTTCGGTGGAGGTACCGGAGCCACCGGCGGCAGCGGAGGTACGGGCGCTACGGGTGGTAGCGGTGGCACCGGCGCGACCGGCGGCACGGGCGGCGTCGCCGGAAGCGGCGGCGTGGCGGGCGCGGCCGGTAGCGGTGGTGCTGCGGGCGCGGCCGGTAGCGGCGGCGCGGCCGGTGCGGCCGGTGCGGCGGGCTCTACAGGCGCGTCGCCTTCGGTGTACTTCCAGGGCGACTTCGCCACCAACGGTACCTACAACGTTGGTGCCGTCAGCTACCCCGGTGGTGCTCAGACGCTGACCCTGGCAGGAATGGGTGGTGACGGCATCGATGGGCTCGCGGTGTCCGCGGATGGCTCCAAGATCGCGGTGGCCGGCACGGACACCGCCACGGATCCGGCGAAGCTCATCATCTACGACGCTTCAGGCAACAATGGTGTGACCGTGGCCACTGCCCCGGCCGTGGGGCGCGTCATCAGCAATCCCGTCTTCTCGAAGGACGGAAACTGGGTGGGCTTCACCGGCAGTTTGGAGACCGCTGACGGTGGCCAGAACCTCTACGTCGTGCCGGTTACCGGCACTTCGACGCCAAAACTGTTGAGCCCAGCATCCACCGCTGCAGCACAGGGCGTGAGCCATCTGGCGTGGGCAGCAGACAACAAGACGATCGCCTACACCGGGGATCTGGTGACGGACAACGTGTTCGGCCTGTGGACCGTGGACTCCTCCGCGACGACGCCGGCGCCCGTGGAGATCGTTACCCAGGCGGAGCTCGGAGCGAACGGGGACGTGGGCTCGACGCTCGCCTTCGATTCCGCCGACAAGCTGTACTTCACCAGCAACTTTGGCGGCCTCTACCGACTCTACTCGGTGAACAAGGACGGCAGCAGTCGCGCACAGGTTGGTGGTACGAACCTCACCAACGGCGGCGGTGAGGCGGCCATCGGAGTTTTTGCGATGTCGCCGTCCGGTACCAAGATCGCGTTCTCCGCGGACGCGCCTACTGCGAATCTGGGTGAGGTCTACGTCCTGTCTCTGACTGGGGCGGCAACCGCTCAGCTCGTCTCGGCGATGCAGAGCGGAGCGCCCAGTGGGACCAATGGCCCCAACATCTTCGAGACTTCACCCCTCGTATGGAGTCCTGACGAGAGTATGCTGGCGACGGTCGCGGATTGGATCGTGAACAGCGGAGACGGGGACAACGACTACTCGGTCTTCGTGTTGCCTACCTCCGGCACCGCCGGCGGCGTGCGCATCTTCGACTCGCCGGGCAACAACCAGGACGCGAACGACGTACAGTTCTCGTCCGACTCCAAGCGCCTGTTCGTCCGCGGCGACCTCGCCGTGAACAACGACACGGAGCTGTATTCGACGACGGATCTCACGACGGCGGATCAGACGGCGTCGTCTCTCGTCGACCAGGGCGTCGTCAGCGGCGGAGACATCTTCAACATCGTCGCCGTGCCGTGAAACGCTGGCTCGCCCGCGCCGCAATCGCCTCGGCGTTGCGGCGCGGGTGGCGCCATGGCACGCGCCGGGGGTGGAAATTCGTCTGGAAGACGCCGTAGAGGTCGTGGCCGGGCGCGACAACGCGCCCATCGTCATCACCTGCGAGCATGCCTCCGAGCGACTACCGGAGCCGTGGGAGTGGCCGATGGCGGATCGCTGGCTCGTGGGCACCCACTGGGCCTACGACATCGGTGCTTCGGACCTGGCACGGGAGCTGGGGGATGCCCTGGGCGCCCCTGCCGTGCTGGCGCGCTTCAGCCGTCTGCTGGTGGATCCCAACCGCCCGATGGACTCCGACACGCTGTTCCGGAGCCAAGCGGAAGGCCACCTCGTGGAAATGAACCGCGCGCTGTCGCCTTCGGATCGTGCCGAGCGCCTCGAGCGGCTGTACGCCCCGTACCACGCCGCCGTGGATCGCATCGTGGGCGAGACGCCGAAGGCGTCCATCGTGGCGGTGCACACCTTCACGCCGGTGTACGAAGGTGAGCCGCGCACCTTGGAAGTGGGCGTGCTCTACGACCAAGACGAGAAGCTCGCCCTGAAGATGAAAGCCGCCATCGAGGCCCAGGGCCTACTGGTGGGCCTCAACGAGCCCTACTCCGGCAAGGCCGGCATGATGTACTCGCCGGATCTGCACGCCCGCGCCCACGGCCGCCGCACCGCGGAGCTGGAGGTGCGCCAGGATCTCGCCGTGGAAGCCACCGTCCGCCAGAAGCTCGTCGCCGCGCTCCACACCGTGTTCGGTTAGAGCGCGACGAGACCTGACGCAGGGCGGAAGGCGCGTACATCGGATCCCTCCCCCACTACGCAAAGAGCGTGCCCGACGTGATGGGCGCGAAATTCGAGCTGACCTTGCCGAGCTGTGCCAACGCGTGTGCCAGAGCTGGCCAGCGCCGTTGGCAACGCGACGGGGTTCGCGCCGAGCCAACATCCAAATGCCAAGGGTGTTGGTTCGGCGCGCTGCCCGTCGCGAGGAGGTCGGCGAGAGTGCGGCGCGCTGCCCGTCGCGAGGAGGTGCGCGAAGGTACGCTACGGTGCGACGCTGACCGGCTGGGACTGCTCGCCGCGAGCGCGGGCCTCGATCACGAACTCCGGCGCTTCTTGGATCACGCGCTTCACGGTGCACTTTGCGGCGACGCGCTCGAGGGCGGGGACGTACTTCGCGGGGAAGCTCGGGGGGACGGAAATCTGGATGCCCACCTTGGTGAGGCGATGGGTTTCCGGATCGAATTCGTGGTGCTGCGACAGCTCGATGCCGTCCGTCGGGATCGAGCGCGCTTGGCAGAACCCGAGCACGTACACGCCGGCGCAGGTGGCCAGCGACGCGAGGAACAGCTCGAAAGGCTCGGCCTCGCTGCCCTCGCCCCCGTGCTCCGGGCTCTGGTCGGTGTGCACGACGCGACCACCGAAGTGGGCGTCGACGCGTTTTCCCCCGGGAAAGCTGATGCGAATATCCATGACCTCGTCCTTCGGGCTGGGCCCGTCACTGAAGACAGAGCCCCGAACTTCCGCAAAGGATTCGCGGAAGACCCTTCGAGAGGCAAACCGCGGAGCGCACGCCCTTGATGGACGTCAGGTTCGGCTACCAGGTGACGGCCTGCCTGCCGCGCACGAAGCGCCACAAGCCCGCGACCGCGGCGGCGTTCAGCACCACGAAGGTGCGCGCGAGCCCCCCCAGGCGACCCGCCCGACCGCCGAGGGCCGCCAGAACGTAGAACGCAAGCTGGGCCAGCAGCAGCGTACGCCAGAAGCCCAGCGCCCAGCCGGGAGCGCCGGCCGCGAAGGACAGCACGGCCGACAGCAGCAGTAGGCCGACGAGCGCCCAAGGGCAGGCCAGTCGCGCGAGCTTGTGGGACACCAGGGGCAGCCACGCGCGGGTGCGCCAGGGCAAGAGCAGCTCTGGCATCAACGCCACCAGCTGGAAGTTGCCCGCCAAGGTGCGCACCTTGCGGGGGAACTCGCGTTCGTCGTCGGCGGCTTCGTCGTACGCGCGGGCGGTGTCCTCGAACACGATGCGCTTGCCGCCGAGGGCGATGCGAAGCGGAACGTACATGTCGTCCAGGATCACGTCCGCCGGTAGCACCGGGATCTCCGTGCGGCGCACGGCGTAGAGCGCGCCGCTCACGCCCACCATGCTGCCGAGCTTGCTCTCCGAGCTGCGGATGAAGCGCTCGTAGCGCCAGTACATGCCCGCCCCCGTGGCTCCCGCCAGCTCGAGGTTCCCGGAGACGCAGCCCACGCTGGGATCTGCCAGCTGCCGCACCAGCGCTCGCACGGCTCCGGGCGACAGAGGCTGTCGTACGTCCGTGAGCACCAATACGTCGCCCCAGGCCGCCTGCGCCAAGCGATTCACCGCGGTGGGTTTGCCCAGGCGGCGCGAGCTCTCGATCACCGTGACCAGCTCCGAGCGCCGGGCGACGCGCGCGCTGTCGTCCCGGGAGCCGTCGGAGTACACCAGCACTTGGAGCTTCTCTTTCGGGTATTCCAGCGCGTCGATGCTGGCGAGCTTGGCGGGCAGGTAGGCCGCGCCGTCGTGTACGGGAATGCACACGCTCACGGAGGGCTCGAATTCCGCCGGGGCGCTCGGCTTCGGCCACAGGCGTGCCAGGAGCGCCACCAAGAGCGGATAGCCGAGGTAGGTGTAGAGCACGAGGGCGAAGAGCAGGATGGCCAGGTACGTCATCGGGACAACGCTCCGGAGAGGGCGCCGGCTCGGGCGAGGCGGCGGCTGAGCACGCATTCGGAGCACAGGGCCAGGTAGCGCTGGGTCATGCGCTCGGCGTCGTGGCGCTCGTGGACGAGGGCACGCCCGGCTTTCGCCATGGCGCGAGCTTTTGGCGGGTCTTGTTGGAGCGCCGCGAGCCCCGTCGCGAAGCGGACGACATCCCCGGCGGGGACCAACAGCCCGGTACGGCCGTCGTGGATCAGATCGGAAACGCCGCCCACCTGCGTCGCGATCACGGGCAGCTCGCTGGCCAGCGCTTCGAGCAGCACCAGGGGCAACCCCTCGCTGTCGGAGGACAGCGCGAACACGTCGAAGGCCGCGAGCACGCGGGCCACGTCATCGCGTCGCCCGGTGAGCACGACGCGGGAACCGGCGGCGCGTTCGAGGTCCGGGCGGAGCGGTCCGTCACCCACCAGCACCAGGGTGGCGTCGAGCTCGCGCATGGCGTCGAGCAGCAGGCGCTGGTTCTTCTCCGGCGACAGACGCCCGACGCTGCCCACTACCCACGCGCGCGACGGAATGCCGAGCTCTCGACGCACGCTGTTTCGCGCTTCCGGGTCGCGGCCGAAGGGCGACACATCGATGCCATTTTCCACGACGAAGATGCGTGACGCGACGCCCTCGCCATGGCGCCGAGCGAGATCCGCGAGGGCCGGCGTGACGGCGACGAAGGCGTCCGCACGCCGCCCGGCGTGGCGCCGGAGCCAGCGCCGGCGCCCGGCGTCGGGATTCCGGCCGTGTTTGCTGTGCACCAGCGCCGCCCGGGCGAGGGAGGCGGCCGGCGCGCCGTACACCAACGCCTGTGGATTGTGAGTGTGGACCACGTCCGCGCCGTGCGCGACGCGGGCGATGCGAAGCGGCAAGGTGGGGTCGAGGCGCGCGCGCTTTGGAAGCACGTGCGTCACGACTCCGGCCCGCGCGAAGCGCTCTTCCAGGGGGCCGGGGGCGAAGGCGACTCCGACGACGCGATGACCGCGCAGGGCCTCACGTCGCGCGAGCTCGAGGGCAACCTGCTCCTGCCCGCCGAGACCGAAGGACGAGAGCACGTGGACCACGAACATGGCTAGCGCCCCAATCCCCGCAGCATGACCCAGGGCGTCTTGACGATGATGCCGAGCTCCATCGGCAGGTAGCTCGAGAGCCGCTCGAGGGACGCGACGTAGGCCACGTCGAACAAGAGCTTCATGCGCATGTCGTCGGCGAGAGCGCCCGCAGCCTGCGACAGATGCAGAGGATTCACCAGGGTGCTCTCGAAAGCCGCCACCTCACTGCTCGGCGGGGCGTGGCCGGCGTAGCCCAGATTCACCTGCGCGAAGCCGGTGATGCCCGGCTTGCAGTCGTGCAGGCGCTCCTCGAAGTAGGGAATGGCCAGGGCTAGGTTTTCGAGCAGCTCGGGTCGTTCCGGGCGTGGGCCGACCAGGCTCATTTCGCCCCGGAGCACGTGCCAGAGCTGGGGCAGCTCGTCGAGGCGGGTCTTGCGCAGGAGCTTGCCCAGGCGGGTGACGCGCGGGTCGTCTGCTTCCGCCAAGACCACGCCCGTGTCGCGCTCGGCGTCGACCCGCATGGTGCGGAACTTGAGCATGTCGAGCTCGCGGAACGTCAACCGGCCGTGCGCGTCTCGTGACCTCACCGCGATCACGCGGCGCTGTCGGTGGAACACGGGGCCGGGAGACTCGAGCACGATTGCGATGGCCACGAGAGGGAACAGCCAGGCGGAGAGCGCGAGGCCGGTGACGGCGAATCCGAGATCGATGCTGCGCTTGACGACTCTGACCGAAAGCGGAATCCTTCGTTCGTGACGAGCGAGCGTCACGTGCTGCGGATGGAAAGACAGCGTCGTCATGATTCGGCTCTCCGTACCGGGACAACTGCCGTATCGGGACTTGGTGCTGCGGGTGGTTGCCTCGAGCTGTAAGTTGTTCTGTTCCGCTCGGGAAAGAACGCAAGAAGCGAGCCACGACGACTTCACGTCTCAGGTCGTGTCCGCGGTGAGCGAGGTGTTCAACAACATCGCAATCCACGGCTACGCGGAGCGCACGTCGGGGAACGTCGAGATTGAGATCGAGATGGACGACGATGGCATCGTGCTGCGCTTGTCGGACACGGGCCAGAGCTTCGATCTGGGCGCGGTCCCCGCGCCTCGGCTGGACGAGTTGCCCGAGTCCCGCATGGGCCTCTACATCGTACGTTCGTTCATGGACGAGGTGAGCTACGTCCCGGCGAACGGTAGTGGTGCGCCCAACGTCTTGACGTTGTCCAAGCGCTACTGACGCGACCTGTGCGTGGTCGGGCTCGATTGCGGCAATTCTCGCGGGCGAGATCCATCACCTCGGCGAAGGCACGCGCTTGCCTGCGGCGGTCGAAGCGTTCCACGTCTATGGGCGCACTTTCCGTTTGCAGCGTGCCGTTTTCGTGAGCCACGAGTCGCTCGACGAGAAAGCGCGCGATGGCGCTCACGTCGTCAGGATGGATCACGTCGCCCACACGGTGCGCCTTCACGAGCTTCGCCAGCGCGCCCGTCGGGCACAACGCCAGGCACGGCTTCCGAAGCGCCATGGTCTCGAAGATCTTGGCAGGGTAGATACGCTCGGCGCCGGGTACGTCCGCCAGCAGGCACAGTGCCAGGTGGCAGCGGGCTTGCTCCATCACCGCCTCGGAGTGATCGACGTAGCCGGTGCGCACCACTCCCGGCACGCCGTCGAAGAACGGAGCCTCCGTGTCCACGATACGCCCCACGAAGCGCACCTCCAGCCGGGCGGCCAGCTCGGGATGCCGTGCATGGACCTGCCTCACTGCGGCGAGAAGGCCCGCGGCTCGGGTCAGTCGAAACACGGTGCCCACGTAGGTCACGACCAGACGATCGTCCGGTGGGGTTGGGAGCTCTTGGGGGAAGTCCGCTGGATCGTAGCCGTTCTCGATGGCGACGACGCGCTCGGGGCTCAGGAAGGAAAACCGCGCCAGGAGCCCGTCCCGGAACGCCGCCGTGGCCGTCGTGATCGCGTCTTGAGAGCGCAGCAGCAGTGATTCCAGCGCAGCGCTGGCGCTCCGGGACGCGCCCGCCATCTCGTAGATGCCGCCAGAGAGGGTCGTCCATTCGTCGCGGTAGTCCAGCACCACGGCTGCTCCGAAGTGGCGCGCTATCGGCGCCAGGGCGAACTGCGAGAATGGAGGCCCGCTCACCAGCACGACGTCGTCGTGGGCCGCGCGCAGGCGGCGCGCCAACGCGCGACTCGCGGCCGGTAGCCACAAGACCTGCGGGTCTGGAACCAGGAGCCGCTTGGCGATGCCGATGACGGCGCTCCGAGCGCTCCTTCGGCCGTCGGCCGCGGCGCTCCAGGCCCTCTGCTTGGCGGCGTAGCCCGGCTCCAGCGTGCGGGCGCGGATCACCTCGACGGCAGCTGGGATGTCGCTCGAGAGCGTTTCGTCGCGCAGTGGGACCGAGGCGTTGTCGACGCTGAGGATCGTGGGCGTCACGCCGGCGGAGGGAAGGTACTTCGCCAGCTTGAGCATGCGCTGTACCCCCGCGCCGCCGACAGGGGGGAATGCGTAGGAGACGATCACGACGCGCATGACTCACCGCCGGCAGGCGGGGATGGTCGCCCGTAAGGAGCCGGCGGGCGACGCGACGCGGCCCGCAGGATCGGGAGTGAGCCGAACGGACACGAAGCAGCTGGTCGGATCGACCTCGGGTTCCAGCCGGTAGCGACGCCCCGGCTCGAGGTCGAGGACGACAACGCTGCGCGCCGGGACGCCGAGCGCGGCGTGCCCCTTGCCCTCTGCGGAGGCGAACAGCACGGCGGTGCCGGCGGCCACGCCCCCTCGGAGCCCGGCGCTCGAAACGCGGGTTACGTTCGTCTTGGGGGCGCTGCGGGCGCCGGCGGAGAGGAACACGGTGAAGCCGCGCTCACGGCTGCCGATCGGGCTCTTTGCTTCGATGCGCCACATCGGACCCCAAGGATGATTCTGACGGTGGGGTCCTTCTCCGGACGCCGTGGGCTCTTTCGGGGCCGAGAGCATCGCGTTGGGGGGCTCGAGAAAGGCCATGTCGACCCGCGAGCCTCCCACGCTGGCGCTGGCCGCCGCGCGGCCCAGCGTAGGCCGGGTGGTCACGTGGGCGATCCAAGTGACGCCGTAGCCAGCACTGGCGAGCAGCGCGCGATCGTCGAGCACGAGCAGCCCTGGGCGAACGTACACGAACGTGCGTGTGAGACCTTCCACGGAGCGGGGGCAACCCTCGGCGGCGCACTTGGGCGCGTAGGCATCCGCGAGGTCCCCGACGGCCACGACCAGCGTTCCATCGTCGAAGAAGCGTGTGGTGCGCACGCCGCTGCCCCACACGCCTTGGTTCGGCGTGTAGTTCATGTGGTCCTCGTGGTCGTCGATCAGCAGCGTGTTGTGGTTGATGGTGGCCGAGCCTTCCGCGTCGCCGCCGTCCACCACCAGGCCATCGCTCCCGCGCCACAGCTCGAAATGACCCTGGTCCTTGTCCTGGTGATCCATGGCCAGGAACGGCCCAGCCTGAAAGGAAGTCCACACCGCGTCCGAAGAGAAGCGCGAGCGTGCGAAGGTCAGGCCCAGCCCGCGGAGGTGCAAGCTCGACGCCGCACCGACGCGAGGATCCCGCTCGGACGCGCGTGGATCCTCCACCAGCAGCCGCACCCAGGCGTGCTCGCGGGTGAGCGGCGGCAGCAGGTGCCGGACCATGTAGCGCGCTTCGGCGTCGGTGCCGGATGCCAAGAGCGCGCCGGAAAGGGCCAGCGGCGACGGGCGTGCGGGATGCTCGCCCCAGGTGCCGCCGTCGTAGACCGAGCGCCCGTCCGGCAAGAGGGCATGGCTGTGATGGCGAGCGAGGGTGCCGAGCCAGGGGAGAGCGGTTCGTAGATCGATGCCCGCGGCGGTCTGGAATGCCCGCACCACGAGGCCGATCTCCAGTCCCGTGTACTCGCCGTACTGAAAGCCCTCGGGCCAGCCGCCATCCGGCAAGCGCTCGCGAAACGCCGGCAGCACGTCGTGCTCGAGCTTCGTCCTGGCGCCTTCCAGCCAGCGATCTCCTTCCGGGGATTCTCCGCTGGCGGACAGACCCGAAAGCGCGAGCGCCGTGAGGTAGCCCCAGTAGTAGTTCGACAGGGCGTGGTCGCGCAGGTAGCCGTCACGCGCGTACCAGCCGAGCCACTGACCGAGTCGCGCGCGCGTTCGAGCGCGCAGTGCCGGCGTCATGCCGGGCGCGTCCCGCAGCCAGTCGTAGCCCAGCGCGGAGTACACGCCAAAGGTACGGATCCCGTACCCCGAGTCGTGGCGCACGACGGTCTCGCCGCCCCTTTCGTCTCCCACTGCGAAGCGGTCGTCGAGCAGCGCGTTCAAGTACGCGACGGCAGCGCGCCCGTAACGTGGGTCGCGCGTCGCGTGCCAGCACAGCGCGGTGCTGGCCAGGGCGTCGGCCCACTGAAAGCCCTGGTAGCCGGAGTCGAGATGCTCCGCCGTGGCCTCCTCGCACAGGGATGAGAGCACGCGCCAGGCAGGAGTCTTCGCCTCGGCCGCGGCGCGGAGGCGTGCGCGGGTGTCGCCGTCGAGGAGCAAGCGATAGGGGCCGCCCGGGGTGGCGCGCGCCGCGGGCAAGGGCGTCACGGCTTCTGGTGCCGTTTGCGCGTGGTCCACGCCGCAGCGCCGGCAAGAGGGCACCGCGGCGAGAGTCAACGCGAGCAACGTGACGGCGCTCCGCATGGCTCGGGTCCTTGCATTGGCCGTGCCGGCGTCGCGTGTCGTGCCCGCGGCGGACCGACATTCAAACGTCACGAGAGCACCAGGCGCGTGTACACGTAGACCACGGCGATGATCACGCCGTTGGCGGCAATCACGCCCAGGGCGTCGCGCATGCCGTAGCGCACGGCGAAGTCGGGCGCGTGGCGTCGGATGGCGGAAAACAGTGCGCCCGAAAGGCCCAGGTAGATCCAGAGCACGTAGTGATAAGCGAAGGAGAGGAAGAAGATGCCCACGCCCAGTCCGGCAAAGGTTGCGGTGATCGCCATGGCCCAGGGCCGCACGACGTCGCGGGCGTCTTCTCGGGACAGCGCGCTGTCGGGATCTTCGGACTTTCTCCAAGCGGAGATGGGGATCTTGAAGCCCATCCACACCAGGCTGGAGAACAAGAACATGCCGACGGGGCCGAGCTCCGCGAGGGTGAGCAGATAGGAGTTGTGTGCGGTCAAGTAGTGATAGCGACCGAACTGGCCGAGGCCGGCACCGAGCAGTGGAAATGAGCGCCAGATGGACAGCGCTTCGGCCCAGCAGTCCACGCGCTCCAGCATGGAAGAGTCCGCCTCGCTGCCGCTGCGGCCGCCCAGCAGCAAGAGCGGCGCGGCGAAGAGCGCGCTGAGCGCCACACCGCGCAGGCCGAAACGCCAGGCGAAGGGCACGGCCAAGACCGCCAAGAACACGATCTGACCGCCCCGCGAGCGGGACCAGACCGCGGCCAGGACCACCAACGCGAAGGTGAGCAGCAAGACCGCCTTGCGCGAGAATGAGCGGCGGCGGAGGCGTGATAGCGCGAAGGCGAGGGGCAGCCCGATGGCGCCCGCCAGCGCCAGCTCGTTGGGATCTTGCAGGATGCCGCGGAAACGGATGCGTCCACGGCCGACCGATGTCGTGCCCAGCCAACCGATGTGCTCGCACATGTACTCTGCCCCGGGCTCGGCTTCGCCCAGGTAACAGTCGTGGCTCACGGTGCAGGGGCGCCCATCGAAGCTGCCCGAGGTGGTGTCACCCACCACGCTCTCGTCGATTTGCACGCAGCCGGTGGGTTCAAGCTTCTGCTCCACGGCAACGGTGGAGACGAAGATCACCATCGCGAGCACCGTGCCCGCCACCACCTGGAGCGCGCGAAAACTCTGCACGGCGTGCGCCATGAGCAGATAGAGCGCCGCGCAAATTGCGAGCTCTCGCGCTTGAATCGGAAGCGACGATGCCTTCGTGATGCCGGACAGCAGACCCCAGCCCACGAACGCGAGCACCCAGGGCAAGAGCGGGGTGGAGCTGGGCTTCGTGTTCCCGAGCCTGAGATCGATCACGTAGCCGAAGACCGCGAGGCCGAGCAGCACGTGCAAAAGTGGCAACGTCTGCAGGGACGGCACGAGCTCTTGAGGCCGCGCGTAGATGGCGGTCAGCAGGAGCACGATGCCGGGGATGGCGAACATGACAGTGTCGACTTACCGTGGTCTTCGGAGCTCGATTCCATGAACTGGACGACGGGCTTTTTGTTGGCCACCGTGGTCGCTCTTTCGGCCTGTGCCGCCGAGCGGCCGATCGTGGACTATGCGCAGTTCGCCAAGGCGGATCCGAGGCTTCGGCCTTATCGCATCGGCGTGGCGGACAGCGTGCGGGTGACGGTGTGGAAGGATCCGAGCCTGTCCACCGAGGCTCCCGTGCGCCCGGACGGAACCCTCACCGTGCCGCTGATCGGTGACGTTGCGGCCGCGGGAAGGACCGCCGACGAGGTGCGCGAAGAGCTCACGCGACGGCTCTCCGCCTACGTGAAGGACGCCATCGTGACCGTCGCGGTGGTGGAGGTGAACAGCTATCGATTCACTGTGTCCGGCAACGTGGAGCGCCCCGGAATGTTCACGGAGCGTTCCTACGTGACGGTCAGCGAGGCCGTGGCGCTGGCGGGAGGGCCCAATCGCTTCGCCTCGCCGACCGACTTGGTGCTGATCCGACCCATCGTCGGACGTGAGCCCACGCGCATACCCATCGATCTGGAAGCGATCCTTTCCGGGGCGCATCCAGAGCAGAACCTCGTGGTGCTCAGCGGGGACACGGTGCTCGTGCCCTGACCCGGGGGAGCGGTGAGCCTCGTCAAGCAAACCGTCCGGGGCGCACTGTGGACGATCACGGCGGGCATGGGCTCGCGTGCCATCGGCCTCGTGGGCACGTTGGTGCTCACGCACTTCATTGCGCCCGCAGACTACGGTGAGGTGGCCGTGGCCGCGGTGCTGGTGCTCACGGCGAACCAGCTCTCCACCGTGGGGCTCGGTCAGTTCATCGTGTCGCGTCCGGACGCCGGGCGCGGCGCGGCGTTCCACGCCACGACCTATCACGTGTCGCTGGGCGCTCTGGCGCTCGCGCTCCTGTATCTGGCCGGCGGGCGGCTGGGCCCGGCCTTCGATGCGCCCACCATGGCGCGCTATCTGCCCGGGCTGCTGCTGGCGGCAGGGATGGATCGCGTCTCCTTCGTGCCGGAGCGGATCCTGGTGCGGGATCTGCGCTTCGGTACCGTGAGCGCGCTGCGCACCGGGGGAGATCTGGCGCACACCGCGGTGAGCGTGAGCCTCGCCGTCCTGGGCTGGGGCGCCGCGGCCATCGTAGCGGGCAACGTGGCGCGCTCGGCGGTGCGCCTGGTCGTGGCGTTGGTCGCCGTCGAACGCCGGGATTGGCTCTTGCCGTGCCGCCTCACCCTGCGACAGACACGGGAGCTCTTTTCTTTTGGCGTGCCCATCGCGGTAGCGGCGTTGAGCGCCTTCGCGGCGCGCCGTTGGGACAACCTGCTCGTGTCGCGCTTCTACGGCCCCGGGGTCACCGGCATGTACAACCTCGCCTACAACCTCGCGGACGTGCCCGCCATTCACGTGGGCGAGCAGATCGGGGACGTGCTGCTGCCCTCGTTCGCGCGCCTGCCTCAGCAGCGACGACCGCCGGCCCTGCTGCGCTCGCTCACGCTGTTGAGCCTGATCGTGTTCCCCTTGGCCGTGGGGCTCGGCGCGGTGGCGCCCACCTTGGTGGCCGTGGTGTTCGACGCGCGTTGGCAGCCCATAGCTCCCATGTTGGTGTTGCTCTCCGCCCTGAGCATCACGCGTCCCGTGGGCTGGACCATAGCCTCCTACCTGCAGGCGCGGCAGCGCCCGCGTGCCCTGATGTGGCTCGAGCTCGGCAAGCTCCTGGCGCTCCTGGGGCTGCTCGCCAGCGTCGGCCGCGTGAACACGCTGTGGGCCTGCGCCGCCGTGGGCATCGCCTACGGCGGCCACGCGGTAGCAGCGCTGTTGGTGGTGGAGCGCGTGGATGGCGTGCGCTTGCGCCGCTCCCTGGGCACGTTGATTCCAGCCCTCGGGGCCTGCGTTCCGATGGTCGTCGCCGTGTTCGTCGTGCGCGCGCTGGCCGGCGGCATCTTGGGCTTGGCGTTGGAGATCGGCGCGGGCGCGATGGGCTACGTCTCGAGCGCGCTGTGGCTGTCGCCAGCATCCAGCCGCGATCTGTGGGCGCGGCTCTCCGAAGCACTCCGAAAGTGAATCATCAGCGTGCACAGCGGAACCCGAGCGCGTTGCCCTGGTCGTAGGTGTCATACCAGTCTCGCGACGACGTCCGCTGCCACACGGGCTTGCTCTTGAAGCCGCCGCCGCGTCCCACGTAGCGAGTGCCCACGGTCGGGCCCTTGGGATCCACCGCGGGGGAGCTCTGGTAGTAGTCCGGCGCGTACCAGTCGTAGAGCATCTCCACCATGTTGCCGGCCATGTCGAGCGCACCGTAAGGGCTGGCACCCGCAGGATGGCTGGCCACCACCTGCGCCTTCTCGCCACAGCCCGACATGTTCACCTCCGTGCACGTCGGCTCCGTGTTGCCCCAGGGGTACTTGCGCCCATCCGTGCCGCGCGCGGCCTTCTCCCATTCGGCTTCCGTCGGTAGGCGTTTTCCGGCCCAGGCGCAGTACATCTTGGCTAGGTCCCAGGTCACGCAAGACGCGGGAAAGTCGCCGTTTTCGCAGTCCCACGCGCACATCGGCGCGTCGCACGCCCCGGCGGTCACGCAGGCCGCATATTGATCCTGGGTCACTTCGGTCTCGTCGATCTCGAAGGCGGCGAGGGTCACCGTGTGCATCGGCTTTTCGTCGTCGAGGCAGTCGCCGTCCACGACGGCGTTGCAGCCCATCACGAAGTCGCCGGCGGGGACGCTCACCATGTTGCCCGGGGCGGTGGAGCTCACGCACTCGAAGCCGCCGCCGTCGACGCCTGCGGCGCCGCCAGTGCCGGCCGAGCCTCCGCCGCCGATGCCGGCAGAGCCGCCGGTCGCGCCACCGGAGCCAGCCGCTTGGGCAGGGGGCGCCGCCTCCTCTCCGCATCCGACCGCGGCCAACAGCATCAACGAAACGGCGAGCCTGCGCATCATGGCGCTTCGGTCGAGCTGCAACGCACGTGCCACGCAACTTCGCTGTTCATCGGCGCGGATGGTGCAGCATATGCGCGCGCGACGCCGGCCGAACGTTCGCGACGAAGCGTCGCTCGCTGCGCATTAACGGCGCTCTGGAGCGCGCGTCACGAATTGGTTGCTCACTCTCGTCGTGGCATGGCGAATGCACCGATCCACCGCGTGAGCTGCAACTTGGACCCCCGCATCGCGCGCGCACCGTTGAACGTGAACGGGTTCCGCGTGGCCAGCGCGTTCTTGCCGTCGGCGGGCGCATCGGGGGACTTTTATGCCCTTACGGCACGGCGCCCCCGGCGACTCTCGGTGGTGATCGGGGACGCCTGCGGTCGCGGAGCGGAGGGCGCGTGCATGCTGCACGCACTGGTGCCGAAGCTGGCCCAGTTGCTGGGCTCCGTCGGGAGCCCGGCGCGAACGCTTTCGATCTTGAACGCTTGTGCCGCGCGCGTGCTACCCATCGATCGCTTCGTGACGGCCGCGGTGCTGGAGCTCGACGCGGAGCACCACTCGTTGACCATCGCCAACGCGGGACACGTTCCTGTGCTGGTGCGCAGCCTGGGGGGCACGGTCGCGTGTCTCGGTCGCGCTT
Organism: Polyangiaceae bacterium; assembly: GCA_020633235.1. Lineage (NCBI taxonomy): Bacteria > Pseudomonadati > Myxococcota > Polyangiales > Polyangiaceae > Polyangiaceae bacterium. The sequence goes on along the minus strand of JACKEA010000009.1, from coordinate 276,802 downwards.
CGGGTCCGCCCTTGGGCGTGGTGGCCAACGCGCTGTACCTGGACGAGACCACGCCGCTGCAGCGTGGCGACGTCGTGGTGCTGATGACCGACGGAGTGCTGGAAGCGATCGAGACGGACTTGGGTCGCATGCGGCGTTTCCGGCGGCTGCTTCAGGGAGCGCCGGAAGGTGCCGAGGGCGTGGAGCAGGGCCTGCTGGCAGCGCTCGACGCGGCGCCGCTGGAGGACGACGCTACGCTGCTCGCGATCGAGGTCACGGAAGCGTGTCAGGCCATCGCCCCATGGGTGGAAGCGAGCTGAGCATGCGCGTGCTGATCGTGACCAAGATCTTTCCGAACGCCGTGGAACCGGCGTCGTCACCGTTCAATCGGCAACAGTTCGCCGCCCTCGCGCGCCGCGCGGAGGTGGAGCTGTGGGCGACCATCCCCTGGTTCCCCGGCGCGCGGTTGCTCCGGCGTTGGTCGGCGGCGGGAAGGCTCGGCGAGGTTCCACGGCAGGAGCAAATCGACGAGCTCAGCGTGCGTCATCCGCGGGTGGTGTACTTGCCGAAGCTCGCCGCCGTGAACGGAGCGCTGTACGCCGCGTCGCTCACGCTGGACGCGCTGGCGCAGCGAGGACGCGTGGACGTGGTGCTGGGCTCTTGGGCGTATCCCGATGGCTACGCCGTCGTGCGCCTTGCCCGCCGGCTCGGCGCCCGCGCGGTGATCAAGGTGCACGGATCCGACCTCGACGTGCTGTCGCGAAGAGCCACGCTCCGCGGCCGCATTCGTCGCGCCCTCGCGGGTGCGGACCGCGTGGTTGCCGTCAGCGATGCCCTGGCCGCGAGCGCCCACGAGCTGGGTGCAGAGCAGGTGAGCGTCGTGCGCAACGGCGTCGACCACGCTCTTTTTCGTCCCACGCCACGGCCGTGCCGGCGGCGCGTCCTGTTCGTCGGCCGCGTGGAGCGGGACAAGGGCGTCCTGGATCTGATCCGTGCCGTTTCCCTCGCCGACGCCACGCTCTCGATCGTGGGCACGGGCTCGGCGGAGGCGAGAGCACGCGCGCTGGCCGCTCGGCTGGGGGCGAACGTGACCTTCGCCGGAGCGAGACCGCACACGGAGATCCCGGAGTGGCTCGCGCGCTCCGATGTGCTCGCCCTGCCGAGTCGGCACGAAGGCTGTCCCAACGTCGTGCTCGAGGCCCTGGCCTGTGGGCGTCCGGTGGTGGCCACTCGCGTGGGCGGCATTCCGGAGCTCGTCAGCTCCAAGATGCTCGGCGAGCTCGTGGCTCCGGACGCGCCGCGCTGCCTCGCGGATGCCCTCCGGTGCGTGCTCGAGCGTACTCACGATCCGTGGCAGCTGGCAGCGACCGCGAACGTTCCTTCCTGGGCACAGAGCGCCGCGCAGCTGTACGACGTGCTGGTCGAGGTCTTGGCACAGCGGGAGGCGGCCTGATGTCTCGGCTGCTCGGGCTCATCGCGCGCCATGCCATTCCCGATCGATTGTTGGTCTACCGCGGACCACGCCGCGGACGTCGCATCGCGCTCACCTTCGACGACGGTCCTACCACCCTCACTCGTCGCTACCTCGACGTGCTCGAGAAGCACGGCGCGAAGGGCACTTTCTTCGTCGTGGGCCGTCAATGCCTCGAGCATCGCGAGCTGCTGAGCGAGATGCTCGCGCGGGGGCACGAGCTCGGCAGCCACGGCTTCTCTCATCGCGCGTTTCCGTCGCTGAACGGAGAGCTCGAGGTCGAGCTCGGGCGCATGCGCGAGCTGGTGCCAAGTGCGAGCTTCGTGCGACCGCCCTTCGGCGCGCTGTCGCTGCGATCGCTGCTTCGCTGCGCGCGCATGGGGCACACCGTCGTCATGTGGTCGACGGACTCGGAGGACTGGCGGCAGCGGGACGCCGCGCAGGTGGACCGCGCCGTGGTTCCGCGGGGGGGCGACATCGTACTGCTCCACGAGGGGCAGGCGTGGACGTTAGCGGCGCTCGAACGAATCGTGTCTCGGCTTTCGGAGAACGGCTATGAGATGGTCACGGTGGGTCGGCTACTGGCTGGTTAGCGCCGGGCTCGGCTGCAGCTCGACGCCGGACATCCAGATCCTGGGTGAGTCCACCCGCCTGTCCCGAGCCGAGCCGTCGCCCCGAGTCTCGGCAGTGTTCGACGGACACGTCGTTCGTCTGGTCGCGGCGCGCGGCGAGACGCTCGGCCTCTCGGTGCGCACCACCGATGGTCGGCGGCGGAGCGTGCGCCTCGAGCTGCCGGGCGCTTCCGTGCAAGGGTTCGAGGTCAAGACGCTGTTGGTTCGCCGGGCGTCCACGAGCATGTACGGACCGTCCACGGGGGTGGGGGAGTACCCGGACCCGCTGGTACCGGTGGGCGAGGCCGTTTCCTCCACCGGGCTCGCCTACTTCGACGTGAACGTCGCTCGGGAAGCGAGCCCGGGGCGCCGTGAAGGCGCGCTGCACGTCGGAGAGCTCAGCCTGCCGGTGGTGCTCGACGTCGAGGCCGTGAGCGTGGACCTGAAGAGCAACCCGCTGGTGTGGGCCTTCTACCTGCCCAAGGAGATCGCGCGGGTGCATGGTCTGCCCGACGGAAACGGAGCCGACCTGGTGGACAAGGAGGCCGAGTACCACGAGCTCTTGCGCGAGCACGGGGTGCTGCTGGCATCCGACCTCGGCCCCGAGCGGTTTCCGGCGCGTCGACGCTTCGTTCGGCAGACGAAGTACTGGCCGGTCGCCGTGGATACTTCGTCGGATGCCGCGATTCGTCGCGACGTGCGCGCTTGGTTGGACGCTTTTCGTTCTCTGAGTGCCACGCCCTTCACCATTCCCGTGGACGAGCCCCGGTCGCTAGCCGAAAAACTCCGGGCGCGGCACATCGCCGACGTGATCGGGCAGGCCGGCGGTGGGGGACCGCGGCTCCTGCGCGGCGTGACGGACACGAACGACCCCGTGTACGGCGATTCCATCGACGTGTTCTTGTCGCCCAGGAACGTCTCCGGCGCGCGGATGTGGACCTACAACGGTCGCCCGCCTCAGGCGGGGAGCGTGATCCTGGATACGGACGGCGTGGCGCTCCGTACCTGGGGCTGGATCGCTTTCCGCTACCATGTGGAGCTCTGGTACCTGTGGGAGGCGCTCTACTACTCCGATCGCTACAACCACCGGGGGCCGACCGACGTGATGACGGACCCCGTCACGTTCTTCGACGGTGAGGACCTGGGTAACGGTGACGGCGTGCTCGTCTATCCCGGGCCGCTCCCGTCCCTCAGGCTGAAAGCGCTGCGCCGAGGGCTCACGGATCGTCTCCTGCTTACGAAGCTCGAGAGCTGCGGTGGCCCTGCACGAGCCATCGCTCGACGGCTCGTTCCGCGGGCGCTCGGGGAGGGCAGGGGGCGTCGGAGCTGGAGCACGGACGAACGCGTGTGGGAGCAGGCCCGCCGCGAAGTGTTGGCCGCGATCCGGGAGCACTGTCATGGCCGCTAGCTGGTTGGATCGCGAGCCGGGCGTCGCCGTGGCCCTCGAGCAGATGCGTCGCGTGCTCGAAGGAGGCATCAAGAGCGCGGGCGTCTCCCTGCTGCTGTCGGTCGCAGCCGGAGCGTTTGCGGTGGTGCTCGTCGTGCTCTTCGCCGCGGACTTCGCTCCCCGTTACGTGCTGCGGGTGGTCGAGATGGATCGCGATCCGGAGACGCTGGTCAATCCCAAGCGACAGCTGGGCGAATACGTACACACCGCCGTCTTCACCAGCAAGGCGCTGTTGCCCATCATCGAACGCAATGCGTTGTTCCCGTCCCTCGTGAAAACGAACCGACGCGCTGCGATCGAGGCGTTTCGAGAAGACATCGAGATCGAGGTGTACGAGAACTACTTCCTCGAGCAGCGGTCGGCACATGACGCACCGCGCTCGGCGCGGCTCGCCGTGCGCTTCCGCCACTCGAACCGTGGCGTGGCGCTGGCGGTGACGCGGGAGCTCGGCGAGCTGGTCGTGCGTCACGAGCAGAAGTCCCGGCAAGAGGTGGCAGACCGCGCGGCCCGCGACGCCGACGCCGTGCGCGATCGGGCGGAACGGAACCTGTCGCTGCGGCGTGCTCGCGTGGTCGAAAAGCAGCTCGAAGTCGAGCGGGGCGGCGATCCGCTGGCGGAGGTCGAGCTGGTCAGCTTGCTCGGGTCCTTGCCGGCTCGGGAGCGAGAGGTGGAGCGGGCGTCGCGCCGGGCGTCGCGCCTGGATCTGGCGGCTGCCCTGGAGCGTCACGGTGTCGGCGTCGGCTTCGAGGTCGTGGACGACGGCTCCATCCCACGCTCGGCGGAGCTAGGCGCTCGCAAGCGGGCACTCGTGTTCTTGGGGGCGCTCATCACCGCCCTCCCCTTCGCGGCGGCATTGGTCGGCGCGCATCGAGATCGAGGAGGTTCACCATGACGGACGGGACCGAGCTTCGAGAGCAGCTGCTGTCGGCGAGGGCGCTCGTGCGGCGTGCTTTCGCCTTCTGGCGCACCGCGCTCGTGGTGTTCCTGTTGGGGGAGATCATCGCGGTCGTCTATCTCCTGGTTCACCAACCCCAGTACCGGTCCGAAGCCGTGCTCCTGTACGGTGAGCGCGTTCACGCGCCGGACGAGGCTCCGCCTCAGCCGCGAACGCTGGCTGTCCGCATGCGCGAGCTGCTCACCAGCCGCCAGCAGCTGGCTTCCACCGTGGAGAGCTTCGACCTGTATGGGGACGTTCGCGCGAAATACGGCATGAGCGACGCCGTGGAGGAGCTCAAGCGGCACCTGGAGTTTCGTGCACCGGGAGGCGACACCTTCACGATCGCGTTCCGAGGTGATTCGCCCACTCAGGCCCGGGACGTGACCGCGCACCTCGCCGAGCGAGTCATCGAGCAGGACGCCGAGCTTCGCAAGCAGCAGGCATCGGCGACTCGCGACTTCCTGGCGGACGAGAAGAAGCGGGCCGACAAGCAGCTGAAGAGCGCGGAGCAGGATCTGGCCGCCTTCATGGCGGAGCACCCGCGGTTCGCCTTGGACGTGATGCCGCTCGCGACGGGAGCGGCGATTCGCGCCGCGATCTCCACGCCCGCCCCCGAGCCCGCGCAGCGGCGCCGCTACGTGCGCGTCCCGGCGCCCCAGAAGGAAGCGGAGCCGGCCCCGGCGGCGCCGCCGCCGGAACCCCCCCTGGCGGTGATCGAAGCGGCCCGTCAGCTCGCGCAGGACAAGGCCCTCGCGGCGGCCGCGGTGGCGGCGGCGCGCGAGGACCTGAACCAGAAACGAATGCGCTACACGGACGCGCATCCCGACGTGCGTGCGGCGCGCGAGTCGCTGGACCGCGCTCAGGGTCGTCTGGATGCGGTGCTGCGGCGCAAGCCCCCGCGCGCGCCGGCCGCGCCGGTACCCACGCCCGTCGAGGAGAAGCCGAAGAAGACGCGCTACGTCGAGGTCCCCGCCGCCGCGGCGCCCCCGCCCAGCTCCGAGCCCGCATCCGACGATCTGGTAGCCCAGGAGACGAATTGGTCGCGCTTGACGCGCTCCGTGACCGAAGCGCGCCAGCGTCTCGACCAGGTCGAGATCTCGTTGTTCCGCGCGGACATCAACGCCAGCTCCACCAGTGGCGAGCGAGCCGCCGTGGTCACGGTGGTCGATCCGGCGTTCCTGCCGCAGCGTCCGGTGCCTCCGGGGCCGCGCACCATCGTCGCCGCCTTCTTCGCCGTGTCCTTGGTCTTGGGGCTCGCCGTGGCGCTCGGCCGCGCCGTCCTGGACGACCACGTCGTGGACGCCCGGCGCGCGCGCCAGATTGCCGATGTGCTCGTCGAGGTGCCGCGGGCACCCAAGCCGAGGAGGGCCCATGCCTGACGCCGCCATCGTGGAGCTCCCGCGCAACGTCGTGCCGGAACCGGACGTGGTGCTCTACCGCGTGGATCTTCCCGACGTTCTCGACCAGCGCCTGGTGCTGCTCCGAGAGCCGACGTCGGCTCGGGCGAGGGCCTTTCGCCTGCTCCGACATCGCTTGCTCTCGAAGGGAGACCCGCGCGTCGTGCTGGTGACGAGCGCGCAGGCAGGCGAGGGAAAGACGACCTGCGCGATCAATCTCGCGCTCGCCATTGCGGAAGAAACCCCACACACCGCCCTGTACTTGGACGTCAACCTTCGCCGCCCTGCTCTCAGGGATCTGTTCGCCCTCGACGAAGTGCAAGGCATGCTGCAGGGGCTGGACCTACGGAGGTATCCCGTCGGTGCGCTGCGTCAGTCTCGCCTGAGGATTTGCGCTGCCGTGGGGGATCGGGCTCCTGACGCTCGGCTGGATCGCGGCATCTGGCCCCGCGCGATCGCGGACATCCGCGAAGCCTACGACTACGTGATCATCGACGGCCCCGCCGTGCTCGACACGGCCGACGCGAACGTGCTCGCCGCCAGCGCGGACGCGGTGCTCTTCGCGGCACGATCGGACACTTCCGAGCGCACCTCGCTACGCCAGGCGATTGACCAGCTGGCGCCCGCCCCAGTCGTCGGAATGGTGTTGCTGGACACATGAGGCGCGCCCATGTTGCTGATGGAAAAGCACCTCGAACGCTGGATCTTCGGCTACCTGCGTCAACGCCTGCAGCGCCTGCCCGCGCCGAAGCCCAGCCACGTGCTGTTCGCCCTGTGCGATCACTTCGAGCCGCTGTGGGGTGGGGCGGACCCCTCCGTGGGGCTTTGCCGAGTGAATGCCTGGCGCGAGCGGTATCCCGAGCTGGGGCGAGAGTTCCGGGACGTGGATGGGCGTCCGCCGCGGCACACGTTCTTCTTCCCCGCGGAGCAGTACTCCCCGGACTTGATGGCGCCGCTGGCGGAGCTCACCCGGCAAGGGCTGGCGGAGGTGGAGCTCCATTTGCACCATCGGGACGACGACGCGCCCCAGCTCGAACACACCATCGTCGAGGCGCTCACGCGCTATGCGTCGCACGGGCTCCTCTCGCGGGACGCCAACGGCGCCCTTCGCTATGCCTTCGTGCACGGGAACTGGTGCCTCGCCAACAGCGGGCCGTGGTGCGGGGTCGACTCGGAGCTCGACGTGCTGTGGCGGACCGGCTGCTTCGCCGACTTCACCTTCCCGTCCGCCCCCGACCCGAGTCAGCCGCCGATCGTCAACGAGATCTACTGGCCCCTCGGCGATCCGAAGCGAGCCCGCGGACACGAGCGGGGGGAGCCCGCTCGGGTGGGGCGCCGCCGCCGCGATCGCATTCTGCTGGTCGAAGGCCCGCTGGGCTTCGACCGCGGGGGGCGCTTCGGCGTGCGCATGGAGAACGGGGCGCTCTCCGAGCGGGATCCGCCCACCGAGCGACGTGCTCGGACTTGGCTGAGACAGGACGTTCACGTTCGCGGTCGTCCGGAGTGGGCCTTCGTGAAGGTCCACACCCATGGCGCGCCGGAGTCCCGAGCCCGAGCGCTCCTGGGTACCAGCGGGCGTGAGCTCCATCGAGCGCTCGCCGCGCTGGGCACCCGGCTTCACTACGTCACCGCTCGGGAGATGTACTGCATTGCCTGCGCCGCGATGGACGGTCACTCGGGTGATCCGGATCTCTACCGCGACTATCTGCTTCGCCCTCCCCCGGTGGTGTCGTGATGGACCGCTACGGTCTCGTGTTTCGCGAAGTCCTGTTTCCCGCGTGGGAGCGTGGGGTCCGACGCCGTCCGATCCTCGAGCTCGCCGAACGTCTGGCGCGGAGCCAGTGGTGGAGCGACGGCGAGCTGCGGTCCTTCCAGGGAAGCGAGCTTCGGAAGCTCCTCGAGCATGCGTTCCAGCACTCGCCTTACTACCGCAAGGTCATGCTCGCGGCCGACGTTCGTCCCCAAGACGTCAGCGGAGTCGACGCCTTGCCGTTGTTGCCGCTCCTCGACCGGCCGACGGCAGCCAGCTCCTTCCTCGAGCGCTTCTCGGACGCTCCACCGCGCGTGGAGATCCAGAAGATGACGAGCGGCAGCAGCGGCCGTCCCCTCGAGATCGCCTACGATCGAACGTCGGAGCACTGGCGGCAGGCCACCCGGCTCCGCGGCTATGCCTGGGCGGGCTACTTGCCCGGCGACAAGAGCTTGCACTTCTGGGGCAGCTTGGCGGCCTTGTTCGGCCAGCGGCCGCTCTCGCGCGTCAAGTCCGCTCTCGATCACGCGCTCAAGCGCGAGCATTTCATCGACTGTACCGATCGCTCGCCTCGGGCGTTGGAGGCCGTGGCTCGTGCCGTGGAGTCCCTGGGTCCCACGGTGATCGTCTGTTACGCGCAGGCGGGAGCCGCCCTTGCCCGCCATTGGCTCGCCTCGGGTCGTTCACGGCGAGATACCACCGTGATCTGCGGCGCGGAGCGCTTGTTCTCGGCCGATCGCGCAGCCATCGTGCAGGCCTTCGGTTCCGCCGTGTTCGAGACCTACGGCAGTCGTGAGGTGATGTTGATGGCGGCGGAGTGCGAAGCCCACGACGGCCTCCATGTATCCATGGAGAATCTGATCGTGGAGCTCGTGGTTCGGGGCGAGGGTCGACAACGCCCCGCGCGACCCGGCGAGGTCGGCGAAGTAGTGGTCACGGATCTGCACAACTTCGGTGCGCCGTTCATCCGCTATCTGACGGGTGACCTGGCGGTGAGAATGCCTCCGGGACGCTGCGGCTGCGGGCGAGGCCTCGAGCGGCTGTCGAGCATCGAAGGGCGAAAGACGGAGACACTGCACGACGGCGCTGGCCGCCCGGTGAGCGGCCTCTTCTTCAACGTCCTGTTCTCGGTGATGGCGGACCGAGTCCGACAGTTCCAGGTCGTTCAGCGCGCCGATAGGACGATCGACTTGTTCGTCGTTCCTGGTTTGATGCCCGCTGCGTCGGCCCAGGTGCGCGCGGCCTGTGAACGTTTCCTCCCGGGGATCCCGCTGCGGATTCACCAGTGTTCGAGCCTGTCTCCGGGCCCCGGGGGAAAGCTGTCGGTCGTGCGCGTGGAGGGAGCTTGAGCCGTGTCGTCGCGTTTGCTCGCTGCCGCCGTGCTGCTGTGGGCAGGGGTGGCGCATTCGGAGTCCGCGGTGCAGGGCACGGCGGACGTCGCCGTTGGCTACACCGACAACGTTCGTTCGTCGCCGAAGGAGCCGCCACCGGGAATTTCCGGGAAGGCAGGTGACTCGTTCTTGCTGCTCAGCCCCGGCGTTGGCTACGCCCAGTCGTCCGCGGGCGCGCTTCAGAGAGTCGGCTACACCCTGAGCTTCACGCTGTTCGCGCACCAGGACGAAGCAAACTCGGTTTCGCAGCGGGCCGACTACCGGGGGCTCTTCGACCTGTCTCCCAACGCGAGCCTGGTGCTCGGCGCGGCGGCGTCCCAAGCGCGGCCCTACTCGAGCACCACCTTGACGTCCGCGGGGCTGACGGAGCTCGGAGCTTGGGCTCCGGGCAGTAGCTCCATTGTCGTCGTGACGGCGGACGAGCTCTTGAGCATCGACCTGAGCCCGGAGCTCCGCGGATACCAGAGCGGCCACGCGGGGTTTGGCGCCCCGCTCTTTGGTGGTGATGGCCCGCGGACCTTCGAAGGGGGCGGCCTGCTCGGTGCCGAGCGCCTGTTTCGCGCCGACGCGATCGGTGCGGAGGCTGCTTCCAGCTACGCCGTCGCGACGCGCACGCTGCGCTCCGACGGCACGGCCGCCGGTACTCAGCGGCAGCTCATGGGCACCGGCGCCGGGATCTGGCGTCACGATTTCGGAACGGACTTCGCCTCGCGGTTGGAGCTCGGCGCGGGGAGGGTCCAGCGTCTCGAGAGTGGTCGTGGCTTTTGGTATCCGACGGGCTCGGCCCTGTTGGGTTTTGCCCGAGACGAAGCCAATGCCGAGGTTTCTTACGCGCACCGCGTGACGACCAACCTGTCCCTCGGTCAGTTCTCGATCGTGGACCAGGTCCAGGCCCGGGGCGGCGTGCCCATCGGCGCGTTCGCCCTGGAGGCCTCCGCCGGGGCAGAGCGAGGCCGTCTGATCGAGGAGGACGCCACCCGGGCCGCTCGGGTGGACCTGTGGCAGGCGGACGTCCAGCTCGCCTGGCAGGCGCTACCCGGCGTTAGCGTCGCGCTCCGCTACCAGCACATCGAGCAGCGTTCGGACGCCAGTGCTCCGCCGCTGCCCCTGAGCTTCGTCAAGAACACGATCCTGCTCCTGGCCGGCGTGCGCGTTCCTCCGGACGATCAGCTGCCGCGCCGCCCGCGAAGCCCTCGCCGCGTGGATCGCAGCGACGCCCTCAGCCCGCAAACGCCGGGTGCGCGAGCAGCGCCCTGAGCTCGGGTGCGGTGATGTCGGGGTCCAGACAAATGCGAGCTAGATCCAACGAGTGCGTCGTCTTCGGAAGCCAGTGCACTCCGGTGGAAAAGCCGAGGGTGTAGCCTGCGTCTCGCACGGCAGCGACGACGCTGGGGGAGCCGCTGATGGGGCGCCCAACGGGATACGAGACGACGCGCACGTCCGCGGAGAGCTCCCGTCGTAGATCGTCGCGCGAGCCGCGGAGCTCGTCGGCCAGCTCCTCCGCAGGAACGTTCTGCAAAATGCGATGCGTTCGCGTGTGCGAGCCGATCTGCATGCCGGCATCTCGGAGGGCGCGAACGTCGTCCCAGCTCATCACGAGCACATCTGCCCAGTGCCGTTCGTCCTGGGGGGTCCACGGCACCTCCCCGCGCTGGTACAGCTCGCGCAAGAATCGCGAGAAATCCAGAGCGGGGGTCGCCTTCACCACCGAAAGCAGCGTCCGGATCCCTCGCTCCCGTCCCTCCGTGAGGTCCAGCTCCAGGGGCTTTGGGTAGCTCATGCGGATGTGTTCGAGCGCCGTCTCGTGGAGCGCATAGGCGATGCGATCCCACCAGAACACGCGTCGCTCGGCGATGTCTCCCGTGACCACGAAAAAGGTCGCCGGGATTCCATGGCGCTCTAGCACTGGCAGAGCCTCGGTGATGCACTCCCGGTAGCCATCGTCGAAGGTCACCATGGCGGCGTGCGGCGGCACGTCGCCATCGAGGAGCTGGTCGCAAGAGATCACCTCGAAGTGCCGCGACAGCTCCGTCAGCTGCCAATCCAAGGCTTCCGGGGTGGCGTCGACCACCCCTTGGTCGAAGCGATCCAGCCCGCGACGGATGCGATGGTACGCCAGCACCGGCAGCCAACGGGCGTGGGCGAGAACGTGCTCGATGAGCCCCAGCCGATCCAGCACGCTCGCAAGGCGCCGACGCAACATGACATCCGTTGCATGTGCAAAGCACGTGCCCCTTGGGCGGCGTACGGGCTCGACGTTTGCATGAGCTTTGGCGGACCGGAGGCTCCATGAAGCACAGCGTGACCAACGAGGGAGACCACTTGAGCCTGCACGTGGCGGGGGAGCTGGACGCGCTCACATGTTCCGACTTGAGACCGACCCTGGACTCCATCGCGGAACAATCCGGCCGTAACGTCACCGTGGATCTTCAGGGATTGCGTTTGATCGACAGCTCTGGTGTCGGAGCGCTCGTTTCTCTCTACAAGCGAGTGCGAGCCAAGGGTGGGAACGTGGAGTTCGTGAACGTGGCCAATCAGCCGCTCGCGATCTTCAAGCTCCTGCGCTTGGACTTGGTGTTCGGTCTGGACGTCAGTCCCTGAGCGGCCGCGAGCGCAATTGTGGCGCGGCGCCCGCGTGCTCGCGAAGCCGTTTCGTGACCGAATCGCGCGCACAGCAAGGCAGAAATTCTCATGTCCAGCCTGCTCGACAAGATCGAATCGAAGAACGCTCACGTGGTCGTCCAAGGCATTGGCTACGTCGGTCTCCCGATGGTGGCCGAGCTGTCACGTGCGGGCTATCGCGTGACGGGGCTCGACCACGATGCACAGAAGGCACGCCTGCTGGAGGCGGGGCAGTCCTACATCCAGGACGTGCCCAGCGAGGACCTCGCGCCTCACGCCAAGGAAGGGAGGCTTCGCGGTACGACGGATCCCAAGGTGTTGCGGGAAGCCGACGCGGTGATCGTTTGCGTTCCCACTCCCCTGAACAAGACGAAGGACCCGGACATGCGGTTCATCGTCGAGGCCACGGAGGCCATCGCCGCCCACCAGCACGCCGGAATGCTGGTGGTCCTGGAGTCCACCACTTACCCGGGGACCACCACCGAGGTGATGGTCCCGAAGCTCACGGCCAATGGCTTCCGTCTGGGCAGGGACGTGTTCGTGGCGTTCTCCCCCGAGCGTGTGGACCCCGGAAACAGCGTGTACAAGACCAAGAACACGCCCAAGGTCATCGGCGGTGCGACGCCGGAGTGCAGCGCGATGGTACAGGCCCTGTACTCCAAGATCATCGACACGCTGGTTGTCGTCTCCAGCACGGAAGCGGCAGAAATGGTCAAGCTGCTCGAGAACACGTTCCGTGCCGTGAACATCGGCTTGGTCAACGAGATCGCCATCATGAGCCGCCGCCTCGGTATCGATCCCTTCGAGGTGATTCGCGCGGCGGCCAGCAAGCCCTTCGGCTACATGCCGTTCTATCCCGGGCCCGGCCTGGGCGGGCATTGCATTCCCATCGACCCCTTGTACCTGTCCTGGAAGCTCCGCGCCTTGAAGTACCAAGCGCGGTTCATCGAGCTGGCGGACAGCATCAACAGCGCGATGCCGGAGTACGTCGTGGAGCGGGTGGCTGCCGCGCTCAACGACCACGCAAAACCGCTTCGTGGCTCCAATGTTCTCGTCTACGGCATCGCCTACAAGAAGGACGTGAACGACGTCCGCGAGAGCCCGGCCTTCGACGTGATCGAGGGCCTGAAGGGGCGGGGCGCCAAGGTGTCGTACATGGATCCGCACGTACCGCAGGTCTCGGAGCACGGTCTGGTCATGACCAGCGTGGGCCCCAGCGCGAGCTTCGAGCCCTACGATGCCGTGGTCGTCGTGACGGACCACACGGGCCTTCCTCGCGAGCGGCTTCTGGCCGAAGCCAAGCTGGTAGTGGACACGCGCGATGCGCTCCACGGAGTGCCGGGGGACAGGAGTCGCGTCGTGGGCCTATGATGGCAGCGTGCGCAGCGCCGCCATCGTCTTCTTGCTCCCGGATTGTGCCGCCGCACCCGCTCGGCCAGCGGTTGCACCGCCGCGGGGGCTGCTGGCCCGTGAGGCGAGCCGGGACCCGTGGCATGCCGGCGACGGCGGCGATCGCTCTCTGGTGGACGCTGCGCGCGAAGCCGTGAACGAATGCAGGGCTTCGAATTGATGTTGACTCGGCGCGATACCCGTCGCGTTTCGATGCTCGGGCTGCTGCTCGTCGTGGGTTGCGCGGCGGCGGCACCACCAGCACGCTCTCCGCGGCCGGTGAGCACGCCCGTGGTGCAAGCCGTGCCGGAACCGGCGCTGGCCCCTCCGCCGCGGTCGGAAGCGGCGAATCGCTGCTTGCCGGACGGACCCCCGAAGCCCTTGCCGCGGGAGCCGGAGCACGACGTCGGGCTGTGCGTCGATCATCGCAAGACGGAGCGGGTCCTCCGGCCCAAGCTGGAAAAGAGGTACGACCGTCAAACCAAGGACGGCACCGTCGAGGTCAGCTTCGGTTGCGATCCGCTGACGGCGTCCATCGTGCGCATCGAGGTAGAAACGGGCTCCGGCCATGGCGGGTCGCTGCAGCTTTGGCAGCTGACGCGGAAGGACGACGAAGACCACTTCGACGTGCTCGCGGTGGCCAACGACACCTACTACGGAGCTCCCGCCAAGGTGGGGGATCAGCCGGGGATCTTCGTGGCGCGGGGGGCCATCTCCGTTCGCGATCTGGAGACGGTGCTCGCCGAGGTGCGCCCGCTGCTCACCACTCGGGTGCGAGAGCTCGAGCCCAAGGGTCTCGGTCTGGGCAAGGTCTCTTTCTCGTCGGCGGACTTCCACGCGCGTATCGCCCTCGAGGACGACTCCGGCCACGTCCTCGCGCGCTCGTACACCGGCTACCCCACCAGTAGCTCGCAGCAGCAGTACCTCGGCCTGAGGCTGGCCATGACCGAGCTCTCGCCCGTGCTGGAGCAGGTCGCGTTTCAACCGGAGCTGCCCAACGCGGAGCTTCGCTCCTGGTACGTGGTCACGGCTCGCCGGGCATGGCCCCGAGTCCAGGGGCAGTATGCGTGGTGGGTTCGTGAACGCCTGGTGGCCATGGCGGGGAAGGCGGGTGACCGCTCTCTCGTCCCGATGGTGGTGCAAGAGCTCAGGCGCGGGTTGAGGGAGATCGAAAAGGCCAAGGCGGAAGACAAGAAGTCCCTCGCCGATCGCTACCTGACGGAGCCGCTCGACGTGCTAGCGCGCATCACCGGTTGGGATCCTCGTCACCCGGAGGACGGCAGCGAACGAGCGCTGCCGGAGGCCGCCCGCGAGGCCGTGAGCGAATGCGACCTCAGCCCTTCATCGTAGACAGCCACGCTTCGATACCGCGAAAGATCATCTCGCAGGCGATGGTGCCGATTACCACCGCGGAGACGCGCCCGGTGAGCTCCGAGTAGCGCTCCACCAACTTGGAATCGCGAACGCGGACGCGATCCAAGGCGAGCTTGACCATGACCACCGTGAGCGCCGTGGCCGCCAGCGCGACGAGGATGGAGAGCACCGCGCGAGGCCACGGCAAACGGGAGCCGGCCAGCACGGCCGCGCTCACGGTGCCGGGACCGATCATGAACGGCATGGCGACCGAGCCGGCAATGTGGCCCGGGGACCCTCGGAGCGCGATCAGGGCGTCGCCGCCGGAGAGCATGAAGCGAAGCGCAATCGCCAGGAACAAGAGCCCTCCAAAGAGCTGGAACGCCGCAAAGCGCACCTGCAAGAGGTCCTGGAAAATACGATTGCCGACCAGCGCGAAGAGCACGAACACCGCGCCGCTGATGAGCGAGGCGCGGCCCATGATGCCGGCCACGGTCTTGGCATCCTGCTCTTCCAACACGCTGCCGAGATAGACGGACAGGGCGAACGGATTCAGGATCACCGTCAACAAGACGGCGGATTTGATGTCGTCTTCCACGGGTCTACCCCCATATCACGCATCAACGAAATCGCGCGACGATGCCCGGTGAACCGCTTCCCTGGAGTACGTTGCCACACGCGACCAAGCGCCCTTGGGAGTCCCAGTCGGCATCGAACAAAAATGTCCCGCCCCCCAGAGGTCGGCTCACGATTCCGCCTTTGCCGAATGCGGGATCGAGCTCGCCCTCGGGGGTGAAGCGGGCCCAGAGCGCGGTGGCGTCCTCCGCCAGACCGCGAAATCCCACGCCCACGATGCGCCCCGCGGGATCCGCGAGCAAATCGTAGAACTGATCCATGCCGTCCCGGGTGCTCAGGGCGTAGCCGTTCTTTCCGAAGGAGGTGTCCATCGAGCCATCCTTCCGCAGTCGGAACACCGCCGCCGGTCCCACGTCGGTGTTCACGCCCAAGAGCACGCGTCCCTCGGCGTCCACGCCCACCGCCCAAGCGCTGCCGACTCTGGGTCGCTCCACCACTGCCACGCCGTCGCGACCAAAGCTCGCGTCGGGTTTGCCGTTCGCGTCGAGGCGGATCACCAGACCCTGGTGCTCGGCCGTGAGATACCCAGCCGCTATCACGCCACCGTCGGGCGCCGGCACCGCGCGGGTCACGTAGGCGGTGCCCCCGGGGGAGGCCACCACGCCGATGCCGCCCTGGCCGAAGCTTGGCTCGAGGCTGCCGTCGCTTCGGAGCGCCACCGCCATGTTCTTGTCGGACGAGTGATGGCCGACGGCGATGATGGTTCCGTCCTTGCGCACCCACACACGGTTGAGCCGGTCATCGCTGCCGGCGTCGACCACCACCAGGCCGCTCCGGCCGAAGCTCGGGTCCAGCACGCCGTGGCGATCGAAGCGAGCCACCAGGCCGTTCACGCCCTTGGCGTAGAAATAGCCTACGGCCAGCAGCCGTCCCTTGGCATCCCGCGCGACGCCTTCGCCGAAGCCGCGGTACTTCCCGATGCGCAGAAAGCCGTGATCGCCGAAGCTCTCGTCCAGCGCTCCGTCCTTCGTGACTCGCGCCGCCGCCATGTCACTGCCGTCGGCGAAGCGTGCGTAGCCGACGACCACCATGGAGTCGTCGTCCAGGGCCACGATGCCCGAGAAGCGATGCTCTCCCGGGCCCCGTGCCACGCGCACCACGCCGCCCCGACCAAAGCTGTCGTCCAGGCGGCCTTCCAGACCGGGCCCTCGGGCTACGACGGCTTCTTCTTCGACGGCCGCTTCCGGCTCCGGTTCGGGCTCGGGCGCGCTCACCACCACCGGGGCCGGCGCCGGCCTCGGCTCGGGAGGCCGACCACACGACGCCACCAAAGCCGCGGCCACGAACCTCTGGTACCGCTTGGCCCGTGCTGTACTTGAATGCCGGTTCGGCGCGGAACCACGCGGTGCTCGCCCCACGCCGTCACGATAACAGCTAACGGCGTCGCGTGGCCCGCCACAGCGCGCGTGCGGCGTCCTCTACGGCGAAGCGCGCGAGATCGCGTTGGACTCGCGCCCAGCGGAGCACGACCTCGGAGTCCGCCAGACGGCGCTTGTAGTCTGCGCCACCGGCGAGCAGGTCGTAGCGCGCGTGGCCCTCCCGCGCCGCGTGCTCGATGGCCTTGACGTGGCACAGATACCCCGGTTTCACCCGCGGATCGGCGAACTGCGCGAGCCCACCTTGATAGAACAGCACGCGGCCATTGGCGACCAAGCCGTACAGGCAGCCCACGGTGGCGTCCGCCGCGCGTACCCGCAGCAGCTGGATCTCGCCGTGGCGAAGTCGCGATCGTATCAAGCGCCGATGGAAGCTCCGCACCCAGGGGTCGGCGAACGCGCCGTCCTCGCCGCGGGTCGTCCAACGCGCGGTGTGCAGCCCCACGAGCTCCTCGAAGACGTCGAGGGCCGCGGCTTCGTCCGCGGCGACCTCCGCGGTGATGGGGCCGAGGAGCTTTTCGGCGCGACGAACCTGACCGCGAGTGCTCGCGCCGAGCCAACCCAAAGATCCCGACGAGCGAACGCGGTCGAGATCCACGAATGGGGCGGGCACCTGGCGATCGACGCGCACGTGGCGACCTTCCAGACGTTCGCAAAGGCGGCTCCCGGGCATGCGCTCGGGGGCCAGGGCAGGCAAGAACAGCTCGTCGTGGTCCGGCGGCAGCTGGGCGAGCAGCTCGTTCAGAGTGATGCCCGCCTCGGCGGCGCCCAGCACCTCGTTGTGCTCCAGACACAAGTCGTCGAAGCGGGGCACGCCCGTTGCGTTCAAGAACAGCGCGCGCGTGACGATGGCTCCTCGGCGCAGCATCTTGCGTCGACCGAGGAAGCACGCGGCGGCGGGGGCGCCGTCGCGCTCGAGGAGCCACAGGCGGGGCCGCACCGCCGCCGGCAAACACGCGAGCCAACACTCCACGAAACCCCAGGTGCCGAAGAACGACGGCCGTGCCTTCTGTTCGAGGGTACGCCAGATGGCCTCGACGCGCGGCGAGGTCGCCTCGAGCAACCGAGCGCGGATCACATCATGCGCTCCCGTTGGGCTCCAGCGTCAGCCAGTCCTCGTGCCACACCAGGGCGCAGGATCGATCGCAGGGCCCGCGGGCGCCCAGGCTCTGGCCCGTACAGCGCGCATCTTCCAGGAGAAACACGCGGGCGCGGGGCGGAGTCCACTTGTCGTACTCGAAAACGCTGTCGAGGCGCTCGAGGATGCGCAGGCGCTTGCCGGCGAAGCGCGCCATTTCCGGCATGAAAGTCACGCCGTCGCGTCGCCCTTCCAGATCGAGCCCGCGCTGGATTTCCTCCAGGCTCCGCACCCGCGCGTGGGGCAGCGTGGACGCGCTCGGCGGCTCGCGGCGGGGTGCCTCGGCCGGCTCCAGCCAATCGTCGCGGTACATCATGGGGCAATGACGGCCGCAGCCTGTGGGCTCGGGGCCGGCGCCGGCGCAGGTGACGCCTTCCAGGAGCACCGTTCGCGAGACGGGGCGCATCCTGCCTTGATCGTCCCGCAGGCGGCGCACCTGCTGGGCCACGCGATACACCTGGCCGCAGGTGGGCCACTGGCTGGGACCAAAGGCCAGGCCGCGCAAGCGATCGGAAGCGTCCAACGTGCTCCGCACCCGCGCTTCGTCGAGCACTCGCACCCAACTGCCCGGAGCGAAGCGCGATGGCGCACCCAGCGGATCCCGTGGCGGCGGCGCGGGAGCGAACGCCCGCCGGATGCCGCTCTTGATTCCGAGACCCCGATCGACGCGACCGCGCACGCGTTCGGACGCTGTGTGCTCGCCGATGATGTCGTCGCGCTGACAGCCGTGGCGCAGCGGCGAGCGAAGATCGAGCTCCGCCGGCAGCCGCGGCTTGAGCTGCTCGTGGAGGGTCCAGGCGAGCAGGCCACGGGGCGAGCGCCGATACACGAGCACGCTCACTTGCTCGTGCGCGACATCGGTCCACTTCTTCTTCCAGTCGTCGGCACGGCCCACGAAGTCGAGCTGACGGAGGCCACGCTCCTCGGCGTCTTCAGCCACCTTCCACACCATCAGGTGGCCCGGGCTCACCGCCGCTTGGCTCGGGTCGTAGCCGATCTTGAGGGCGTACAGCGTGTGGTCGTCCTCCACCGAGAACAAGAGGGCGATGCGCCGACCGTTGGCGCGCAAGAACGACAGAGCGGCACGTCCCCGGCGTCCGAAAAGCCGGGTCACGGCCCCGTACAGGTGCGCGACCTCCGGATCCGTGGCGATACTGGTGCCGGCGGCGCCCTTCCAGGCCATGGCTTCCAGGGTCAGGGCCTCTTCCAGCTCGGAACGCGTGGGCGAGGTCAGACGCTCGAGCTCCACGCCGCCTGCCTTGCGGCCGCAGCGCTTGAGGTTCTGACGAAACTTGGGGCTGAGCCGCGCCTCGAAGTCGGAGAGCTCGAAGTAGGGATGGCGCGCCCCCGAGCGCAGGGCCACGCGGCAGCCCTCGGCTTCCGCGAGCGTCACCAATGTGGTGGCCAGCGCAGACTCTTTCGGGACGTTCTTGAGCACCATCACGTCCCAGCGTCCATCGCGGAGGATCGCACGCCAGATCGCCGAGAGCCCTTCGGCGCTGCCCCAGTAGTCGAAGCCGGGGGTCTGATCACTGCGCAGCCCTTCGAGCGTGCGATGGGACAACGACAGCGGCAGCGCGCCCACCAGACCGTTCTGTTCCCACGCTTGGGCCAAGAGCGCCTCGCCCTGGTGAGACAAGGGTCCGTTCAGAGCGAAGAACTCCGGAGTGAGGAATGGCGGAGCGTCGCGCGTGAGCGCACGCCAATCGCTCCATGCTGGGCTCCTACGGACACTGTCGAAGGGGACGACGCGGGCGTCGACGGAGGTCATGAGAGAGCGAGAGGCAAGGCGCATTCCGCACGGAAAACAGTGGTAACTTCGCCGAGATCCCGCACGTGCTGCGAGCGGACACCAGCGCCTCTGCACCCTTTGCGCTCTCGACGCGCTGGCATGCGTTGGGCTAGATCGTTTGCCCCCCCTGTCATGGCCAAACCGACGAAAGCTCTGGAAAAGAGCGCGCAGATCGAGCTCGAGCCGGCCGATCCGTTCGAGCTCATCCGCTGGTTGGCCCGCAGCCAGCCGGATCCGCGCAAGGCGGTGGCGGAGCTGGTGCAGAACTCGCTCGACGCGGGGGCGGAGAACATCACCCTGGAGCGCTCACGGATGGGCTCCGGCGTGGTGCTCAAGATTCGTGACGATGGGGAAGGTGTGTTGCCCAAGATGGCGCGCACGGAGGCGCTCCGTTACCTCGCCTCCAACATCGGTCACTCCCACAAGATGAGTCTGGATCCGGGGGAACGCGCGCGGCGCGTGGTGGCGGGCCAGTACGGCGTGGGCCTGCTCGGGTTCTGGTCCATCGGCCACCGCATGGAGATCCACTCTCGCGTGAGTGGCGGCAACATCGCCGTGCTGCGCATGCTCGAGGACTCTCCGGCGGCGGAGGTGGGCACCTATCCAGCGCCCAAGGGCACCTCCAAGACCTTCACCGAGGTGGTGATCAGCGAGGTGCACGCGACGGCCCGCCGGGTGCTTTCCGGCCGCCGGCTCGCGGCCTACCTGGCCACGGAGCTCCGCGGCCAATTGACCCGCAGCGGGGCCAACCTGGTGATCGAGGACCGCCTGGCGCGGGGGGACGGCCGCCACGTGCAGGTGGTTCCCCATCGCTTTACTGGAGAACGGCTGGAGCTTCCGACCGAGCTCGCGGTGCCGGGCTATCGCCCTGCCCGGGTCGAGCTGTATCTCACCCGCGGCGATGCCGGGGCCAGCATCGAGCTGTCCTGCGCGGGCACCCGGGTGGTGGACGACATCGCCACCCTCGACGTCTTGGGCTTGGATCAGTCGCCTTGGACCGGCTCCGAGCTCAGCGGCGTCATCGACTTCCCCGATTTCACCATCCCGCCCGGCACGCGTCGCGGCGTGGCGCCGAACGATGCAGCGCTCGCGTTCTTGGAGGCACTCGGCGGCATGACCCCGAAGGTGCTCGCCGAGCTCGCGCGGCTCGACACGCTGCACCGCGCCGAGCTGGACCGGCAGGTCGTCAAGGAGCTCCGCAACGCGCTGCGCGGTTTCGACGATCGCGTGCGAGATCTGTCGCTGCCGGAGATCGCCACTGACGAAGACGGCGAAGCAAGCGGCGAGACCGTGCCCCCCGGAATGCCGCTGGAGGAAGACGGCGGCGGTGACGCTTCGGAGTCCGAGCAGGAGCCGCCGGGGCCGCTCCACGCGGTGAGCGTACGACCGGCCTTTGCGCGGATCTCGCCGGGCGCCACCCGCAGCGTGCGCGCGCGCGCTCGCGACGAGGAAGGCCGGCCGATTCGACGCGCCAGCTTCGAGTGGCGCCTGCCCGACGCCGAGGACGCCGGCCTCAGCATCGAAACCCACGGTGCTCGCGCCGTGCTCACCGCCGACGAGGACGCTCCCATCGGCAAGCAGGTGGCGCTCATGGTGGTGGCCACCCTGGGCGACGAGACCGTGGCGGACATCGCTGCCGTGGAGATCGTGGAAGACAAGCACGAGGTGTACTCCAAGCTCGGTATTCCCGAACCCGTGTTGGTCAGCGCGCCGGCGGCTTCCTGGCGCAGCCGCCTCCGGGGCTTTGCCTGGGAGATCAACGAGGCGCACCCGGACTACATACGAGTGAAGGAACATGGCCGGCGCCGCTTGCGCTACCTGATCGCTCTGTTGGCCAAGGAGATCGTGATCGGCAGCTCCCGGCGGGACGACGTGGCGGAGCTGCTCGAGTCCATGGTGCAGGTCATCGCCCACGCCGAAAGCAACCTGCGCTGACCCTGCGACACTACGCCGCATTGTGCGAAGCGGCGTGTTGATCCAAACAGGGCGCCTCGCTTTCATGAGACGCTTCGCACAGTTCCTGGCCGCCATCGCCGTGGCGCTTTCGCCGGCGCTGGCTCGTGCCCAGGCCTGCTGCACCGCCACGGGAACCAGCGGATTCGGCGTGGTCGGTCGCTGTCACTTCGCGGTGCTCGCCGCTCAGCTGAGCTACGAGCGGGGACACGGGAGCTTCGACGCAAACGGTGACTATCACCCGCTATCCCACGCGGAGGTGGACGACGTGGTGCTGTCCCTGGCGGGCGGCATCCGCTTGGGAACGCCGAAGCTCCAGGTCTACGGCAGCATCCCGCTCCGGCTTCAGTACCGGGACTTGGAAGGCCTCTCCTCCGACAGCGCGGTGGGGCCGGGGGACGCTTCCCTCGCTCTCAGGGCGATGGCCTTGGAAGATCTGGTCACCGGCATCCAGTGGTCCGACGCGCGCTCGTTCCTACCCTTCGTCGAGCCCTACGTCGGCGGTCGGGCGCCGACCGGGAAGGGACCCACGGAGTCCGATCGGCCTTCGGGCGTGGACGCCACGGGGGACGGCACCTGGACCGCGTTCGCTGGCGTCTCCGTCACCAAGTTCGTGACGCTCTCGGACGCGGTGGTGCTCGACGGCTCCTACGGCTATCGCTTCGAGCACGACGTGAGCTCGCCTTCCGGCGGTTCTCGGCGCTACTCCCCCGGCAACGAGATCCGCGGGCGACTGGCCCTGGTGCACGTCGTCAATCTGTTCTGGTCCGGGAGCGTGTTCGCCAGCGCCATTGCGTCGACCAACGCGCGCCAAGACGGCAACACCATTCCCAACAGCGGCACCCGCCGAGTGCGCGTGGGCGCCAGTGTGCAGTACTACGTCGTCTACCCGTATTGGGAGGTGGGGGCGTCGGTGTCGGCGGACCCCCCGGTGAGCGGGTTGGGCAAGAACATTCCCTTCGCGGGCGCGAACGCGTCGTTGATGCTGCAGAGGAACTTCACGTGGTGAAGCGCGGCCTTTGCCTCGCGGCGCTGCTGTTCGCGGGCTGCCAAACGGTGACGTCCCCTCCGCCTTCGGATGCCGCGCTGGTGCGCGCGCGCTTGGCGGAGCCCGATGGCATGCGCGTGTTCGCGCTGCGCTGCGCTTCCTGTCACGGCGAGACCGGGAACGCGCCTGGAGCGCCGCCGGTGATGGGCCCGGGCACGCTCGCGCGCTTCGACCGTGTGGCAGATCTGCAAGCCTTTGTCGCCGAGCGCATGCCCCCGAACGATCCCGTTTCTGAAGACGACGCCCGCGCGGTGAGCCGGTATCTGGCCGCCATCGCGGGCCGGCATTGACGCCGCCCGTCGCGGTCACCATCAACCGTCGATGGACTATGACGTCGTCGTGTTGGGAGCGGGGAACGCGGGGTTCGGGGCTGCCGGCGTTGCGCGGGATGCAGGGTTGTCCGTAGCGGTGGTGGAGGAGCGCGACGTGGGCGGCACCTGTCCCCTCCGCGGCTGTGTTCCCAAGAAGGTATTGGTGGCGGCATCCGAGATTCTGGAAGCGATCGCGCGAGCCGAGCAGCACGGCATCTCCGTTTCCAGTGCGAAGCTCGATTGGTCCACGCTCATCGAGCGCAAGCGTTCGTTCGTAGAGGGTGTGCCGGAGCAGATGTCGGAATCCTTGGAGAGCCGGGGTATCGACGTCTTGCGGGGCTCGGCGCGCTTCGTGGCTAGGGACGCCGTGGAGGTCGGCGATCGGCGCGTGAGCGCAAAGGAGTTCGTGATCGCCACCGGCTCCGCGCCACGGCGTTTGAGCATCGCAGGCGCGGAGCACACCATCACCAGCGACGAGTTCTTGGAGCTGGAGGAGCAACCTGCTCGTGCGATCTTCATCGGGTCCGGCGTCATCGCACTGGAGTTCTCCCACGTGTTGGCTCGAGCCGGCTCCAGCGTCACCGTGTTGGAAGTCGCGCCCAAGGTGTTGGGCAACTTCGATCAGGAGCTGGTGGCAGATCTCCTCGCGGTGAGCGCCGAGCTCGGCATCGAGACCCACACGAGCGCCAAGATAGTGCGCATCGAAAAGCGGGATGCGGAGCTTTCCGTGGTAGCCGAGATCGACGGTCGCGAGCAGCGCTTCGCCGCAGATCTGGTGGTCAACGCCGCCGGTCGCGTGCCCAGCCTCGCATTCCTGAATCTGGAAGCTGCGGGTCTCTCCTTCGATGCTGGCCGCCCACGTCTCGAGCGCGGCATTCGCAGCGCCGACAACCCCCACGTGTGGTTCGCGGGCGACGCACTGCCGGCCACGCCGCAGCTGTCGCCGGTGGCAACCTGGGAGGGCCAGGCCGTGGGGCGGCACCTGGTCTCCGGCGGCTTGCCCACGGCCCTCGACTACCAGGCGATCCCGTCTTGCGTGTACACGATTCCCGCTCTCGCGAGCGTGGGTCACACGGAGGCCAGCGCGAAGGCGGCGGGCCTATCCGTAGAGGTGGCGGACAACGACATGAAGAGCTGGCGCTCCGCGCGTACCTATGCGGAACGGGCCGCGAGGTCCCGCGTCGTCACGACAAAAGCAGACGGAAGGATCATCGGCGCGTCGATCCTGGGCCACGGCGCCCAAGAGGTGATTCACTTGTTCGCCTTCGCTATCGCCCACGGCCTGGAAAAGAGTGAGCTGTCGTCGGCGGTGTATGCGTATCCTACGTTTTCGTCCGACGTTCGCTACATGCTTTGACGACGACGGCGCCGCTGGCGGAGGATGGTGTCGTATGAAACCCATGAGGAGAGGGACATGTCGCTGGTTGCACTGCTGAAGGGCAAAGGGCCGAGTGGCTTCGGCTATGGCTCCACCGCGGAGGAGGTCACCGAGGGCATCGATCTCGGCGGCCGCAACGTCCTGGTCACGGGCGCGAGCTCCGGCCTCGGCCTCGAGACGGTGCGGGTGCTGGCCCTGCGCGGCGCCCGGGTGATCGCCGTGGCGCGCAGCGAGGAGAAGGCGCGCGGCGCCATCGATGCGGCCCACGCCAGCGGTGCCCTGCCCGTGGCCTGCGAGCTGGCGGAGCCCGAGAGCGTGCTCTCCTGCGTGTCGGCGGTCGAGAAAGACGGCGTGCGCCTGGATGCCATCATCTGCAACGCCGGCATCATGGCGCTGCCGAAGCTCGAGAAGGTGCACGGCTACGAGAAACAGTTCTTCACCAATCACATCGGTCACTTCTTGCTCGTCACGCGCCTCTTGCCCCGCCTCGCGGAAACCGGAAGGGTGGTCATGCTGTCGAGCTCCGCGCATTCGGGGGCACCGCCGGAGGGCATCGCCTTCGACAATCTGCAGGGCGAGAAGAGCTACTCGCCGTGGGCCGCCTACGGTCAATCGAAGCTCGCCAACTTGCTCTTCGCCCGGGAGCTGTCGCGGCGCCTCTCCAGCGACAAGCAGACTGCGAACGCCGTGCACCCCGGGGTCATCAAGACCAACCTGGGTCGCAACATGCCGGCTCCCGCCCGCGCGGCGCTGGCCATCGCTTCGCCCTTGGTGCTCAAGAGCGAGGCGCAAGGCGCCGCCACCCAGTGCTACGTGGCGGTGCACCCGGACGCCGCCAGTATCACCGGCGAGTACTTCGCCGACTGCAACGTGAGCAGCTCCACACGGCAGGGCCGAGACATGGACCTGGCAGAGAGGCTCTGGGAGGAGTCCGAGCGGATCATAGAGCGGGTTTCCTGAGAGCTTGTCGGGGCGGCGCGAAGCCCGTCGCGCCGCGCGCTTCGGCTATCATGGCCGCCGCATGACGGACCCCCTCGCCGCTCTCCGCTCGGTCGAGGCCTTCGAGGATCTCGACGCCGACACCCGCGGCGCGCTCTACGCCCGCGTCGCGGCCGCTCTGGGATCCGATTTTCGCCCGATGTCCGACGGCGTCGTGCACGGCCCCTCCACGACGACCTTCGCCGTGATCCCCGGCGGCACGTTCGTGATGGGGCTCACGGACGACGACATTGCCCGGGCGTCGCGCTCCGTGCCCTGGGACGACGATTGGGCGTACTCGCTGTCCATCGAGGGACAGAGCGCGGTGCCGCCCACGGAGGTGTGCGTCGCTCCGTTCTTGCTCGAACGCGGCCCAGGCGTCGGCGCCACGCCCCGCGCCGAGGCCCTGGAACGCGCCGCGGGGCTCGGCTTCCGGCTGCCGTCGGAAGCGGAGCTCGAGTGGGTCATCCGCGACGGCGGCCAAGAAGCGCTGCACCTCGGCGCCCGCTCGCTGGGCGACGGCCGCTTCGAGTTCCGGCCCTCGCGCTTCGCTCTGGACGGCCTCTTCATTGCGCACTGGGCACAGGACGACTGGTTCCCGTCCCACGCCGGCGCCCCGCGCGACGGCAGCCCACGTCGCGGCGGCGACCCGCGGGGCGTGTGCCGCATTACCTTCCCACTGCCGGCCTTCTGCTGCGACGAAGACGTCACCGCGCTGTTCGCGGCGCTGCGCAGCCCCGGCACTGACGCCATGCCGGCCGTGGGGCGGCTGGCCCTGAGTCTCTGACGTCTCAGGGCACTGGGACGTCCGCCAGGGCGAACTCGATGCCGAAGCGGCGCGACGTGTAGCGCTTTTTCAAGCCGCGCTCGGCCGCGCGGCGCACGGCCGGATCGCCGCTGAGGGCGGCGCGGTAATCGCCGTTGGCGTCGGCGCGGCGCCCGCGAAGGTCGCGGGCGCGCGCTCGCCACAAGCGGAGCGACGCCTCGCGCTCGGGCACGGAGTGACCGAGCGCGAGGGCGGCGTCGAGGGACGCTTCCGCCGCCGCGGCGTCCTGGGCCGAGAGCGCGAGCAGCGCCGCGATGTAGTGATACAGCGGCTGCTCGGGCTGCAGCGCGACGGCGCGAGCCATGAGCTTCCGCGCCGCCCCGACATCCTGATGCGAAAAGTACGCGTCGTAGGCGTCGCGATAGGCGTGGAAGGCCTCGGCGCGCTCGGGGGACGCGATCTGACCGCCGGTGAGGGGAGCGCGCTCGGGAGCGGGGGCTTCGCCGTCCAGGCTGAAGGCGACGAACTCGTTGTTGGACGTGGGCGCGCGCCCGGTGGCGACGTAGAACATGCCGGCGCTGGGCTCGAACACCACGCTGGCTACCGTCATCAACTGGCTGATGGCTTCTTCGATGCGGCAGCTTTCGTCTCCGGGATCGCCGAGGATGCCGGCGATGGTGTCGGCGTCGATGCGACCGCGCTCGGCCTCCAGCCGCGCGTTGGCGCGGCGGTAGCGCGCGAGGTTGTTGCGCCAGTGCGAAGGGTACAGCTCGCGCTCGGTGCGGGCGAGCTCGCGATCCAGGTAGAAGTTGCTGTATCCGAAGGTGCCCGCGGACACCACGTGGGCAGCGCTCCTCGCGGGCGTGGTCTCGTAGCACAGCACGGCGCCCTCTTTGGCGGAGCCGATGACGTACGTCCAGCAACCGTTCTGGCGATCCGAGTCCAGGATGCGGCGGGCGTCGTCCAGGCTCTTGGCGTGGCGCATCACCTGATCGCCGGTGACCCCGATGGGCGTGCCGCCGAGCTGAAGCGCGGTGCTGGCCATGTGCTGATGCACCACCAACGTGATGCCCGAAGCGTTCATGGCGGTGATGCCGCCGAACAGGATGCCAGCGGCGCTCACGGACACGTACGGCTGCGCGCCGGTCGGTCGATGGAACACGATGGCCTGCTCCGTGTCCCAAGCGCCCACGCCCTGGTAGTCGAAGTTGCGACCGTGGAGGAAGCTCCCATCGCGCGTCGCGTCGCCCCAGGCCACGGCGCTGGTGCAGCCCATCAGCGGCACGCCGTGGTGGGGCGCGAGGCGCGGGCGGCGCAGGCGCAGCACCTGCTGCAGCACCCACAGGTAGCTCTCGGGCATGGTCACGGCGGCGAGCAACTGCTTGCGATCGAGACCGGCGCCGTCCGCCAGGCCGTCGAGGGCGCGGCGGGTGTGGGGCGGAAAGCCGCTCTGGATGCGACGGCCCACGGTCAGCGCCAGCGCCTTGGACAAGAGCTCGCCGAGCTTCGGACCCGCGCCGGCTGCCAGCATGCGCTCCACGTAGCGCTCGAAGTAGGGCACGGGGCCGGTGGCCATCGCGCTCTTCAGGGCGCTGCCGTGTTGGTAGCCGATCTCGTAGTCGTCTCCCGAGAGTCGGAGCACGTGAAATCCGGCGTGACGCTCGTACAGCGGTTGCTTCTTGGTGGCGGACTTTCCCGAGGTCACTTCTTGGAGCACGACGATTCTCCCTTCACGGATGCGATGAGCTCGTGATTGGCCCATTCGTGGAACTGCGCAGTGAGCGAGCGCGCGAGCTTTCGATCGCGGCGCCGCAAGGCATCGAGCAAGAGCGCGTAGGCGTTCACTTCCGCGGCGCGCGAGCGCACGCGGCCGAAGTGAGGCGCGAGCTGCTTCGTGATTTGCCGATGCCAGTTGGAGAGCATCACGAACAGACGGTTGTGGCTGGCCCGCGCCATCGCCAAGCCCAGCTCTTCAACGGCCTGGGCATCTCCGCGCGTGATGCCCTCGACGCAGGCCTCGATCTCCGCGAGCTCCGCGTCCGTGTGGCGTTCGGCGGCGAGCCCACACATTTCGGAATCGAGCAGGGCGCGGATCTCGAGCAGCTCCGCGAGCATCTCGGGATCGACTCGGTCCGCCGGGACCAGCATGGCCGTGATCACCTGCGGCGTGACGGAGCCGAGAGGATCGAGCACCTCGGTTCCCCGGCGGCGGCGCGGCTCCACCAGGCGATGTACCTCGAGGAGCTTCAGGGCCTCCCGCACCACGCTGCGATTGACCCCGTAGTGCTCCGCGAGATCCGCCTCCCGGGGTAGCAGATCACCGACGGCGAGCTCCCCGGCGACGATGCGTCGCATCAGGTCGTCCGCGATCTCGTCGGCCTTTCTCGCATGATCCAGCATGAAAGCTGCTGAATAATATGTCGGACTTATCGGCTGTCAAGGCCGAACCGTCACCCCCGCCCGCGCTTCGGCTTCGCCTGGGCGAAGGGCACCGGCGCCTTGTCGGCGTCGACGAGGGTCGAAAGGGCCCGGTCGGCGGAAGCCGGGATGATCTCGAACAGCGGTTGGAGCAAATCGTACAGATACGAATACGCGGCCAAGACGCGCCCAATCCGCCGGTCACCTTCCCCCGCGAGCTCGATGGCCGCGTCACAGGCTCGGGTCAGCTGGCGCAGGTAGACCAACGGGCCCACGGGCGTTCGCACATTGGGCGTGGTGGTCGCAAGGCGGTCCGCATGAAACAGCGTCGCGTTGGCCAGCTCCATGCAGCCATCGGCAATTTGCTCCAACACCCGGTCTTCCGTGGACAGTACGTCTTCGATCCAGAGCATTTCTGAAGCGGTCGACAAGTTGTCGGCCGCTTTGGCGAAGTGCCGGCCCGCACGGGGGCGCCAGTGTTCTTCGGCCGGGGGCGTCAGCTCCTGGTCGCAGAGGCGATCGAGAAGCGCCCACACCTTCTTGAAGTACGCCTCCCCGTTGGGCTGGGAGAGGCTCTCTTCCAGCATGGAAAGCTGCATGGAGCGCCGGGTGCTCACGCAACTCTCGGACAGCGGGCATTCGAGGCACTGACCGCTGCACCACGTGTGGGGCGAGCCCAGCACGCGAAGGGCAGCGCGTTCGGCGGCGGCGTTGTTCATGCCTCGGCGCCACAGCAAGCCCAATGCCAGCAAAGATCTGCGAGAAAGACCGCGCCCCGGGGTGGCGAAACGGGTCTTCGCCGGCGGCGGTCCGCCAGGTGCCAAGCGCAGGTGACGTTTTGGGGCCTCGCGCCGAGAGGTGCAGGTGGCGTTCTCTGAAGAATGGCCGTGGTTTGTCGGGAGTTTCGAGCTGGCACCGCTTTCGCAATGAGCAGCGAGCAACAGGAGGTCATTCCCAATGGTTCAAAAGCTCGTGCTCGTCGTCGGTCTGTTGGTTTCTGCTGCGCTCGTCGGTTGTGGAGCGGAGCCCGATCCCGCCCTCGACCAGGCCGTCGAGAGCACCCAAGATCAGCTCTCCCTGGCAGCGCCCACCACCACGCCGACCCGCACGCCCACCGACATCACCAGCAACGTGGGCGACAGCGAGAAGAAGTCGTGCACCTGCGGTGATCACCCGAAGCCCGGCTACAACTGCAACTCGTGCTTCATCCACAACGGCGCGTGCTGGTGCACGTACGGCATCAAGTCGCGCTAATGAGCTCGACGCGCGGGGGCTCTGCCCGGTGCATCCCCCGCCGTCAGCGCCGCGATCCCTCGAGATAGACTTCGACCGGCTCCGAGAGCACCGACGCATCGACGGTGGGATCCGAGGCAAGCACCAGAAGGCTCGCGACCTTGCCGGCCTCGATGCTACCCAGCCCCGAGAACCCCCAGTAGCCGGCAGGAACGCGCGTGGCGGCGGCGAGCACGGCGGCGCCGTCGAGGCCGGCGGCTTCCAGCGCGACGATCTCTGCCTTGCTGGCGCCGAGCACCGTGGTGTTGCCGAAGTCGGTGCCGTAGAGCACGGTGACACCCCGCGCGCGAAGGGCCGCGAGGTTCGCTTCTGCGGCGCTGCCCCCGAAGGCCGATAGCGTGCTGATCACCGCGCGCCCCTGCCAGGCCGCCAGCGTCTCCTCGGAGAGCGTCTCCGCGGGGGTGTGCGCCAGCACGTCAGCGCCAGCTTGGGCGGCGCGTAGCGCCTCCGCGTCGCTCAGCGCGTGGGTGGCGACCTTCATGCCCTTGGCGTGTGCCGCTCGAACGACCGCTTCCAAGGTGGCGTCGTCCAGCACCGGCGGTCCCGTCACCGGGAGCTTCACCACTCGCGCGCCGAGGGCGAACAGCTCGTTCACCGCCTGAGCTCCCGCGTCGGGGCCGGAAACCTCCTCGCCGTAGCCATCCTGGCCCCAGCTCTGGGTCGGATAGCCGCCGGGCGCCGTGATCATCGGGCCCGACGCCAGCACCTCGAGGGGCGCGTGGGAGCGAGCCAGGAAGCTCTTGGGGGATGCCAAGTCCACGACCGCGGCCACACCGCCAGTGGCCAGCTCCTCCGCGCGCGGCAGGACCGCCAGGTGAACGTGGCTGTCGATCAGGGCAGGAACCAGGAAGCGTCCGCTCTCGTCGATGCGCCGCGCGCTCGGGATCGACGCTGCGATCTTCACGATGCGGCCGCCGGAGATCTCGACGTCCCGTACGCCCACTCCGACCAGCGTCGCTCCGGCCAGGACGAAGCTCGCATCCGGGGGCGCGTGGGATTGTGCCGGCGCTTCCGAGCGGCACCCGAGGGCGAGGACCGGAAGGGCGGCGACGATCAGAAAACGACGGCTCACCCGTGGAGTACGAGCCAGCGCCGGCAGCGGATCTATCTCGGCTTGCGAGCCACCAAGCCCAAGATCGGCGGCGTGGCGGGGTCTTGCGACAGCGCGTGCCACGCCGCTTCGAAGCCTGGACGTCGCTTCGCCGGTGCTACGGGCAGCGGATCTCTTGGTACAGATCCAAGATCTCGCTGGCCGACAGCTCGCGACTGAAGATGCGAGCTTCGTCGATCATGCCGGTCAATCGATTGCTTCCGTTGGCAGCGGCGCCCAGCCGGAGCGGCAGGGTGTTGGTGGGGATCGGCGTGGAGGACGCTTTGCTGCCGGCTGGCACGCCGTTGATGTAGAGGGTCATCGTTCCGCTCGCCACGCTGAACGTGCCGGCAACGTGCGTCGGAACCCCCACCGGCAGCGACTCGGTGCTCACCAGGCTGGTCGAGCCCAGCAGCAATCGGAGCTTTCCGCCGCTGATGTCCAACAAGTAGCCGTTCGTACCGCCGGCCGCGATCTTGTCGATGATGCGTCCATTCGCCACGTCTTGCGTGACCCACGCCTCCAAAGTGACGGCAGAGGTCACGTCGAGGCTGGCGGAATCGGGAACTTCCACATAGCTCGTGCCATTCAGCTTGAACGCTTGACCCACCGTGCCGGAAGAGAAGGCGACCACTGCTCCAGCGGGCGCGCCATCGTTGGAACCGAAAGAGTCGTCGTAGTCGTACTCGCCGCTCCACCAAGCCACGCCACTCTTCTTGGCCAACCCAGCGAGGTAGAGCTTCTTGACCTCCGCACCGCTCAGCGCTGCATCGAACACGCGAATCTCGTCGAGCTCACCGTCGAAGCGGCTGTTGCCTTTCACGTCGCCGCCGATCCTGAAGGGATGGGCATTGGTCGGGATCGGTCCGGACGACGCCGTGACCCCAGACTCCGCTCCGTCGATGTAGACGCGCAAGTTGCTACCGTCATAGGTGCCCGCGACGTGCGTCCACTGATGGGCCACGAGATTGGCGCTACTCACAGCGGAGGCACTGCCTACGATCATCCGCAGCTTGCCGGCGTTCGTATCGAGCAGGTAGCCGTCCGTGCCGCCCGCCGCGACCTTGTCGATGATGCGACCACCGAGCACGTTCGGGTTGATCCAGCCCTCGAGGGTGACGGCTGTCGTGAAATCGAGGCTCGACGAATCCGCAACGTCGATGAAGGAGCCGCTGGCGCCCGAAAGAGAGAAGGCCGATCCGATCGGGGTGTTGGCCGTGAGCGCAGCGGCGCCGCCGTTGGTGCCTGGGTTCAAGCCCAGGGCGTCCAGAAACCCGTTCCCGCGCCACCAGCTGACGACGTGGGACAAGGGCTCGCCGGTGCATGGAGTGCCCGCGTCGGACGCGTCCGTCCCGCCGTCGAGCCCAGCGCTGCCGCCAGTTCCGCCCGCCCCGCTCGCGCCGGAGGTGCCGCCCGCTCCACTCGCGCCGGAACTTCCGCCCGCTCCGCTCGCGCCGTCCGTCGCGCCGGAGCCGCCGCTTGCACCCGATCCGCCGTTGCTCGATCCGCCGCTCGAGCACGCCGCGACGCTGACGGCCACGCAACCCAGAACCGCGGTGTACGAGAGGAGCTTCATTGCATCGCCCCCTGTGTTGCCGCCGCGGCGAGAGCCACTTCCCGTTTCATGATTGATGACATTCGAAGCCTCCGTGCCGTAGCCCCAACCAAGTTCCGTGCCGCGGGGAAATTGCCGAAAATTCCGGTCGGTTCCCCGGGCTGAGCGTGCGGGCGCACAGGGCCGCACGCTCGGCGCACAGGTCGCCTGGGGCGACAGCGCGCGCATGAACGAGGTGCCGGGGGGGAAAGCGTGGTCTTGCGGCGGACCGACATGGAACGGAGAGATGAGCTCGAGGGAGTGGCGAAGCGCCGCCGGCGAACCCCGGCTTCGCCACCGGCGTTGCGGGGGTTCGCGCGGGATTTTGCATTGGCATTCCGTGTGCTGTGGCGCCGGACATGGAAACCCATCCGCTCTTGGGTCCGCCCTACACCTGGTGCGACGACCAGTGCATTCCGTGTCCGCTGTCCGCCCACTGCCCCAAGCGCAAGCGCCTCGGGATGGTCGAGCTCCTGCGCGAGAGCCTCGACTACCCCGAAGGCAGCGAGTGGCTCGCCGAGGTGTGGCGCGTGTTCGAAGAGCTGTGTCCCGAAGACCGAATGCCGAAGGTGCTCGCCGAACGGGAAGCCGCCATGGGAGGCGAGTTCTGCAAAGCGGCGGACGCACTATCGGATGCCGCTTCCCGTGTGTGGGACCAAGCCATGAAAGAAGACGATCTGCCGTGGCAGATCCAGAGCTTGTGTCTGGCGTGTGAACGCTTTGTCGAAGCCGTGCGGCTGTACCTGAAGAACCTGGAGGACGCTGCGGCCGGGCGGGAGGCGGTGTGGGGTCCGGTGTTCCTTCTTGGTAGGCTGAACCGCGCCTGCGAGGACGCCGAGATGGACGCGCTGGCAACGGACGTCGACTTCGACGAGATCTGCAACGCTCGAGGAAGGCTCTCCAGCATGCTCAGAGGCTTGCGCGACACGATGCCGCCGGAGGTGCTCGATGCGCTCGCGGCGTTGCTCGCCGAAGCGCGCGCGCCGTCGCCCTTCCTGAGCCCCCGGCGCCGCCTCGCGGGGCCACGGAGGGTGTGACGAGTGCGACAGACCAACGCGTGACGTCTACTTCGGATCCTGATGGCGAGCAGCACCGACCTAGGTGGCGGTCACTCCATTTTCCTGCCGTTTCATGTGCCTGTTGGTCCGCCGCGGAACCACCATGGGGGCCGGCCCGCGGTGTTTCCGCGGCGGACCAACAGGATCTGGTATGAATGACCTCGGGTGGGTCACGCATGAGGCGAGTGGACGAGGCGTTGAGCTGGATGTTCCAGGGGGGCGATGGAGAGCTGCAGAGCAATCCGTTCAGGAAGTTCCCCGACCTTTCGCACTTGGAGATGCTCGAACGCGTGCTCTACGCGCTGCCGCACCGGGGTGACGATGGCGTTTTCCGAGACGCCGCGGAAACGGTCTTCTGCTGCGCCGCAAGCGAAGCGCGCGACCAGGTGCTTCCCCGCGTGCGGGACCTCATTGCAGACCGGACTCTGACGCTGGGCGCGCGCTCCTTGGCGTACCAGCTGTGGACGGACACCCACGGTGACAAGGGGTTGCCGCCGCTGCCGGCAGAAGAGCTCGAGAGCATCTTCAACGACTACTGCGCCAGCACTCCCTTGTCCACGCACGGCTCGATCAGGAGGACCTCTGAGTTTCACTGCGACTTCGCGATCGCGGACGGACCCGACCAGCGCTCTCTCGAGGCGAGCGAGGCCATTCGAGCGCTGTCCGGCACACCCTACGCGTTCGCCTACTACCTCGCGCTCCGCTACGACACCCCGTGGCGGCGTGAGACGGCGGATGCTCTTGCGCGAACCGGCTGCGTGACGACTACGTATCTGCTTCGCCTCGGTTTGGAACATGCCGCCGACCAGGGCGACGCCGTGGCCTGCGATCTCTACCGCCGCGCGATCGAAGACTGCGAGCGGCATGCGGGCGAGAGCGCCGAGGTCGAGTCGTGGTTTCGTCCCGCGAAGTTTTGGCTCAGCGCGCGCGATCCGCAACAGACCGCGTACCTGCTGGCGTGGATCCCCACCATGGATCCCGCGGGCACGCTGGTGATGGTGGGGGCAGGGCCGCAGGGGCTCGAGAACGGCTACTGCGAGCGCCGCGTGCCAGAGGCGTCCATACCCGAGCAGGAAGTCATGGATCGCCCCCTCACGCCGGCGGATCCTCGTGTGGTGCTCTCCGTGGTTCGGGAGGGCTTTGCCGCGTGGGCGCGTCGGCATCCACCAACGGAAACGTGGTGGATGCCGGACCCAGAGTTGGACGCCGCGGTGTTGCTCGAGCACGCGGCGGTGCAGACCATCGCCACGTTCGCGCGTTAGCCGCACCTGTCACTCGTGACAGGTGTCCACTGTGTGTGCGCTCTCCGGCGTACCGTTGAACGATTGCAGTGAGTGCACACGCCAAAACTACGATTCCTCCAATTCCTACACCCCGCGCGAATGAAATGAGACGCAACTCATGGTTGCCGCGTGCCGAGGTCGTGCCCTGTGCTAACAAACGGGCCGCACCACGCCGTGACTACGGGGGCATCAAAGAGGAAGCGGGCATCGACTCCCACCCAGGCGTCGTCCGCGGGGAATGGCTCTCGAACAGCGCACGTGTGTTTGGCCGCCGTCACCACGAGGGACCGCCATGGCTGACACATTCTATCGCTACCTCTTGCTTCTCCGTGCCATTCCCCGGGCTCCTCACCGAGTCGACACGCTCCGGCTGACCCGGCAGCTGCACGACGAGGGCATCCACGTTTCTCGCCGCACCGTGCAGCGGGACCTGGAGCGCTTGGCCCAGCACCTGCCGCTGGACTGCAACGACAAGACCAAGCCCTACGGCTGGGCCTGGATCACGCGCCTGCCCAACACCGGAGAAGCCCTGCGGGACGTCGTGGTTCGGGCGGCCGGCAGTCTGCGCCGCTGAGTCACGCGCCGCCGTCGGCGCCGACTGCGCCAGCATCCACCGCCGGGGCGCCGGCATCTGGGACGTCAGCGGTCGGCGGCCCTTTGGCTTCACGACGTCCCGGCAGCTGATCCGTCAGGATCACCTTCTTCGAGAACTCCGGCGTGCCGACGTTGCCGCCGTGGCAGTCCCTGCAGCGCAGGGCGGCGCCGTCCGAGCCTTGGAGGTCGTCCACCATGTGGGTGAGCATCCACTCCACCGCCCACTTCTGATCTCGCGGCGCGCCCAGGAACTTCGCCTTGCCGTCGTGACAGTCGTTGCACCAGAGCTTCGCCTTGCCGTTCTTCAGGGCCAGGCTCGGAATCAGGTCTCGCGCCATCCAGTTGGCGATGCGCTTCCGGTGCGTCATCGCCTGCTTGTCCCCCGGCACGTGGCAGTACTCGCACTTCACCCCGAGGAAGTGCGTGACGCCACCCATGATGGTGTACACCTCGCGCTGACAGCGCGCTCCGGCGGCGAGGCCCGTGTACTCGCGGATCAACGGCTGGGGCGGCGGTTTGCCGGGCTGCTGAGTGCAGTCGTCCGGCACGTCCTTCGCGCGCCGCGCGATGGGCTCGGCGGGTTCCGTCTCTGGTGCGCGCGTGGGTGCTCCGCCGCACGCGACGAGCAGCACGGAAAGGCAAAGCAGCCGCCAGGTGCGCATCCCGCGAACGATACCTGATGCACGGCGGCTCCGCCCAGGGCGCAGTTGCTACTCCGAGGCGCGTGGTCTAATTGAAAAGGGCTGAGAAACCTCTCGACATTGGGTGTTGCCATGAACCTCGAGCGCCTGCCTTTCACCGTCCTAGCCACACTGCTGGTCGCCGCCCCCCTCCACGCCCAAGAGGCCGAGGCCGAAGGGGAAGCCGAAGGCTCGGCTTCGGTCGGGTACGGCAGCGCCCAGCTGGAGTCGTCCACCGCGGAGGTGAGCGCGCCCCGGGATTTCGGCCGCGCTGGGGTCTTCGCCGTGGGTGTGGAGCGGCTGTTCGGCTTCGCCAAGACCAGCGGCAAGGTCACCATCGATGAAGGCACGGTGAAGACCGAGCGCGAGCTCGAGAACACCTCCTTCTATTTCCTGGGCGGGAACTCCCAGAGCGAGACCGACAGCTTCGCGGGCCCCTACGTCGTGCCGCGCTTGGGGCTCGACTACTTCGTCGTGGACCGTGTCAGCGTGGGCGCGGCGTTCACGTATGCCAGCGACTCCGGCAAGTTCGACGAGACCGTCAGTGGGCAGAACAACCGCAACCAGTATGACGTCTCCCAGACCTCGATCCTGATCGCGCCCCGCGCGGGCTACGCCTACATGTTCAGCGAGAGCGTCGGCATCTGGCCCCGCGCCGGCGTCAGCTACGTCACCATCAAGTCGGTGCAGGACGACGGACAGAACAAGGCGGAGAGCAGCCAGAACATGCTGGCCCTGGGCGTGGAGGCGCTGCTGGTGGTGCTGCCCGTGCCGCACGCCGGGTTCACCGTTGGGCCCACAGTGGACTTTCCCCTCGTCGGCTCCGGTAAGGAGCCCGTCGTGGTGAACGGTCAGGTGCAGTCGCGCGATCGCGACACCAACAAGTTCACCACGCTGGGGCTGCAGTTCGGCGCGCTGATGTGGTTCTGAGCTACCTCGGATCCGCCGGAACGAACACGCCGCAGGGGAAGTCGATGCTCACGCTGTGGTCGCCGGTCTTGATGGCCTGGCAGGCCGCACCGGTGAGCTCCACCTCGCTCGGCGGGTTGAGCTTCCAGCCGTCGGCGTCCTGATAGCCGAGGGGCTTGCCGTCCAGGAGCACCGTGCCCTTGCCGGCATCCGCCGGATCCACGGTGCCGTTGAGGGTGAAGGTGCAGGGCCGCACGCCGTAGATGATCTCCTCGAAGGCCTTCTTCAAAGCGTTCTGGTCGAGCGCCTGATAGTACGTCGCGTTCTTCGAGCCACCCACGGCCAGGCCCTGGCCCGCGTTGGCCATGTCCTGCAAGTGGCCGAGGCTCACCTGATCGCCCACGGAGATGATGTACGTGCGGATGTCCTTCTTGAACGCGTCCTGGGCGGCCTTGATGGCCTCCGGTTGTCCGTTCTGCGGGTTCGGCTCGGCGCAAGTATCGGGCTCGCCGTCCGTCGCCAACACGATGACCTTCGGCCCGGGCTCGGTGTAGGGCGCGAGGGTGGTCACGACCTTGTCGATGCTCTCTCCCGTGGGCGTGTCTCCCTCGGGGCCCGCGGGATCGTACACCGCCTTGATGGCGGCGTAATTTCCGAGCTTCATGCTCACCTCGGTCAACACCGGGCACTGCTTCCCGCCGGCGCTGCCGCCGTCGCTGGTGTACAGCGCGAGGCCGAAGCGGATCTCGTTCTCCAGGTTCTTCACGATGCCGGTGCTGGGGTCCATGAGCGCGTCGTGCACCACCTTCCAGCGACTCTGGCCGCCGAAGTTGTCGCTCATGCTGCCGGATTGGTCGATGAGCAGCACCACCGTGGGGGTCTGCTTCTCGAAGGTGACGTCCACCTTGATGCAGCCGTCGGCGGAGCTGCCGTCGCCGTTGCCCCCATCGGGAATGACGATGCCCGTCGTGCAGCGCCCGTTGTTGTCGCACTGTTTGCCGGCGCCGCACTGTCCGCCGCCCGGCGTGCAGTCCGCCGTGCACTTCTTGTCGGCGCCGCAGTACAGGCCCGCGGCGCAATCCGTAATCCCCGTGCAAGCGGCACCGCACTGATCCTTCAGCGCGCCATCACACGGGGAAACCAGGTTGTCCGGTTCTTCCCCGCCGCATGCCACGAACGGTGCCGAAAACAGCGCCATCGCGGCCGCCCATCGAATCAGGCTGCGAGCTCGTAGCATGAAGTGCCTCCTCGCTTCAGCGTAGCACGGCCTCACGGGAACAGCGGGCACTGGCCGTTCGGCCCCGCGGCCATGCACTTGTTCTGACAGCCGGGCTGACCACACGGATAGCAGCACTTCAGTCCCGCCTGACACTGGTTGTCGCTACTGCACACTTGCCCCACGCCGGCATCGCCCATGCACGAAGTGTCCCCCGTGGTGTCCATGCCAACGGCGTTGGCGCTGCACGTGTTGCAGTAGATCTTACCGTCACAGCCGCACACGCCGGGGCAGTCCGCCGTGCAGCCCTCGGGCTTCTTCTTGCACACGCCCTGGGCATCCGCGAAGCCGCAGCCGTCGGGCAAGTCGCACCATTCGTCCGCCGCGCAGGGAATGCCCGCGAGGCCTCCGCACACGGAGCCGGAGTCGTCGCAGTTGGGATCGGGGAACGCCTCCAAGTTCTGCCAGGTGCCGCCGGTGCACATCAGGATGTTGCAGAACTGGCAAGGATCCGTGCAGTTCTCGCCGCCGCAGCTCTGGCCCTCCACCGCGCAGGGCGCGCCTTCTTGCGCCGTGGCGCAGCCGCCCGCGTCCGCTCCCGCGCCGCCGCCCGTTCCCGCGCCGCCGCCCGTTCCCGCGCCGCCGCCCGTTCCCGCGCCGCCGCCGAGCCCCGCGTCACTGCCGGCCGTGCCGCCGCTGCCGTCCGAGCTGCTGCTCCCACCGCAGGCGGCGAGCAAGAGCGCCACCGCGATCATCGAGATGCGAGTCGTCATGACGCGCATCGCAGCAAGGTCCGTGCCGGTCGGGCGGACGACGTTTCCTGCCGCTCCGGCGGACATGGCCGCAGCTGTGCCACGGGGGGCCGACATTCGGATCACGTGGCGCGACGTCCGTCCCCTCGTTTCCGCGGCGAACCAACAAAGGCAGACGCAAGCTGCGCTCTTGGATCGTTTGGATGTCGGGGCGGCGCGATGCCCGTCAGGCTGCATTTTGTCGTCGCGGGGAGCGCGTGCATACTCCTCCGATGCGCGTCCATCCGTCCCTCCTGCTCTGGAGCGCCCTGCTGCTCGCACAGGCATGTGGCAGCTCGGACGACCCGGGCGGCGCAGGTGCGACCGGGGGCAGCGGCGGCACTGCGACCGGCGGCGTCGCGGGAACGGATGCATCGCTGGGCGGCAGCGCGGGGAGCGTCGCGGGAGCAGGGGGCGTCGCGGGAACGGATGCGTCGCTGGGCGGCAGCGCGGGGAGCGACGCGGGAGCGGGGGGCGTCGCGGGCACGGATGCGTCGACGGGCGGAGCTTCGGGCGCGTCGACGGGCGGCACCGGCGGCGTCGCGCCGAACCCGAACTTCGATTGCCCGACGCCGAACGACGCGGGCACCTTGGGCGATGCCGGCGTCGGGGTGCGCCTGCGCGTGGTGGCGGCCAATCTCACCAGCAGCAATTTCCAGGCCTACGAAGATCCCGGCATTCGCATTCTCCAAGGCCTCGCGCCGGACGTCGCGCTGGTCCAGGAGATGAACTACCTGCACGGCACCCTGCGCGACCTGGTGGACACCGCGTTCGACCCGAGCTTTTGCTTCTTTCGAGAGACCCAGGCCGGCGGCATTCCGAACGGCATCGTCAGCCGCTATCCGATCGTGGCTCACGGCGAATGGCCCGACACCAGCGTTCCGGATCGCGACTTCGCCTGGGCGCGCATCGATGTGCCCGGTGCCGTGGATTTGTGGGCGGTGAGCGTGCACCTGAAGACCACCAGCGCCGGAGTGCGGGCGTCGGAAGCGCAGGCCCTGATCGGCTTCGTGCAGTCGCAGGTGCCGGCGGGGGACTACCTGGTGATCGGCGGCGATCTCAACACGGACAGCACCGGAGAGAGCGCCCTCGGCGTGCTGTCGGCGCGGGTCGTGACGGGTGGTCCTCGTCCGGTGGATCAGAACGACAACGACGACACCAACCAGAACCGCAACAAGCCCTACGACTGGGTGCTGCCGAGCCCGGGCCTCTCGGCGCTAGAGGTGCCGGTGCAGCAGGGCGCGAGCAGCTATCCCTCGGGGTTGGTGTTCGACAGCCGCGTGTACACGCCACTGTCGGAAGTCACGCCGGTGCAAGTGGGAGATTCCGGCGCCGTCAGCATGCAGCACATGGCCGTGGTCAAAGACTTCCAGTTGCCTTGAACTGGCACAGCTTGGCAGCATTTTAGTGGCACGCGTAGTGCTACCTTTCGGGGAATGACCCAGCTCGCTCTTCTCGTGCTCGCGGCCGGCCTCGCCGTGGCGTGCAGCAGCTCGGAAGCTGGAGAGAGCGCCGGAAAGGATTCCGGATTGCCCACCAGCTTCGGGGACTGCAGCTCACCGCCCTGCCAGGTCGCGCTAGAGGCGTTCACCAGCGGTACGAAGCCGTACTGCTCCACCGACAAGCCGACCGTCGAGTGCTCATCGACGAACGACGTGCGCACGGCCACCTGCGGCGACGTGTTCGTGGTGCGCACCGTGTACGGCTTCCCTGGCGATTTCTACGAGTGCTTGTACGACACCACCTCGAACGCGCTGGTGGGCGCCAAGTGGTCGCCGGACAACCACCCCACGCAGATCGCCGGGAAACAGCTCCCCGACGGCTGCACGCCCACCCCCGTGTGCGCCGTCTCCCTCGACGCCGGCAGCGACTGACCGCGCGAGACGCGCCGGGCATCGCGCCGGACCAACAAACTCTCTTTCGAGATCTGTCTGATGTTGTCGGGGCGGCGCGGTACCTCACGCCGGCGGCCGCGCTTTACGGGCCTTGTCGATCTCCATCGACGCTTTCAGTCCGCGCGTCTTGAGCGAGAACCAGACGAGGCGCTTCTTGTCCATCACGAAGAAGCGCTCGCCGTGCTTGGCGAGGGCGCGAGGGTCGATCTCGAAGCCGAGGCCGGGCGTGCTGGGTACCGTCAGCTGACCGCGGTCGTGGGAGAACGGCTGGGTGAGGATGCCGTCGCGCGCCTCGGGCACCCAGCCGGGGGGATCCAGTGGATATTCGAGCTGCTTTTCCCCGGCGAAGCCGCTGACGGCCAGGAGCTGCAGGTTCACCGCGAAGCCGATGCCATTGGTCCAGGTGTGAGGCGTGTAGCCGAGGCCGTGCTGTCTGCAGAGCTTGGCGACCTCCAGTGTCTGCGCGATGCCGCCCGTGAAGATCGCGTCGGGTTGGAACACCGAGTAGCACTTCCGCTCGATCATCATGCGGAGCTCCGGGAGGCCGCCGGTGTGGAGCTCGCCCCCGCTGATGGGCACGCGGCTCACCCGCGTGAGGGCGGCTAGATCGTCGTAGGCGTCCATGGGCAAGGGTTCTTCCACCCAGGCGTAGCCGGCGTCGGCGCACACGTCCGAGAAACGCTGGGCGCGCTCCAGATCCCACAGCGGCGCGGGGCCGATGGCGGTCACCCGCCAAGCCTGGTTCACGTCCACTCCGAGCTTCATGCGGCCGCCGAGGGCCTTGGCGGTCTCCACCACCTGGCGCTCGTCCACGCGTGGGTCGAAGTCGTGGACCCGCAGCTTGAAGGCGCGGAAGCCCTCGGCGTAGCGCGCCTCGGCTTCGTCGATGCGAGCGCCCGGCTCGCGCACCTCGCCGCTGGAGGCATACAGCTCCACGGTGCACGGCTCGCCGCCGAGGAGCTTGCACACGGGCTGCCCTGCCAGCTTGCCCTTGATGTCCCAGAAGGCCGGCTCGATCCACCAGTTCTTCCAGCCGAGGTAGCCCATCTCCCGGAGCCGCTGCTGGACGAGAGAAATGTCCGTGGCCTCGGCGCCGAGCAGGTACGGCCCCACCAGCTCTCCGAGGCCCGCGCGTTCGCGGCCCATGGCAGGACCCGCGCTGAAGCCCTCGACGCCGTCGTCGGTGACGACCTTGATCAGGGTGAAGCGATTCTCGTTCTGCGGGAAGCCCGGGATCCACGAAGGCCGGAAGGTGGCAGGTAGGGGGATCGCGACATGGAACAGCTCGATGCGGGCGACGCTGGACATGGCGGCGATGCTACCGCATCCCGTGGCGCGACCGGATCGGGCTCATGACGTAAGGGTGAAGGGCTTGAGCGTCGCGGGTCCGTCTGCCACGCTCGGAGTGGATTGACCGGTCTATCGCACGACCTTGCGCCGGGAACGTTGCTCGGCCGCTACGAGATCCTCGCGCCCATCGCGGACGGCGGGATGGCGCGCGTGTGGGCCGCTCGGCTGACGGGCTCTCGCGGCTTCAAGAAGACCGTTGCCATCAAGACCCAGAGCCCCCTCGTCTCC
Source organism: Polyangiaceae bacterium (assembly GCA_020633235.1). NCBI lineage: Bacteria > Pseudomonadati > Myxococcota > Polyangiales > Polyangiaceae > Polyangiaceae bacterium. Next base: position 234,680 of record JACKEA010000009.1, on the reverse strand, counting down.
GACGACGTGCGCTTCGAGGCCATGTTCTTGGACGAGGCGCGCATTGCGTCGCGGATTCGTCACGGCAACGTGGTGACGATCCTGGATCTGGGGGAGGAGCGCGAGCTGCTCTATCTGGTGATGGAGTACGTGGACGGTGAGCCGCTGCAGGTCCTGCGGCGCGCCGCGGCCCCCCGCGGCGGCATGCCCTTGCACCTGTCGCTGAAGATCGTCGCAGACATCGCTCGCGGGCTGCACGCGGCCCACGAGCTCAGCGCGGAAGATGGCACGCCCATCGGTTTGGTGCATCGCGACGTGTCGCCCCAGAACGTCCTCGTCTCCTACAGCGGCGCCGTGAAGGTGACGGACTTCGGCATCGCCAAGGCCGCGGGCCGCGTATCGCAGACGACGGACCGTACGCTCAAGGGCAAGCCGGCGTACATGGCGCCGGAGCAGCTCGATGGCGCTCAGGTCGACCGCCGTGCGGACGTCTTCGCCCTTGGCATCGTGCTGTATCAGCTCACTTGTGGCGTTCATCCGTTCCGCGGCGAGAACGACCTCGCGACGGTGAAGAACATCTTGTCCCAGCGGCCCGTACAGCGACCGCGGGACGTGAGCCCCGCCGTGGATGCTCGCCTGGAAGAGGTGATCCTGACCGCCATCGAGCGCGATCCGGCGCGGCGATTCCAGTCGGCGGCGGCGCTGGAGCAGGCGCTCGACGCGCTGTCTCGTCGTCCCGCCAAGGACGAAGAGCTGGGCGCGCTGATGGAGACGTTGCTCGGCGACAAGGGGCGAGAGCGCCGCCAGCAGCTGGAGCAGGCCATGGTGGAGGCGGACGTGCGGGCGCGACTATCGCCGCCCCGCTCGAGCGCGACGCCGGTGTCCACCAACGTGCCACCGCTTTCGGCGAGCGTGCCGGGAGATCGAACCAGTCAGCTCCCGAGCGCGCCTGGCTCCGACATCGGCACGCAGGTCGGGTACGCGTCGCACGCGCCGGAGCCTCACCCGCGGCGGCCCCTGGCCGCCTTCGCCGTTTTTGGCCTGGCATTGCTGCTCGGGGCGGGCGTCGGAGCCTGGGCGCTCACGCAGCGATCGACGCCGAACGCTCCCACCGCGCCGAGCGGAGCGCGCGCTCCCGAGGCGCCGCCCAAGGTCGTCGTCGCTCCGCTGCCCGCCGAGTCCGCCCCCGCGCCGCCCTCGGATTCCGAAGCGAGGGCGCCCCACGTCGTCGCCGTCGCGCCGCATCGCGCCGCCGTACCTGTGGCGCCCGCGCCGGCGCCGAGCCCTTCAGCGAGCGTCGCGCCGCCGCCGGTCAGCGCCGAGCACGCCAAGCCCAAGCCGCCGCCGAGCCGCCCTCCCGTTCCCGTGATGGAACCCGGGTTCTGAACGGGAGGTTCCGCGGCGGACCGACAAACATCAGCAGCTGTTGAGACAGCCGCTGCTTCCGTTGCAGGACTGACACGAGTACCAGTCGCAGGTGGTGGCGTTGCAGAACTGCCACTTGTCGGTGCCACAGCACTGGAAGTTGGTCCCGGATTCGTACAAGCACTTGGCGCCGCCCTTGAGCTGACATGCGCTCCAGGTGCAGTCGTTCTTGCAGACCTTTTCCTGGCACGGATCGCTGCAGCCGCCGGTGGTGGCGCCCGGCTCGCAGGCGCCTTGGCCGACGCATTGGTCGGGGCCCCAGGCGCCGCTCTGGTCGCAGGTCTGTTGCATCGTTCCGCACTTGGCGCAGGTGCCGGTGTCTTGCGTCTGTCCAGGGCTGCAGGCCGTGGTGCCGCCGCCGCCCGCGGCGCCGGCCATGCCCGCGATGCCGGCCATGCCGGCCATGCCGGCGACGCCGCTCTCGCCGCCCGCGCCGGAGCTACCGCCGGCGGAAGCCTCACTACCGGCGTCGATGTCGATGTCGTTGGTGGCAATGAAGGTGTCGTCGGAGCAACCCGCGGTGAGCACGACAAACAGGGCGAGGAGGTTCTTGTTCCACATGTTCAACACCCGCATCCGGAGCATGCCTGGCACGGAAACCACTGGCAGCTCGAGCTACAGAACTGCCACTTGCCGGCGGCGCAACATTGCCACGTCGTGCCTGCATTATAGTTGCACTGGCTGCCGCTCTTGAGCTGACAACTGCTCCAAGTGCAGTTCGACGTGCACACTTGCTGCGAGCAGCCGTCGCAGCTGCCGGCCTTGGTTTGGCCCGGCGTACAAACCCCCTGGCCGGAACAGGCGCTCCAGCCGCCCCAACTGCAGTTGTTTTGGCAGGTTCGGGACTGGGAGCCACAGGCACCGCAACCTTGGGTTTGCACCTGGCCGGGGGAGCACACCCCTCCCGAGCCGGAGCAGGCGCTCCACTGACCCCACGTGCAGTTCGACTGACAAGTGCGGGTTTGGGTCCCACCACAGCTGCCGCAGCCCTGGGACTCTTGATCGCCCGCGTTGCAGGTGCCTTGGTTCACGCAGATGGGCGTGCCCCAGACTCCCGCGGACGAGCAGGTCTGCTGGGACGTGCCGCACAAGAAGCAGGTGCCCAAGTTCTTGAGGTCGCCCGGCGTGCAGGCGCCCGTGGCCGCGTCCTGCTGACTGCCGGCGCTGCCACCGAGCCCCGGGAATCCCGAGGTGCCGCCGCCGTTGCCGCCCCAGGAGCCGTCCTCGATGATGACGGAGCTGTCACCGCCGGCGTCCTGGCCCCCCGTGCCGGGGTCAGGCCGGCCGTCCTCCACCTCGTCGGTGGCCACCGCGCAGGCGCCTGCGGCGAGCAGAGCGACACCCAGAGCGAGACTGCGGACAGGCCAAGCCACGTCGATATTCTACCGATATTTCGCCGGTTCCGCTCGTCCGGCGAAATAAGGGCGAAGGCTCCGGCGAAGAAATCAGCAGACCAGGCGCCACCTCGGCGGCCCGACGGAGGTTTCCATGACTCGCTTCGCCCCTTTCGCGCTCCTCGCCCTGACGACCGGCTGCTCGCCCGCGTCGCGTCACCTGTTCCACGGAGCCGGCGACGCCGTCTCCCGCATGCTGCTGCTGTTCGTGCTCGGCACCGTGCTGGTGGCGCTGGTCACGGCGCGGATGGAGAAGCTCGAGCTCGAGGTGGCGGCGCGCCCGATGCACAGCTTCGCCGTGGGCCTGGTAGGGATGCTGGTGACCGCGGCGGGCTTGGTGATCTTGTGCGTGACCGTCGTCGGCATTCCCGTGGCGGCGATCGCCGCCATGGTCCTGATCCTCGCCGGCTATTCCGGCGTGTGCGCGGTGTTGGTGACCGTCGGCGGAGCGTTGATCCGCCATCGCACCGACAACCCCTACCTACACCTGGCGCTCGGCTGCGTGCTGCTGCTGGTGGTCGGCGCGATCCCGTGGATCGGCGATGCACTGGTCCTGATCGTCGCGCTGACCGGCTTTGGCGCGGTGCTCAGCACGCGCTTCGCCGGGCTCCTGCCCATGGGCGTGAGCTTCAGCCGTGCAGCATCTTGAACGCGTGCGTCCAGCCGCCGCTCTTGGCGCCGTGGAGCACCCAAATCATGCACAGGGACTCCAGGTAGCGTGAGCTTTCGATGCCGCCCGCGTCCAGCGTTTCCCAGCCGAACTCCCCGAGCAGCGTGCTCACCTGCGCCTTGGCGCCGTCGTCGTTCCCCGCGATGAACATGGTGGGCGGGCCCCCGGGGAGCTTCGGCTGGAACATGAGGGAGTTGCCCACGCTGTTGAAGGCCTTGACCACCTTGGCCTCGGGTGCGAGGCGCTGCACCTGCTCGCCGCCGGAGTCCGTGTGGCCGAGGGCCAGCGTGGGCGGGAAGCCCTTGGACATGTCGAGTGGGTTGGTGGCGTCGATCAAGATCTTGCCGGCAAGGTTCTTCGGCCCGGCGGCTTCCAGCACCGCAGGGTTCGCGGCGCCCAGGGTGCACAGCACCACGAGCTCCGCCCATTCCGCCACACTTGCGAAGGTGCCGGTGGAAGCCTTGGCCCCCGCATCCTTTGCCCAGGACGAAGCCTTGTCGTTGCTCGCGCTGCGCGATCCCATCTTCACTTCGTGGCCCAGCGCGACAAAGCCATTGCCCAGCGCTCGACCCACGTCCCCGGTGCCCAGAATACCAACGCGCATCGTGACCTCCTCTTGGGTGCGGATTCATGTGGCAACGCTCCGGCGAGCGCAAGGGTGATTTGCCTGGTCAAGCTCGGCGAGTCGTGGAACGCCGAAGGGTATGGATGTCGTCAAGCATTGGCTCTTGGAACCCACCGTCGTGAAGATCCTCACCGCCGTCGTGGCCGTGATCGTCGTGCGAGTGGTGGCTGGTCTGGTGCTGCGGGGCTTGGTGCGGCGCATCAAGGACAACACGGGGCGCTATCACGCTCGCAAGCTGGTCATCTTCGCGAGCTACCTGGTGCTTGCGCTGGCGCTCACGGTGATTTTCTCGGATCGCCTCGGCAGTCTGACCGTTGCCTTCGGCGTGGCCGGCGCGGGGATCGCGTTCGCGTTGCAGGAGGTGATTGCCAGCGTTGCCGGCTGGGTCGCGGTGATGTTCGGAAACTTCTATCGCATCGGGGATCGCGTGCAGCTCGGCGGCATCAAAGGTGACGTAATAGACGTGGGGGTGCTCCGGACCACACTGATGGAGGTGGGCGAGTGGGTGCAGGGCGACCTGTACAACGGGCGCATCGTGCGGGTGGCGAACAGCTTCGTGTTCAAGGAGCCGGTGTTCAACTACACGGCGGACTTCCCGTTCTTGTGGGACGAGATAAGACTGCCGGTTCGTTACGGCAGCGACCACCGGGAAGCCCGCGCGCTGCTCGAGCGCATCGCCAAGGACCAGCTCTCGGAGTACGCCGCCGGCGCCAAGGAAACCTGGAAACACCTGGTGGGGCGCTACGCCATCGAGGACGCGCGGGTGGAGCCGATGGTGACGATGATCGCGAACGACAACTGGATCGAGCTGACGCTGCGCTACGCGGTAGACACCAAGCGTCGGCGAGCGACCAAGGACGAGCTGTTCATGGCCATTTTGGACGCGGTGAAGGCCACGGACGGAAGGGTGCAGTTGGCGTCGGCGACCTTCGAGCTGGTGGGCGCCCCGGCGCTGGAGGTTCGCCTTCCGGCGGCATGACCCTCGACGCGGGCGTCACGGCCTCGTAACGTAGTTGCCATGCGGAGGATGCTCTTGGGGTTGGGGGTGGCGCTCGTGCTCGTGGGCTGCGGCGGCGACGACGGGGACGGCGGCGCCCCCGCGACCGGTGGGGCCGATGCGGGGCTCGGAGGTTCGGCGGGCAGCAGCACCGGCGGCAGCGCGGGTGGCGGCGGGCAGAGTGGCAGTGGCGGGAGCGGCGGCGGGCAGGCCGGTAGCGGCGGACAAGCCGGCGCGGCGGGCAGCGGCGGCAGCGGTGGCGTGACACCCCCGCCCTACGACGTGAACGCGTCCAAGCGCCAGGGGTGTCAGTTCGGCTCGGGGCTTTTGACCACGGAAACGGTGGGACCCAACGTCCCCCATGGCGACGCGCTGCCCTTCGATCACGTGGTGGTCTTGATGCTCGAGAATCGCAGCTTCGATCACTACTTTTCGGAGCTGCCCAAAGCGGGCGTCACCGACGTGGACGTGGCCACGGACCAAGACTTCAACGTGGACCCCACGAATCAGCAGAAGATCTTCCGCTACCACGAGACGCGCTACTGCATCGAGGACACCAACCACGAGTGGGACGGGTCTCACGAGCAGTACGGCGACGGCAAGATGGACGGCTTCGTTGCCAGCAACAACCCCGGGGGCGCCCGCGCGATGGGCTACTACACGGAGCAGGACCTGCCCTTCTACTACTGGATGGCGAAGACCTTCTCCATCAGCGACCGCCATTTCTGCTCGCTGCTCGGTCCCACCTGGCCGAACCGCTTCTTCTTCTACGGGGCAACGGCCTGGGGCAACACCAAGACGGAAGAGATCAATCCCATCACCGCGGACACCTTCAAGACCGCGACGAAGATCACCGATCAGATGGTGAACGCCGGGAAGACCTGGAGGATCTATCGGGATGGCCTGGTGTCCTTCGCTACGGTGTGGGGCCTCACGACGGAGAACATCGGCGTGCCGCTCACCCAGCTCGCCACGGACGTCCAGAACGACACCCTGCCGGACCTGGTGATCATCGATCCGAATTTCACGGGTGCGGGCCAGAACGACGAGCATCCGCCCAGTAACATCCAGCTGGGCCAGAAGCTCACTTCCAACGTGTACGCCACCCTCACGTCGAACCCAGCCGTGTGGCAGAAGACCGTGTTCATCGTCACCTACGACGAGCACGGCGGCTACTACGATCACGTGCCTCCGCCGCCCGCCTGCCAGCCCGACAACCTGCTGCCGCCCACCGGCAAGTACGATCGCCTGGGCTTCCGGGTGCCGCTCCTGGTGGCGTCGCCGTACGTGAAGAAGGGCTACGTGAGCCACTTCGTGACGGATCTGACGAGCGTGACGCGATTCATCCAGAACCGCTTCGACCTGCCCAGCATGACGGTGCGAGACTCCAACGCCTGGCCGATGCTCGACATGTTCGACTTCGGCAATCCGCCGTTCGCGACCCCGCCCGGAGGCGCGCCGTCGGCGGATCCGGATCCCGCCGGCGTGCAGTGGTGCGCGAACAACCCGCCCGGTACCGGCAAGCCCTGAGGTGGATCGCTCGCCCTCCCGGGTGCACCGGGCGCTGATCGACGCCGCCGAGCGCCGGCTCCGCTTCCGCGCGGGTGACGTCTCGGCGTGGCAGCAGGAGCTCCGGGCGGAGCTCTCGCGTTCGACCGGGCTCTCCGCGATGCCGGCGCCCGGCCCGCTGCGTCCGGAGCTTCTGTGGCGCCGGGGTGGAGTGGAAAAGCTCTCGTTCTGGGCGGAGCCCCACGCCAACGTCCCCGCCTACCTGATGCTGCCCGAGGGCACGCCGCCGTTTCCGGTGATGATCTGCCTGCAAGGGCACTCGAGCGGGATGCACAACTCCGTGGCGCTGGACTTCGACGACGAGACGCGGAGCATCGAGGTGGAAGGCGGACGGGACTTCGCGCGGCAGTGCGTGGCCCACGGCTTCGCGGCGCTGTGCATCGAGCAGCGGGCCTTCGGCGAGCGGCGGGAAGCCGCGCAGGAGCGGGTGAACCTGTACAACCCCTGTCACGACGCGGCGATGCACGCGCTGGCCCTCGGCCGCACGCTGCTCGGGGAGCGGGTGTACGACGTGGCTCGCGCGCTGGATCTGATCGCGACGCGGCCCGAGCTCGACGCCGCACGCGTGGGCGTGATGGGCAACTCCGGCGGGGGGACCGTCGCGATTTGGGCGGCCGCGTTGCTCCCGCGCATCGCCTTCGCGATGCCGTCGTGCGCGCTGTGCAGCTTCCGGCATTCGCTCATGAGCGTGTACCACTGCACCGACAACTACGTGCCTGGGATCCTGAACCTGGCCGAGATGGCCGACGTCGCCGGGCTCATCGCGCCGCGGCCGCTCGTGGCCGTCACGGGAGCCGAGGACCCGTTGTTCCCGCTGGCGGGGGTGCGCGAGTGTTTCGACGAGGTCCGCGAGGTGTACCGCGCGCTGGGGGCGGAAGAGCGCGTGGAGCTGGTAGTGGGACCCGAAGGCCACCGCTTCTATCCAGAGCTCGGCTGGCCTCGGGCGGTGGCGCTCTTCACTCGCTGAGCTGCCCCGCGAGGCGGAGCGGATTTCTGGCGGGCAGGCCGCTGTCGGTGTCTTTGCCGCAGTAGGGCGTCAGGGAGCCCACGACGTAGGGGTTTTCGCCATCCCGCTCCAGCGCCAGCGCCAACGTGAGCGGCTCGCTGCCGCAGGGCCCGTCCGTCACGGCACTCACGGCGAAGAGCGCCGTGTACAGCGTGATGCCGGCTTCCGGGAAATGCTCCACTCGTCCCTTGCCGGAGATGCTCTCTCCGGCGGGCAAGACGCCCCAGCTGGCGTCTATCTTCAAGGTCGTTTCCACGGCATCGCCGCGCAGGGATAGCTGAACCTCCGCGCTGTTACGGATGTCCACGTCGAGCGTTCCCGAGAGCACCTTCGGCTTTTGCTGCGGCATGGACTCCTCGCCGTCGGAGCACGCCACCACCCCAAGGGCCACGACCAAAAGCAGCTTCTTCATCGCGTCACCTTCCGTACGGCGTTGATGCGTCGAGCCAAGTCCACGGCTTCTTGCGGGCTGCCTTCGAACACGTGGAACACCCAAGTTGGTGTGTCGTGGTCCGCCAGCGTCTGATCTGCGAAGGCGATGTCCCCGGAGTCTCGCGTGATCTTGGCCGCCAAGTGCACTCGAGACATGTCCTTGATCAGGAACAGATTGGGACCCAGGCTGATGAGCCCGATCGGAAGCGCGAGATAGAAGGCGTCGAAGGTGAAATCGCTGCGCTTGTAGCTGACCGGCGCCGTATCCGCCAAGGCGCGGGTGACTACGAACTCGTCCGTGAGCTCCCCCGGGAAGCTCACGGAAACCTCGTTGGTCAATCCCTCACCGAAGTGGACGCTGACGCGGTGGTGCCCTGCTGCAATTTGCTCCCAGCTCACGTCCGCGCTGCGATCGCCCGCCGTGACGCCGAGCTCGAAGGGAGCGCTGGTCGGTTCTCCGACCAAGGGGTCGTCGCTGGCGCCGGAGGTCATGGTCTCGGCGCCGGGATCGATGGTCACCGCCGTCGCCTTCATGGCGGCCTTGGCTTCGTTGATCACGCTGCGCGCGATCCGCAGGGCCTCGGTGGCGTGGGACAGTCCGTACTCGGTCTCGCCGCGGTACGGGTTGATGCCGCTGGCGTCCGTCACTTCCGAAAGGAACAGATAGCGCCAGGCGGAGTCGAGACGATTGCGGACGTCGATGCCGCTCACCTTCGCGGCGGTCTCGGCGGCCGCGAGCTCGCGGTGGGCGAGAGCGCCGAGGGAGCGCACGTGGTTGTCGCGCTCGCCCGGCCAGATCCCCTTGGCCCCCAGCCACTTGAACACGGCTGTCGTGCTCTTGGGCTGCCAGGTGCCGTCCAACAGCGGGGGCGGCGCCACGGGCGTGACTTGGCCCTTCACCGCCTCCACGTACTTGTCCACCGTCGTGATCTGGTAGCCCTGGGCTTCCAGCGCCAAGAGCTCGTCTTCCTTTTGCTTCACCACGTCCGGCTTGGTCTTGAACACGTCCGCCAAGTACGGGTTCAGGTCTCCGGTGGCGAACAGCTCGCCGTCGTCCATGAAGCTCCACTGAACCTCGACGTCCGTGGTGCTCACGCCCTTGCCGCCGGCGATCATGTAGCCGTCACCGAACTGGTACAGCGGCGCGGCGTCGAAGTCGCCGTGCTGAAAGCTGTACAGGTTCTTGGGCCACACCATGTTGCGATAGCCGACCTCCGCGAAGCGCTGAGCCATCGCTTCGCCGGACTGCCCTTCCTGGCAGAACACCGTGCGCGAGAGCGGAATGTCGTACTTGGCGAAGGTGGCTGCCGTCAGCGCCTGGGAGCGCTGCCAGTCTTCCTCCGGATAGCCGATGAAGAGCTGGTCCGAGTAGTGAAAGCTCACCACCTCGATCTGGCCGGACTTTGCCAGCTTGCGGAGCTTCTCCAGCACCGCGGGATGCCGCGCCGCGAGCACGTCCAAAAAGTACCCCTGGAGCTCGATGTCCGTGCCCCACGTCGGGTGCTTCTCGTACAGATCCAGCACCGGCGCGAAGCTCTGGGTGACGATCAGATCTTCGATCACGTCGTTGTCGAGATCGAGCGCCGGGTCCGGAAGGAAGGAGAAACCGACCAGACCACCGGCCACGTACTGGATGTTGAAGTGAAAGACGGAGAGGACGAACTTGTCCGCTCGCGCGTACGCCGGCGAAAGCAACAACGCCAACGCGGCGGCAAGGGCAGCGACGACTCGCATGACGCGAGTTTCCGAGACCGTTCGCGCCAGGTCAACGTCGCGCTGCGTCAGCGGTTCCCGGAGATTGTCCGTATGGCGATGTAGGCGACCACGGCGATCACTGCCGCAGCGGGAATGGTGAAGATCCATGCCCACACGATGCGCCCGGCGACGCCCCAGCGCACCGCGCTCAGCCTCCGTTCCGCGGTGCCGACCCCGACGATCGAGCCCGTGATGGTGTGGGTCGTCGAGACGGGGACTCCCAGGAATGTGGCCATCGCCAGGGTGATGGCGCCGGACGTTTCGGCGCAGAAGCCGCCGGGCGGCTTCAGTTTGGTGATCTTCATGCCCATCGTCTTCACGATGCGCCAACCGCCGGAAAGGGTGCCGAGGCCCATCGCGGCATGGCACAAGAGCACGACCCAGATCTGGGGCTCGGGGTGCTTCGTCGACTGCTGCAGACCGGCGGAGATCAGCAACAACGTGATGATTCCCATGGTCTTTTGAGCGTCGTTACCGCCGTGGCCCAGGGAGTACAGCGCCGCGGATAGCAGCTGTCCTCTCCGGAAGCCCTTGTCGACGCGTCCGGGCCGCATGTGACCGAACACCTTGCGCACGAGCTTGGTCAACGCGAACGCGATGATCATGCCGAGCGTGGGCGCAATCACGATGAAGGCGATGGTCTTGCCGAAGACCTTCGCGTCCAGCACCGAAAGCGAAGGCGAATGCGCGAGAGCAGCTCCGGCAAACGCCCCCATCAGCGCATGGGACGACGACGACGGCAGGCCCCACCACCACGTGATCAAGTTCCAGGAAATGGCGCCGAGCAGCGTGGCGAGGATCACGTTGTAGCTCACCGCGCTGAGCGCCACGCCCTTGGCGATCGAAGCGGAAACGTGGCTCGGGTACACCAAGAACGCGATGAAGTTGAAGGCCGCCGCCCACACCACCGCCGCACGCGGGGAAAGCACCCGAGTGGAGACAACGGTGGCGATGGAGTTCGCCGCGTCGTGAAATCCGTTGATGAAGTCGAAGATCAGCGCCACGGCGATGATCGCGACTAGATACGGCTCCATCAGGAATGCTCCAGCACGATTCCTTCGATGATGTTGGCGACGTCTTCCGCGCGATCCGTCGCCGTCTCCATGGATTCCAAGATATCCCGCCACTTCATCACTTCCAGCGGGTCTGCCCGTTCCTTGAACAGGCGGGCAATGCCCTTGCGGAAGATCCCGTCGGCTTCGTGCTCGTGTCGGTTGATGGATTGACACAGCTCCAGGAGCGGATCGGGGTCCTTGATGTTCTTGAGGCCGGCGACGGCCTTGGCGATGTCCGCGTTGCAGGCGGCGACGGATTCGAGCAGCTCCATCGCCTCCGGCCTGACTTCTCGGATTTCGTACAGTGCGATCTTGTCGCCGGCGGCATCCACGAAATCCAGGACGTCGTCCAAGCTGGTGATCAGCGCGTGGATCTCCTCGCGATCGAGGGGCGTGATCCAGGTCTGATGCAACGCTTGAACGACGTCGTGGGTCACCTTGTCCGCCTCGTGCTCCAAGCGCTTGATCCGCTCTGCGAGCTCGACCGCGCGGCTCGGCTCTCGGAGGGCATCCCCCAGCACTTTCGTAGCCTCGATGGTCTTGTCGGACAGCGAGATGAAGGCGTCCCAGAAAACCGCGTCCCGCGTCAGCGCCATGGATGGCTCCTTTCGGCTGCGCGGAGGAGAGCAGGGGACGGCGAGCGGGTCAAAGCATTTGCGCCAGGAATTTGTTATGGCTCGTGCGTGCGAACATTCGCCACGCTGGCGTTGCTTTCCGTCACGGGGCTGGGGTGCCGCGACAAGGCAGCACCACCGCCCCCGAGCACGGCAGCGCCTCTGGCCAGCAGCGCTACCACCGTGGAAGAGCTGACGGTGCGTCACAAGAGCGTGTCCAATCGGCACTACTTGCTGCTGTCACAGCGCTCTCCCTCGATGGAGCTTCGCCTGAAGCGGCCCAACCGTTTCGATCCCAAGCTGCTCTTGTGCGTTCCGGGCACCTACACGAGCCCCGAAGGGCAGGTGGAGGGCGCCGTCATCGAGAGCGGCAAGATCGTCCGCGACCAGGCCATGCCTTGGGAGGGTCTTCTGTCGGTCCGCCGCGGAACCCCCACGGTGAGCTGGCAGAAGCAGCGTCTCGGAAAAGAAGCGCTACAGCGCTTCGCCCAGGGGGGTGGCTCCCTGCTCCAGGGCCACCTACTGGTCGGGGAAGGGAAGCCACGGCCGCTCAAACCGAGCCCGCTCCTCGAGCGACGCGCGCTGTTTATCGGAGCCTCGGGCAGCTTCGCCGTGGTGGAGAGCGAAGGGCCCGTCGAGCTCGGGGTCTTCGCCCAGGATCTGGTCGCCCTGGGCGCCCGCGCGGCCATGAACCTGGACATGGGGCGCTGGAGCGAGGGATTTTACCGTGTGCGCAAGGGGAGTGAGCCGGTGACGCTGGGCAAGGACTTCCGCTCGACGGCCAAGCAGACGAACTGGCTCGTGTTGGTGGCGCAATGAAGATCGGCGTCATGGGAGCCGGGGCCATCGGCTGCTTCGTCGGAGGCAAGCTGATGACGGTGGGCGCAGACGTCACCTTCGTGGGACGCCCGCGCGTGCAGCAGGACCTTTCACACGGCCTCACTCTCACGGAGCTGCCGCGGCGTGGACGGGCCGTGCCGGAGCAGCGCTTGGAGACTCCGAAGGTCGAGACCCGCGTGGAGGCCTTGGCGGACGCGGACATGGTGCTCGTCGCCGTGAAGAGCGGGCAGACCTCCGACGTCGGGGCAGAGCTCGACGGCGTTCTTCCAGAACACACCTTGGTGGTGAGTCTGCAGAACGGTCTGCACAACGCCGACAAGCTGCGCGCGGTGATGCCCCGCCGCCAGGTCCTCGCCGCCATCGTCGGGTTCAACGTGGTGTGGCCGGCGGAGGCCACCCTGCGCCGCGCGACGTCCGGCCCATTGGTTTTCGAGAGCACCTCGGACGAGCGCCTCGCGACGTTGGTGCGGTTGCTCGAGAAAGCGGGGCTGGAAGTGGAGACCAGCGACGAGATCCGCCCGGTGCAGTGGTCCAAGCTGGTCATCAACCTCAACAACGCCATCAGCGCGCTGACCGACGTGCCCACCACGGAGTTGGTGTTCGAGGCCCGCTATCGGCGCATCCTCAAAGCGGTGATGGCCGAGGCCCTCGGCGTGCTGCGCGCGGCCGGCGTTCGGACCGCTCGCTTGGGGCCTTTGCCGCCGGCGCTTTTCCCCACGTTGCTCTCACTTCCGAGCTGGCTCCTCCGCCGCATGATGTCGATCCAGATGGACATCGATCCCGAGGCGCGGTCCTCCATGTGGGAAGATCTCGAGCGGCGCCGTCTCACGGAAGTCGACGAGCTCAACGGAGAGATCGTGAAGCTCGCAGAGGAGCGGGGTCTCCGTGCTCCGCTGAACGCGCGCATCGTCGAGCTCGTGCATCAGGCCGAACAGAAAGCTAGCGGCTCGCCCAAGCTCGGCGCCGATGAGCTCTGGGCTCGACTGAGTCACTGATCGCGCTTCGTCTCGAGCTCCTCCCAACGTGCCGTTAGCCGTTCCACCTCGACCCGGGCGGCGTCGAGCTCCGCGGTCAAACGAGCCGCATCTCCGCCGCCCGCCGCGTAGGTGTTGGGATCCGATAGCGCTTCGGACAGCTCCACCACTCGCGCTTCGGCCGCTTCGATGACTTCCATGATGCCATCGAGCTCCTTCGCTTCAGTGTGGGAGAGCCCTTTCTTCTTGCTCGTCGGGCGGCGCCGTTCGGCCTTGGCTTCCGCCTCTGCCGGCGCCTTCTTGTCGCGATTCGCTTCCTCTCGGAGGCGGCGGAAGGTCGTGTAGTTGCCGGGGTAGTGCACCACCTTGCCGTCCCCCTCGAAGGCCAAGATGGACGTCGCCACGCGGTCCAGGAAATAGCGATCGTGGGTCACGACCACGGCCGTGACGCCGGAGTCGATCAGCATGCCCTCCACGGCGGCCAGCGTCTCCACGTCGAGATCGTTGGTGGGCTCGTCCAGGATGACCAGGTTGGCGCTCTGGCGCAGCAGCCGGGCCAGAGCCACACGTGCGCGCTCCCCTCCGGAGAGCGACGCCACCGGCTGGCGCTGTTTCCCGGAGTCGAGACCGAAACGCTCCATGAAGGAGCGCGGCTCCACGACCTCGCCGGCGATCTCGATGCGGGATTGATCACCCACCACGTTCTCGAACACGGACTTGTCGTCTTCCAGGCCGCTTCGGCCTTGGTCGAAGTACGCCACGCGCGTGTTCTGCCCCAGCACGACCGAGCCCGCGGCCGGCTCGATCTCCCCGAGCAGGGTGCGGAGCAGCGTGGTCTTCCCGCTGCCGTTCGGCCCCAACACACCCACCCGCTCTCCCGCAGTGAGAAACAACGTGAGGCCGTTCACCAGGCGCTGCTCGCGCATGCGTACCTCGACGTCGCGGAGCTCCAGGATCGTCTTCCCGGCGCGCGATACCGACAGCTCGAAGCTCGGCGCGCGGTCCGTCTTCGGGCCCTGTACCGACAGCGCGGCTTCCGCGCGTTCGACGCGCGCCTTCTGCTTCGTGGTGCGCGCCTTGGGCTGGCGGCGGAGCCACTCGAGCTCTCGTCGCAGGAAGTTCTGCCGATTGGCTTCGGTGCGTGCAGCGTGCGCCAGGCGCTCCGCCTTCTGCTCGAGGTACATCTCGTACCCGCCGGCGTAGGCGTGGGCTTCGCCGCCTGCGACCTCCACGGTGCGTTGGGCCACGCGGTCGAGCAGATAGCGATCGTGGGTCACGAGCAGCACTGCGCCTGGGTGCTCGTTCACCAGATACTGCTCGAGCCACTCCACGGTGTCGGCATCCAGGTGGTTCGTGGGCTCGTCCAACACCGCGAGATCCGGTCGCGCCACGAGGATGGTCGCCAACGCCACGCGCCGCTGCTCGCCGCCGCTCAGTGTCGAGATGCGCGCGTCCGTGCGCCGAACGCCGAGATGGTCGAGCATGGAAGCGATACGGTGGCTCTGCTCGAAGCCACCCAGGCGCTCGACCTCGTCCGCCGCGGCCGCCTGCTCCCCGAGCAGGGCGTCCTGCTCGCCGTCTCCCCGAGCCAGCCGCTCGCTGAACTCGGCGTGCCGCTCGAGGGCATGCGTCCACGCGCCCAGGCCCTGCGCCACGGCTTCGGTGGCCGTCGGATCCCCGTCGAACCGGGGAACCTGAGACAAGTAACGCACCGTCGCTCCGCGGCGTCGGGTGACCGTCCCCGAGTCCGCCGTGTCCACGCCAGCGACGATCCGCGCGAGCGTCGTCTTGCCCGCGCCGTTCTTTCCGACCATGCCCACTCGCTCGCCCGTGGCGATGGTCAGGTCCGCCGAGCGCACCACGACGTGGGCTCCGAAGGCCTTGTGGATCGCTGCGACCGTGACGACGGGCATGGCGGCTGACTTTGACCCCAAGCCGCCCCCGAGGCCAAGAGCATTACGACCCAATCCAAGATGCCGTAAGGTTCGCCGGATGGACTCCGTGGAGACGCTGATCGTCGGTGCCGGTATCACCGGATTGGCCACCGCTGCCGAGCTATCCGACCACGACACCCTGATCCTGGAAGCCGACGCGCAGATCGGGGGCTACTGCAAGACGATCCAGAAGGCCGGCTTCACCTGGGACTATTCCGGGCACTTCTTCCATTTCAAGCACCCGGAGATCGAGAGCTGGCTGCGAGCGCGCATGGGCGACCAGAAGGTGCGCGTCGTGGAGAAGCGGTCCTTCATCTCCTATGCCGGTGCGCTCGTGGATTTTCCGTTTCAGAAGAACATCCATCAGCTGCCGAAGCAGGAGCTGATCGACTGTCTCCACGACCTCTACTTCGCGCGTGCGCCCGCAGACCTCACCGGAAGGCCACCGCCTCCGGCGCCCGGTAACTTCAAGGAGATGCTGTATGCGAGATTTGGTCGGTCCATCGCGGAAAAGTTCCTGATCCCGTACAACGAAAAGCTGTACGCCTGTGATCTCGGCACCCTCGACGAAGACGCCATGGGTCGCTTCTTCCCCCACGCGGATCTCACCGACGTGATCGCCAACATGAAGCGACCGGACAACTCGAGCTACAACTCCACCTTCACGTATCCCGAAGGCGGCGCCTTCGAGTACGTCAAGGCCATCGCCAGTGCCGTGCGGCTCGACGCCATCGCCCTTTCCGAGCCCCTGCTGTCGGTGGACGCCAAGGCGCGGGTGGCACGCACCCCGCGGCGGGAGATCCGCTATCGGCGACTGGTGTCCTCCGCGCCGCTGCCTCGCCTCCTAGCGCTCGCCGGCATCGAGCACGATGCCAGCGTTTTCGGATGGAACAAGGTGCTGGTGTTCAACCTGGGCTTCGACCGAAAGGGCTCGAAGGACGCCCACTGGATCTACTTTCCCGATCGCTCGCTCTCGTTCTACCGCGTCGGCTTCTACGACAACATCTTCGATTCGGATCGCATGAGCTTGTACGTGGAGCTCGGCTTCGACAAGGATGAGCAGCTGGATGCCGAAGCGTTGCTTCCCAAAGTGCTCGCAGATCTCGAGCGCGCCGGCGTGACGGCCGGCCATCGGCTCGTGGCGCACCACTCCGTGGTCATGGATCCCGCCTACGTACATGTCACCGGACGCTCGAACGCGCTGCGCGACGGGCTTCGCGACGAGCTGGCATCCATGGGCATCTACTCCATCGGCCGTTACGGCGGCTGGACCTACTGTTCCATCGAGGACAACATCGTGGAAGCGCGAGCCCTGGTGCGGTCCTTCGACTGACATGTTGCCGGAGCTGCTCCAAAAGGCTCCGCCGCGCAGCGGAGTGGAGTCCTTGCTTTCGGCCACCAAGGCGCGCGTGTACCAGACCGCGCGCATCGTGGTGGCGCTGTGCTTTGGGCCCTTCGCGCTGCTGGTGCTGATCGTGGCGGCGCAGGGAGCGTGGGGCGCCTTTCCGATGGCGGGACTCGGGATCCTGGCCGTGTCCGTTCTGATCGGCGGGCCGCTGCTCTGGTACGTGACCCAGGATCTCCGCTGGGCACGCAAGCTCCTGACGGACGGCGCTGTCGTGGAAGGCACGGTGGTGGAGACCGGCGCTCACCCGAGCGGGCAGCAAACCGTCACCGTGGAGTACGTGGTGGGCACCCAGCCCCGGCGGCTTCGATTCCGTGTGCCGATCTCCAAGGCCGAGCTGGTCGTCGTGTCGGAGCGCGGCGTCCCCGTCGTGCATGCCCCGGCGGATCCCGACGCTGCCGGCATCGTGTTGGATGGCGTCGGCCTGGTGACCACGCGTTAGCGCCGGCCCCAGCTCAGGATCGCGCGGGTCTTCACGAAGCGCGCCGTGATGCCGAGCAGGCCCGGGCTTTCCGCCAGGTGTTCCAAGATCTTCAAGGCATCCGCCACGGTCCAGCGATCCGCCGGAAGCGCGAGCGCTTCACAGGCGCGATCGACGGCCGCCTGGACCGGGGCCTCGCCGACCGCGCTCGCCAGCATTCCCACGAGCTCGTCTCGACGAACCATGGGACGGCTGGGGTGCACGCTCATCATGGCTCGGCGGGGAAAGCCAGCACCACCGTGGTGGTGTTGTGGAATCCGGAAAGGTCACCCTGCCCGAGAGCGATCTCGCCGTAGGTCTCGAAGCCGGCGAGGGGAACGCTTCCGAGCTCTTCCGACATCCCCCGCACGGCGGCGGAAAAGTCGTCTTGCAGGATCAGATTGCGACAAATGCAGTCGAACACAACGGCGCCGGCCACGGGGGCGCCGTCCAAGCTCTCGCGAGCGCGCCGGGCGGCCAGACGGGCGCTCCGGAGCTGTGCTTCCGCCGTGCTGCGGGTGATCACCAATTCGGCGCCCTGGTGAATGCCGCAGGCAAAGGAGAGCGAGCCGTCGTCGCCTCGCGACAGCGGCGCGCGGATGGTGTGCTCCCGCCCGGTGGCGAGCCCTGCCTCGTAGCGAAGTAAGTAGCCACCCACCGCGTCCGCCGGCAACGCTTCGGGGTCGATGCCATCCGCCAGCGCCGCCGCGCGGGTCTGCTCCACCCACACTTCCCACGCGGGTCGGTCGTCGATCTCGAACACCACGTTACCGTCCGCCTTCGTCACGCGTAGGGGAGCGGACAGCGGGGTGTGTCCGTGGCCCACACCGATCCCCAGGCGTTGCTTGCTGAACAGCACCGCCATCACCACCGCATCGCTCGCGGCCTGCGCGCCGAGCGCGACCTGAGTGGATGCCATCGCCAGATCGTCTCCGGCAGCTCCCCCCACCAGCGGGACGTTGGGACCGAGCTCCGTGGCGGCCAAAAGCGTCGCTTCCTCACCGCGTCCAGTGAGGGGATCGAGGAGCATCACCGCGGTGCGGTGTGGAAACCCCTCTACCGTCTCCGGCACTCCCGAAAGCGCTTGGCGCACTGCCGTTTCGGGAGAAGTGGACAGCCCGGTGCCGATGCCCGCGAAGACGCGAAGGTCACCCGAAACGGCGAGGCCAGAGAGGGCGCCCTTCGCGTCACCCTGCTCCGTCAGCTCCCCCGCGGTGGTGGCTCCCAGGCAGATCGCGTCGGGAAATCGTCGCGCCGTGGACTCCATCACCGCGGCCAGGGAGTGGACCGGGGAAGCAAACACCAGCACCAGGGCGGGTGCGGGATTGGACTGCAGCTTGTCGAGGTGACGCGGGACGGACTCCTGCGTCTCCCCGGGGGTCAGCGCGCTGAGCACGCAAAGTCCCATGGAACCTCCTCCGATCTGAGAAGTGAGTGGTCCCTGGAGCGCGAGTTTCTCACGCCGTGGGCGAATTCATTCAGGGTGCGTAGATGCGACCCGGTGCTCCGTTCAAACCGTCTTGGGTGTGACAGCTGTTGCAGTCCCCGGTGGGCACCGGAGCCTTCATGGCCCTTTCCTGGCCGTTGGCCATCACCTTTGCAGTGAACGGCGGGGCGAGCTGACCCTGAAACGCGTTGTACATGAAATTGCCGGCGCTGTTCGTGGTCATGGTCACGGTCTTGTTCTGCGAGTCCGTGACCTCCACGGTGATGTTGGGAGCGCCATTGCAGTCGTCCGGCTCTCGGGGCGAGGGGTACACCGTGCCGGCGATGAGCAGCGCGGGAACCTCGTTTCCAAAGCTCTTGCTGTGGCAGTCGATGCAGGCGACGCCAGGATGCATCTTTTGAGAGCCGTGGTTGCCCAGCAGCCACTGCGTCCCACTGGTGCACACCAGCGGGTACTGTGTGGTTCCGGCGTCGTCCGGAGTGGTGCCGCAGGTGCCCGGCGGCATTCCCGCGTTGATCCAGCTCTCGAGGGCGGCGATCTGCGGAGCGGGCAGCATGCCGGTGGGCGGCATGGGAGAAGCGGCGTCCTTCATCCGGGCCAGGGCGACCTGAGCCACGGTCGACCCCTTGTACGGGGCGGTGAGGTCCGCATAGCTGAGCATGGAGATGGGCACGCCCTGGAGCGGCGGGTTCGAGTGGCAGGTCACGCAGTAGTCGCTCATCAGCTGCGCCACGTCGCAGGGCAGGTCCCCCGCCACCGTGGTGTTGGTGCCCGCGCTACCCCCGCCCCCTCCACTGCCGTTGCCGCCGCCGGAGCCCGTGGCGCTGTTGCTGGAGGAGGAGCAGGCAGCCGCGACGGCCGCGCTGCCCAAGCAAAGAACGAGGAGCCACGAAGGAAAGCGCTTGATCATGTTTTCACCCGGTGAGTGTCCGTTCCGTCAGTACCGGAACGGCCCGTTAGCAGGCAGGCAAAAGGAGTCCTGCACTCCGCAAGAATCGCTCAGCGGGGGATGTTCTGAGTGGCGCAGCCGAAGAGCACGTTGATCTTGGCCGTGGTGACGGCGGTGATCTTGCTGCAGGTCGCCGGGCAGGCCTTCACGCTCGTGGGGAAGTTGTTGTCGTTGTAGTACCAGCCGCCCAAAGTCGGGTCGCAGGAGCTCGCGCCGTCCACGTGGTAGATGGTCTCCTGGGTGCCCTGGACCTGGTTGATGAACTCCACGTTCACCTTGGTCGGGTCCAGCTTCTGTCCGGCGGGTGGCGCCGGGATCTGCCACTCGCAGGTGAGCGGCTGCGCGCCTTGGATGATCTTGGTGGCGAGCTCGTTGAAGACGGTCTGGAACGTCTGGGCGCACAGGGCGGCGTTGGTGCAGTTGCAGATGTCCCCGTGGACGCCGCCGGTCTTGTTCACGATCGCCTTCCACACCTGGCCCACCGCGGCGGCATTCGGGCACTGGGTGAAGGAGTACACGGCAGAGAGCTTCCAGTTCGGCTGCCCGCCGTTCGACAGCATCGGATCCAAGTTGGTGAAGTCCTGGATGAACTTGTCGGGGTTGTTGTCGTAGGGGCCCGGATCTCCGGTGCCGCCGGAGCCGGTTCCGGTGCGGGAGTCGTCGTCCGTCACGACCACCACGTACTTGAGCGCGCCGGGGCGCAGCATCTGCTTGTACTCGGGAAAGCGTTCGACCAGCTGCCGGGCCGCGTCCACGCTGTCGATGAAGGCGTTTGGATGGTGGAAGAAATGCGGCAGGTTGGTGTCCGAGCCGTTGGGCGGACACTGCCCCGAGCCAAGCGGCCCTGGGACGCAGATGCCCGGTAGGATCAAGAACTGGTAGCCCGCCAGCATCACCACGTGCACGTCGATGCCGCTGGCGACGATCTGCTGGCTGAAGGCGTTGATGTTCTGCTGAACCGCGGCGGCTTCCTCGAGCATGCTGCCGGAAGTGTCCACGGCCCAGATGATGTCCGCGGGCTCGTACAGCTGCTTGGCTTCTTGGGTGAAGCTCTGGCACGCGGCGTCTCCGGGATCCGTGGTGCCTCCGGTCCCGCCGGTGCTGCCGGAATCCAGATCCAGCCCGCCACCTCCGCCGGTTGCGCCGCCCCCCGTGTTGCCGGTGTTGCCGGTGTTGCCGCTGCCGCTGCTGCCGCCGCCGCCGCTGCCGCCCTTCGGATCATCGCCACCACCGGCCGCGGAGCACGCAGCTGCGAGCCCGACGGCGAAGACGATGGAGCCCAGTGTCTTCAAGTGTGCCAAGGAATCCATGGTGCGCCGGAGAGCGCACCCGTGCAAGGCGTGCGCCAGCGCACCGCGCGATGAAATTCAGGGGTTTGCCGCAAAAATCCGCCGTGGTCGTCCCGCGCGTCCGGACACTGTCCGGCGAGTGTCCAGACGCGTCTCAGCCGGCACCGGCCGAGGCGCTGGCGGAGGCGCTCGCCTTCACGGACACGTTGATGCTCACCGCAGCGTCAGCCTGCGCCTTGAGCGACGCCGCGACGCAGGCGCCCGCCTTCAACGCCGCCGCGCCGCCACCGCTGACCACGGCCTTCGCCCCTTCCAAGGTGGCTTTCACCTGGCCGATGGCACGTTCGAGCTTGCCCTTGAGCCCCAGCGTCACTTTCAGGATCCCCGGGAGGTTCGCCTTGATGGCTGCCTTGAGCTTGGCTGCCGCTCCAGCGTCGGCCGCGCCGGCGATGCTCACCCGCGCCTGCGCCGGAACGCACTCCACCTTGGCGCTCAGCTGCGCATCGCAGCTCGCCTTGCAGTCGGCGCTCATCTTGGGCGGCTTCACCTCGCCGCTGCACTTCGGCTCTTCGAGCTCCACGCTGCAGCCGCCGGAGCACTCGCCGCTGCAGTCGGCCTTGCCCTTCATGGTGCACTGAGCGCTGCACTCTCCCTTGCAGGTGCCCGCGCAGCTGCCTTCGCCCGAGCCCTTGCACTTGCCGTCGCAAGTCCCGGAGCACTCGCCGCCGCTCATGGCCGCGCCGTCGCACTTGCCGTCACACTTGCCGTCGCACTTGCCGCTGAACGATGCCGAGCACTCGCCTTCGCAGGTGGCGCTGCAGCTCCCTTCGCAGGAAGCGCCAGCCTCCACCGTGCAGGAGCCCTTGCACTTGCCGCTGCACTTTCCGCTGATCTCTCCACCCTCGCAGGTGACCTTGGCCGAACCGGGTTCCACCTTGGCGTCGCACTTCGCGGCGCAGTCCGCCATGGCGTTCATGGATGCCGAGCACTTCGGCGGGATCACCTTCACCTGCAGCGTGCCCTTGGCCTTGGCTTTCACGTCGCCAAGGGCCTTCACCGCGGCCTGGCAGGCGGCTTCGGCCTTCTTGCCGGGGCCGTCTTCCTTGGGCTCGATGTCGTCGCTCGAGGCGCCAAGGTCTTTGGCCAGGTTGCCGCAGGCCGTCGCCACGTCTGCCTCGACCTCTGCCGCCAACCCTTGCAGCGCTGCGCCTGCTGCCAGCGCCGCCTTCACCTTGCCCTCCACTTCGCCCTTCAGGCCGAAGTTCGCGTCCATCGCCGCTTCCGCCGTGCTCGGGCAGTCCCCACCTCCGGGGAACTTCGACAGGGCTCCGCAATCCACCAGCGCGGGCACCAGCAACAACAGCAACGGAACACCCAAACGGAGGACGGTCTTCATCGTGGTTCCGAGAGTACCGACAGCCGCCGTTCCTCGCACCTTTTTCATCCAGGGGCATTTGGGGGTTTTCACGGCGCGGAACCTCGCGCCCGGCGCGATGGCGTAAGCTGGACGCATGGCACGAACGGCGCTGCTGCTCTTCGGGGTCGTCGCGCTCGCCTGCAGTCGGGAGCGCGCGCCGGACGCTCGCGTTACGGCGCCCCCCAGCGCCGCCCCTTCGACGCTCGCGGCGCCGCCCGCTTCGAGCCCCAAGGTTTCCCAGGTTGCCGCCGACGGCTGCAGCGGTCGCGAGCCGCACGACTGCGCCCGCACCAAAGGCTGCATCCTGGAGCAACCCACCTACAGCGCGCTCGAGTGTCGCCCTGCCGAGAACGACTGCGAGCGCGCGGTACGCCATGCGGATCTGATCGGCAGCGACGCCGACCCCGCCGTCACGGTGGCAGCGATTCACGCGGCCGAGGCAGCTTGTCGTGCAACGGCGGGGTGCGTCGTCACCAGTGGGCATTGCTCCTGCCCGTGCGCCCTGCTCGGTCACTGCGACTGCGCGTGCGGGGGTAGCTACCTGCGCCGCTGCACCACCGAAGCCGACAAGAGCGTCTTCGACGGACGGCCGCCCTCCGAAGGCCGGCCCGGCCCCCTCGGCGCCCTGGGCAGCGCACTGGTGAAGGTGCGCCGAGCCCGAGGACACTTCGTGGTGGACCCGCTACCCCCCGCCCAGTCGTTGGTCGGCAAGCGACGGCACGAGATCGAGGGCTACCTCGGCAGCGCCCATGTCTGCCGCGACACCACGACGGCACCGTGCACGGCCAAAGGGCAGGCGTTCTATTCCTTTTACCGGCCGCCACCAGGGGCACGGGGAGGGGGGCCGGAGCTGCTCCTGACCTACGACGACAAGGGTATGTGCCGAACAGCGGCGTTCGTTCACACGCGCTGAGCGTTGTTCAATCGAGCGCAACAGTCCGTTGCTCTTTCCGGTGGTTGTCGCGAGGGCTCCCCGGCGGAATGCAGTGAGCCATGAAGCTTTCGACGATTGCCACGGTTTTGGCCCTCTCAGTTGCGGTTTCGGCCTGCGACGACAAGAAGGAAACCCCCAAGAGCGAGCCGACGTCCGCTCAGGAGCCGGTGAAGAAGGCGGACACACCGCCGGCACCCACGGCGGCGCAAGAACCAGGTGCCGCGCCCAAGCTGGCGGATGCCAAGGGCAGCTACGAGCTCGACCCCGCTCACTCCACCATCGTGTTCTCGGCGAAGCATGCCGGCTTCTCTTGGACCTACGGCATGTTCACCAAGGTCACCGGCAAGATGAACCTGGCAGACGAGCCCGACAAGAGCTCGGTCGAGATCGAGGCGGACGCAGGGAGCGTGTTCACCGCCGTCAAGAAGCGGGACGACCACCTCAAGGGCGGCGACTTCTTGAACGCGACGCAGTTCCCGAAGATCACCTTCAAGAGCACGAAGATCGAGGCCGCCGGCGACGGCAAGTACAAGGTGACCGGCGATCTCACGCTCCATGGTGTGACCAAGCCCGTCACGGTGGAGATGACGCACGTGGGCGCCGGAGAGTTCCCCGTGGACAAGTCCTTCCGCACCGGCTTCGAGGGCAGCTTCACGATCAAGCGCTCGGACTTCGACATGAAGAACATGCTCGCCGCCGCCAGCGACGAGCTGCGCCTCACCGTCGCCGTCGAAGGCGTTCGGAAATAAGTCCGTGACCCCCGTGGCGCTCGCCTGGGTGGTGGCCCCGAGCATCGTAGCCTTCGTCCTGCTGCTCGGAGCCCGACCTCGGCGGGCGGGGGAGGGGAAGGCGCTGCCCCTCGCTCTGGCGCTGGCCTACGTCGTGGGTCACTTCGGACTGAGCGGCGTGGATTGGGCGCCCACGGACGTGACGCAGTGGATGCCGCACTTGGCCGCCGTGGGCCTCGTGTGGGCACTGCTCGCTCCCCGCGGGCGTTGGCTCGTCGCCATCGTGGCGTCGGCGGTCGCAGCCTGGATCGTCCTGCGACCGCTCGCCGCGCGCCTTTCGGCGTGGGAGCTGTCGGGCGCGCTCGTGCTCGCCGCTGCGGCCCTCGTCACCCTGAGCCAGGTGCTCCGCTTCGCCCTCGCGGGCCAACGCCCTGCCTCCGCCGCCTTCGCCGTCACTCTGGCGGGCAGCGTGATTGCCGCAGCGTGCGCGGCGTCGGGAACGTTGGTCGTCGGGGAGTTCGGCGGCATGGTCGCCGCGGCGTGCGGCGGCTTGGGCGTCGCCGCACTCTTGTCCCGACGCGCCATGCGGTTCGAGACCGTAGCCCCGGTGCTCGCGACTCTGCTGTGGGGCGTGATCGCGCTCACGTTCGTGTATGCAGAAATGCGCGGACCCGTGCTCGGCATTCTGTCGCTCGTGCCGCTGGCACTGGCGCTGCCGAAGGCCGCCCGGCTCCGCCGGCGGCTGCCGCTGCAGCTCGTGGGAACCGCGCTGCTCGGTGCTGTTGCACTCTGGCGCGCCTTGGTGCCCCTCACACCGAGCGTGGCTCCGGCCACCTCCAGCGACGAAGCATCCGACATCGACTACGGCTATCAGTAGCCGTCGATGGACAGCCGCCGCTCCGATGCGCATGCTGATGCCGTGCCTTGGGAGCTCCGGTTGGCCGCGGCAGGTGTGGTCTTCGCCCTCGCCGAGCAGGTCAACGCCTGGTTCTGGCGCAAGTACCCCGTGGGCGAGGTCGACGACGCTGCCAGCCTCGAGGAGAGGCAGCGGCACCTCCGGCGCCTCCAGCTCGGTAACGCGATGGCGAGCCTGCCCGGTCCGCTCTTGCGCGTCGTGCTCTTCGTTGGCGTCTGGTCGCTGCTTGCTTCGCATCGACCGGACGGCGCCTGGCTCGGCAACTTGGGCCAGCGCGCGCCGCTCACCGGTCTCGGCGTGGGGGTCCTGGTCGGTGTCGTCGGCCTGCTTCGTCTGAAGCAGAATCTCCGGCTGTGGCAGAGCCTTGCGCAGCGGGAGGCGTCCCCCGCGGCGGTACAGATGGCGCAACGGGCGGCACGCCGGGCCAAGAGCCTGTGGCTGCCGGTCTTCGTCGGCGTGCCGCTCCTGCTCGCGGTCGCGCCACAGGGCGTGGTGCTGTGGTACCTGCCAACGCAGATCGTCGCGTGGCTTGCGTGGGGGGCCGCGAGGTTCCGCGGCGGACCGACATCCAAATGAAAAGCGTGCGTCAGCCTTTGTCGCGCTTTTCGATGGCGCTGATGGCGTCGCTCAGGCGCTCGTCTTTTCGCAAGCACGGGTGGCAATCGTCGCGACCGCGGCGGCCGCAGCCGGCTTTGTTGTCGCGCCAGCCCGTGAGGAGCTTCAGCGTGCGAGCGTCTCCTACGTTCTTCGCGCGGAGCAAGAGCGCGTGCTGCTGCTCACAGCTCTTGGATTGTACCAGCGCGACCAGGATGTTCAGCTCGGGGGACGAGTTCTTCTGGAACTGCTCCGTGGTGAGCCACTTGGCGGCGCGCTGCTTCACGCTGGTGCGGATGCCGCTGGTGGTGGAGAGCTCGTAGATGATGTCGGCGCCCTTCGCGCCCATCGGCCCTTCCAACAGCTGAAATGCCGCCTCTCCGCCTTCCTTCGTTTGTGACAAGGCCCACAGGGCGCTGGCGATCTCGGGGTTCTTGTTGAGTGCCGGATCCAGGGCCAGGGCCTTGCTGACGGTCATGGCCGCGGAGGCGTGGCGCCGTTCGGCGATCTGCGCCTTCGTCAGCTCGACCAAGAGCTCGGCGTCCTTCGGAAACTTGGTCGCCAGTGTTGCCAGCGCGGCGGCACCCCCTTGACGCGCGCGGGCGAGCTCCGAATCGGAAGGGCGCGGCACGTCCGGCATCGGTGCGGCGGACGCACTCGCCGGCGGCGCGCTGGATGCGCTCGCCAGCGGAGCAGTGGAGGAGTGCCCCGCGGCCAGCGCCACCACCAACAGCACGGCGCCGAAGATGGCGCCCAGGGCGAGCACGACGGCGGCGATCAGGAATGCCGGGGTGGGGACGTCCTTCAGCGGCCGCCGCACGTTTGGCGGCAGCTTGTCACGGAGATCGTCAATGAAGTCGTAGATCTTCTCGAGCAGCTCCCGAGCGGGGCTCGCACTGGGCTTGTGGCGGAGGCTCGGCGCGCTCGCCATTTCGACCCGCGGGTGCGGTCCGCTACCGAGGGCGCTGGATGGCGGAGCTGCCAACCCTCCGACCAACGTTCCACCGCTGCTCGGCGCCATGGCGATGTCCGGCGAGCTGCCGGGGTAGGACGGAATCGAGGCTCGGGGGTCGGACGAATAGGACGGCATGGAGCCGCGAGGATCGGACGGCACCGAGGCTCGCGGATCGGAGCCCAACGCTTCGTCTGGAACCTCCCAGCTCTCGGAGCTGCCCAAGGGCGGCGCCGGAAGATTGGGCACGCTGATGTGCTCGGAGCTGGGGGATTCGAGATCGGGGATCGAGTGGAAGCTGGGGCTCGACACCGCATGGGACGCCACCGAGCCGCCGGGCATGGTGAATACGTGGCCACCGCGCGCCGGGGTGGGGCCCAGTAGTACGTCGAGGGCCTCGACCACGGCGGTAGCGG
The DNA here is from genome assembly GCA_020633235.1 of Polyangiaceae bacterium. Lineage (NCBI taxonomy): Bacteria > Pseudomonadati > Myxococcota > Polyangiales > Polyangiaceae > Polyangiaceae bacterium. The sequence goes on along the minus strand of JACKEA010000009.1, from coordinate 207,904 downwards.
TCTGGATGCGATCCCCCGCTTCCTTCGCGAGCAGCTGCATCACGAAGTGCTCCACCTGCGGTGGGATGATCAGCCCCTGCGCGCGCTCCGCGAAGGACGGCGGCGCCTTGGAGAGCTGCTGCCCCAAGATGCCCACCGGGCTCTTGCTGCTGAAGGGGCGAACGCCCGCCAGCATTTCGTACACGATGATGCCCAAGGCGTAGAGATCGGCGCGGCCGTCCACCGGCTGACCCAGGGCCTGCTCCGGGGCCATGTACTCCGGCGTGCCGAACACCATCCCCACCTTGGTGATCGCCTTGCCGGTCGCGCCCGCTTCCCCGATGGGCACCTTGGCGATGCCGAAGTCCAACACCTTGGCGAAGTCGGGGTCGTTGCCCTTCTTCACCAACATCACGTTCTCGGGCTTCAGGTCGCGATGGACGATGTCCAGCGAGTGCGCGCTCGCGAGCGCCGACGCCACCTGACGGGCGATGTGAAGCGCGCGCTCCACTGCGAAGGGACCTTCGGCGATCTCGTCCCGCAAGTTCTTGCCCCGCACGAACTCGAGCACGAGGAACACGGAGCCGTCGGGCAGCTTGCCGAAGTCCGTGGCTGTCGCCACGTTGGGGTGGTCGATGTTGGCGGCGGCCATCGCCTCCCGCTCGAAGCGCGCCACCACGTCCGGCACCGTGGTGAGCTCCCGGTGCAGGATCTTGATCGCCAAGCGCTTGCGCATGAGCACGTGCTCGGCGGCGTACACCCTGCCCATGCCGCCCTCACCGAGCAGGGAGTCGATGCGGTAGCGGTCGGCGAGGACGGATCCCACCCGCGGATCGCTCGCGGCGTCATCGTCGCCGCGCTCGCTGCTCGGGGAGCCGGACATGGGCAGAGGATTCTAGTACGTCTGCCCCCTCGGCGTGACGCATCCCCGCGAAGGTGCGAAGAAAATCGCCCCTTCGCGGGCGCGTGTCAGTAAGGGTTGTCGCTCTCGCCGGTGGACGTGGGCGCCGGCTTGGGCGTGGGGGCCGGTGTAGGTGCGGCCGTGGGCTTGGGCGTCGGGGCCGGCTTGGGCGTGGGCGCGGGCTTGGGCGTCGGGGCCGGCTTCGGTGTGGGGGCCGGCTTCGGTGTGGGCGCGGGCTTGGGTGTGGGCGCCGGCTTCGGAGTCGGCGTTGCCGCCGGCTCCGGCGCGGATGCGCTGGGCTCGGCCGACGCTGCGGCGTCCGCCGCTTCCGTCGCGGCGTCTTCCTCCGCCGCCGGCGCGGCGGCTTCCGGCTCGGTGTTGGTGGGGGGAGGCTCCGCGGTTTGTGTCGGCGCACTGTCGATCACCGGCGGCGTCGGCTCCGGGGCCTTCTCCCGCGTCAACAGGAACGCGATGCCCGCCGCCGCGGCGACGCCGAGCAGCAGCGCGATCGCCTTGCCGCCAGAACCACCACCTTCCGAAGCCGAAGGTGCCTCGGAGGCGAGGGCGACCCTCGGCTCGGGCTTCTTCTCTTCCTTCTCGACGCGACCCGAGGCCGGAGCCGGCTCGGGCTTCTTCTCGGGCTCGGGTTTCTTCTCGGGCTCGGGCTTCTTCTCTTCCTTCGCCTCGGCGGCCGCCGGCTTCTCTTCCTTCTTCTCGGGCTCGGGCTTCTTCTCTTCTTTGGGCTCCGCGGGCTTGGCTTCGCCCACCTCTTCCATCGAGCCCCCGGCTTCCCGCAGCGCATCGGCCAGCAGCTCCGCGGCCTGCTTCATCACCGTGCGGTCCTCCGGCGGAGGCATGTCCTTCTCGGCGTCCGTTTCGGGGAAGAAACCGCCGCTTTCCTTCTCGGGCTCGGGCTTCTTCTCGGGCTCGGGCTCCTTCTGGGGTGGCTTCGACGAGGCCATCGCACCGAGGCCGATCATGGTGGCCTTGCGGATGGGGCCCTCGGCGGGCTTCTTCTCGGGCTCGGCCTTCTTCTCGGGCTCGGGCTCGGGCTTGGGCTCCGGCTCCGGCTTGGGCGCGGCCTTGACGGGAACGCTACCGGCTTCTCCTGCCTCGAAGGCGCTGGTGCCTTCTTTCCGCCCAGCCACCAACTGATCGATCACCTTGGTGGAATCGTCGTCGATCTTGATGAACTTCACGCCCATGCCGGCCGGGCGGTCCTCGCCGGACTCCGGTGGCTCGCGCTTCCACACCACGCGGCCGACGCCCTGCATCACCTTCTTGTCGTCGGCGATCTTCACCTCGAACTTGAGGAGCGTTCCGGGCGGGAAGGGGGACGGCGTCTTGATGAACATGCCGCCGCGGCTGACGTCGTGCGAGTGATGCTCGATGAACTCGTCGAGAGTGGCGCTCTTGTAGCGCACGGTCATCGTGAGCACCTTCGCCCGCGGGTCTTTTCGCGTATCCTGGGCCATGTTGGATAGGTCTCCAATGAGGGCGCGCCGAGGCAGCGCACCCGATGATGGGGAACTTATCGTAGCGGAGCCGCCGCTTGTACCCCAAGTAGTTGGAGCCTCCCCGTGGTAGCGTGGGACACGCAAAAAATGCCCCTTCACGAGCACTTCCGGGCGTTCGGACGCCGCCCCGTGAGCCTGCGGGCCACCCTGGAGGCGCCCACCGTCGGTTTCCGCGGGCAAGTGCACGTTTTGGATCTGGGCCTGGGCGGTGCACAGCTCGAGGTGCGCGCGCATCTGGCTGCCGGCTCGGCGGTGCGTCTCACGGTGGAAACGCCGAATCGGTGGGAGCCGGTGGTGCTCGTCGGGCACGTGGTCTGGAGCCATCGCGGCTCTCCGGCCCGCGCCGGCGTGCGCTTCGATCACGACTCCGGTGCCACGCTCCGGGCCCTGCTCGATCTGTTGGGCGACGAGAGCTACGGCTGAGGAATGGGCGGGGGCTCGCCGCGCAGCACGCGGTCGTGGAACAGCAGCATCTCGTATGCGCCCGGGCCGCGGTTGAACGGATAGTCGTGCGGTCCCGGTATCTCGACGAACTGATGCGCGATGCCGGCGTCCGTCCAGGCCTTCGAGATGGTGCGGGTCGCGCGCAGGAAGAAGTCACCGTCGCTGGTGAGCAGCCGCAGCTCGAGCTTTGGGTTTCTTGTCGTTGCGGCGCGGGCACGACGCGTCAGCTCCGGCGCATCCTCGGAATCGAAGGCGGCCTGTAGCGTCGCCACGTCACCAAACGCCTCGGGGCGTTCGAGCCCGGTCAGCAGCGACACGCGGCCCCCCAGGCTGACGCCATCGATGCCCGTCGCCTCCGGCTTGCCGATGGCGGGCGTCTCGCGCTTCACGCGCGGCAAGAGCTCTTCTACGAGCCAGGTGGCGAAGGGCGTGACGGCGCTGAAGGGCTTGTCCCCGGCCAGCACGTCGGGGGTGTACGGGCACACCACGATGAGCCCGTGATACGGCTCCTTCTCGAGGCTGGCGTTCAGCTTCGCGAGCCGCGCTTCGTCGACGATGTCGAGGAAGTCCTTCTTCGTCAGAGGCGGCTCGTGCAAGCGCTCGATGGCCTTGGGCAGCCAGTAGTCGTCGATCCAGCCGCGGGCGCCGCGGGCCGGACCCTTGAAGGCCTCGCCGCGACCATGCAGCGCCACGAGCACTGGAAAGCGCTGGGATTCGCGGCGTACCGGCAAGCTGATGACGACCTGGATCGGTCCCGTGGGCGTGGTGTCGTAGACCCACGTGAGCTCCTTGGCCGGCAGCAACGGGCCTGGATCCGCGCTGGCGCTGGGCGCGGCGGGGGCGCTGCCGCGGGGAGCGGCGGAGGGCGCTCGGGTGACGGATGGCCGCGCTGGGACGTCGGTCGTGGCGGCCGGCGGCGAATGGCCGCAGCCGTCGCAGGCGACCTGCAGCAGCGCGGCGAGCAAGATGGAGCGACGCATCAGAACGCGTCTTTGGCGGACCGCACGGCGGCGAGGACGTCCACGGGGGTGGCCGTCGCGTCGAGCTTCACGCTGTGCCGGATCTCGGCGCTGTCGCAGCGCATGAACGGATTGGTGAGACGCTCTTCGCCGATGGTGGAGGGCGTCGTGGGCTCTCCCCGGGCACGGAGGGCGGCGGCGCGCTCCGCTTTGGCCTTCACGTCGGCGTTGCTCGGCTCCACGTGGGCGGCGAAGCGCAGGTTGTTCTCGGTGTATTCGTGACCGAAGTACACGCGGGTCGCGTCGGGCAATGCGCCGAGCTTTTCGTTGAGGGACGCGTACATCATGGCCGGCGTGCCTTCGAACAAGCGACCGCAGCCCGCGGCGAACAGCGTGTCGCCGGTGAACACCGCGTCTTCCACCAGATAGGCGACCGCGCCGGTGGTGTGTCCCGGGATGTGCAGCGCTCGGAACGCGAGGCCCGCCGCTTCGAAGGTTTGCTCGTGCTCGAGGCGATGGGTCTGTCCCGGGATCCGGCCGCCGTCGGCGTCGGACGCGTGGCCGTACACCTCCAGATCGTCGAAGCGCGCACACAGCTCCTCGTTGCCCCCCACGTGGTCCCAGTGGTGGTGCGTGCTGAGGATCCCCACCAGCGTGAGCCCCGCCGCCTCGAGGGCCGCGATGACCGGGGCGGCCTCGCTCGGATCGACGACCAGGGCGCGATCGCTGCCGTCGGCGTGGATCAGGTAGGCGAAGTTGTCTCGCAGGCAGGAAATGGGCGTGATCTGCATCGCGCGCAGGGTACCTGAACGCTCTCGGACCGCCAGGCCCCGGTTCCCGCGGCGGTGGAGGCGAGCGCGGAGATGTTCGAGGCTTTCGCCCCTTCGCACGGAGCGAAAGCTGCGCTACACCTGCCGTCCCCTCGCGCCCGTAGCTCAGCTGGATAGAGCGACGGCCTCCGGAGCCGTAGGTCGCAGGTTCGAATCCTGCCGGGCGCGCTGAGTCACTATGCACACCGGGGGCGGACCGGTTCGCTTCGCCGGGCCTTCGGCCCGGCTCGCGGCCTTATTGGAGTCCAAGCGCGTCCTTGCAGCTCGGAGTGAGTCGCGGAGTGACACTGGGTCGCCGGCTCGAATCCTCTCGGGCGCGCTGAGTCACTATGCACACGGGGTCCGGACCGGTTCCCTGCGCGCGGCCCTTCGGGCCGTGCTCGGAGGCCTCCTGTGCGTCGTGGCGCGTCCCTGCAGCTCGAGGTGAGTCGAGGCGTGGCGCTGGGTCGCCGGTTCCCTGCGCGCGGCCCTTCGGGCCGTGCTCGGAGGCCTCCTGTGCGTCGTGGCGCGTCCCTGCAGCTCGAGGTGAGTCGAAAGGCGGCGCTGGGTCGCCGGCTCGCCGAGGAGGCGCGCTCGAACGGGGGGCGCAGCGCAAAGCAACGTTGCGGAGCAAAAAAGCGGTGGCCTCGGCGCGCCGCATGGCGGGAGGAATCATGACGCAAAGAACGGGTGTAGGGCTCGCGCTGGCCGCGCTGCTGGCGACGCTGCCGGGCTGTATGCATGGCTACAAGAGCGCACAGGAGCTGGAGAAGGACGAGCGCGGGCCTTCGGCGTGCGCCCAGTCCTGCGGCGAGCTCGGGATGGTGATGACGGCCTTCGTGCTGGTGGAGCACGGCACCTCGGGATGCGTTTGCAGCCCGAAAAACCCGCCGGCGCAGCTGGCAGGTTCCACCGCGGCGGCCGCAGCGGGGCACGTCGTGATTCAGGAGCAACAGCAGCAACAGCAGCAGCAGCAGCAACAACAGCAACAGCAGCAGCAGGGACTGCACTGAGTCGGGACGGCCGCCCTAACGTCCGGGGAGGGGAACCGACTCGGGGGCAAAGGTGCGGATTCGGCCCCTGTTCCCCCAGAGACATGGGTCCTGCGCCGGCGGACCGCGAATCGTGGTACGCTCCCGCCCTGCGACAGGGTCTGTCGCAGGGCGGCGGGCCGGAAATGTCGCCCTTCGGCGCGCGCAATTCTGCGCCGCGGTCCCACTCTCGGCGGACGCGAGATACACGACCGCGCTCCACGGGTCGTGGTACCGAGCAGCTGTGATTGGGCTTGGCCGCGTGGAGGGTAAGGCGAACGCGATGTCGCGGACGCGTCGGCGCGGATGGTTCCGCGCCGGACCAACAAACCCTCTCTGGATGTCGAAGCTAGGCGCCCACTAGGGAGCGACCTTCAGCCAGCGCACCGCCTCGCGCTGGCGCAAGCGCCAGCCGCGCTCGTCGCGCTCGATGGGAACACCCGCGCTGCGAAGCTCCGCGATGTCGCGTTGAACCGTGCGTATGGTTCGCCGCTTGTAGAGCTTTCGCATCTCGTTGGTGTTGACCCAGTCATCCTTCGCGGCCAGCCATCGGAGCAGGCCGAGAAGTCGTTGCACTTTCCGCCCCGCAACCCACGACTGACGCTTTGCCACGTCCACCTCCGTTAATGTCCGAGCACCACGGTAACACTTCGACGCTCACAAGGAAGCCCCAACAAACTCGAAATTCCCGGCTGGGGGACCGGGGGCGTTTTTCCAAGACCGCGTCCGGGCGCATCCTGCACGCTGCTCGGGTTCCGCGGCCGCTTCACGAGCCGAGGCCTGCCGACGGAGCCCCGGTTCGCCGCGAATTGCAGCAGAAATCAGGTGATATCGATCAGTCCGACGTCTCAGAGTGAGATCCCTTGGACCACGGCCGCGGTCACACCCTCAGGCCCTGTCAGCGCGCTGCGCGGGCGGCCGCCATCACCGAGGTAGGGCTCCCGCGACTGGCCCGTTCGGAGCGGGCTGCGTCGAACACGAAGCGTCCGCCGCCCGGTCGAGTGAACACGCCGGCAGCGTTGAAAGCGCCGGGCGAGTAGCTGGCCAAGGCAACGAAGTCCTGGTTGCCGTCCCCATCCACGTCCGGAAAGGCCACGGCCAAGAGCTTCACGGCGTGCCAGTCGGCTGCGTTCTTGTTGAGCAGGCTCTGGATGCGTTTGCCCTCGGCGTCGTAGACGTGGAACACGAGCTCCTTGCCGTTCGGCGACATGGTGGAAAGAACGCTGATATCGCCCAGGCCGGTGACCGCCAGGCCGAACGACTGCGATGGGATGGCCACATGTCCATGCATCGTCTGCTTCAGGCGGGACGCGATCTCGTCCGCCGTGAGCAGCTCCGGCTTGCCGCTCCGCTGAGGCTCGGTCGGGGCCGCGCGCTCGGGCTCGGCGGGGGACTCTGGGGCGGCGGCGGGCGTGGCCGCCGGCGGTGGCGTGGGCGTCGCGACCGGAGTTGGCGTCGGCGCAGGCGCTTCTTCCTTGCAAGCGAGCAGAGCGACAATCACGGGCAGACAGGCGAGCACGGCGGATTTTGGCATCGTGGGCACGCTATCACCGCCCCCCAAGCCGGGGGTATCGAACCCGTTCGAATGATTTCTCGAATTATGTTGGCCCGTCGCGAGGTCCTACCGGCACGACAGCGCACAGCGACGGCTCTTCTCGTCGCAGTCGGAGAGGAAACAGGGATTGTCGTCGCGTCCGAGCACCCGCGGTACACAGCTCTCTCCTTCCGCGTGTTGCGGCTGACAGGTGTGGCTCTTCGGGTCGCAGTACAGGCTCGCGAAGCAACTGTTGGGATGACACTCCACGGTGTTCGGCGCGCACCAAGCCGAGTCGCAGGGGTCCCCGGGGTGGCCCTTGGAGCGACAGGTGCGGCTCTCGCGCTGACAGATCATCGACTGGGGGCAGCCCGTGACGGTCGCGGCGGGATCGCACGTGCTGCCTAGATCGAGTATTGGCTCGCATCGCCCTGCCACGCTCACCCCGATACGATTGGCGCCGGTCGGGCTTCGGCCTTCCAGCACGAGACCGCGGCACACGAGGCCCTCGGCGCACGCGTCCAGCCACCGGCATTCACTGTCCTTCGAAAGGCGTCGTCGGCACTTGGGAGAGCGGGCGCCCCAGTCGCAGAACAGCCGCGGGTCGCAGATCTCGTCACTGCGCAGCGTGAAGCACTCGGAACCCTCCGGTTTCGGCCGGGAGCAGTGCCCCTTCTGCTCGGGGTAGCCGTACTCGACGCTCTCGTTCTCGGGCAAGTAGCCTTCGCAGAACAGCGCATCCTCGCAGTACAGATAGTGACCGCCGCACTCTTCACCGAGCTTGGCTCGAGGCCGGCAGCGTCCGTCCTCGCAGAAATCCGACTCCTGGCACACCTGGTTCGGGCCGCACTCGCCCCCCGTCGGGGAGCGCGCGATGCACCTTCCGTCGCACCCGGCAGCTGTGCTCGAGCAAAAACCGTCCACGCATTCGTCGAAGCGGCTGCAAGTTCCTCCGGGGGCCACCGTGGGCTCGAGCCACACCGGCGCGGGCACTCGGGAGCACCCCTCCGGCAAGCTCCACGGCCCGTAGCAGCTCGCCGAGAGCCAGGCGGAGACGCACGCTTTGCTGCGCGAGGCGTCGAAGCGAACCCGACCGTGGTCGAGGACGTCCCAGCTGAGCTTCGACGTCGTGCCCCACACCAACGTGAGGCGACTCCGCCCCAGTCCCTTCAGACACTCGGGGCGCTGGGACTCGCCGATGGTGCCGCAGCGAACGGCGCGATCGCAGATCTGCTTGGTGAGCAGGCGATTGACGTCGTCCGGGGACTTCGCTCGGCCCACCGCCGCGAGCAGCGTGCTCTCGCCGGCAGCGCCGGCGTCCGAGGGCACGGGCGTCACGGAGGCCACCGCGCTCGGCGGGCCGCTTTGCCGCCCGGGACACGCCACGAGGGTGACGAGGGGTCCGAGCGCGAGGGCGACGAGCCGAGCGCGGGAGCTCATCGCATCAAGGCTTCTTTTTGCCCTTCTTGATGTCGTCGAGAGCGAGGTTCACGACCTTCTTGAACGCTCCCAAGGGTTGCGCCCCGGACACGAAGTACCCGTTGATCACGAACGCCGGCGTGCCGTTGATTCCCGCGGTCTTGGCGATCGCTTCGTCTTTCTGGATTGCCGCGTCGTGGCGCCCGTCGTCGAGGGCCGCCCGGAACTTGGACATGTCGAGCCCGATCTGTTGCGCGTAGCCTTCGAGGGCCGCACGTTCCAGCCCGTCCGGCTGCTTCTGACCCGCGAACAGCAGGTCGTGCATCTTCCAGAACCCGGCGTTGCCCTTCTGGGCGAAGGCCTCCAAGGCCGCCGCCGCAGCGAGGCGCGCGTGAGTGTGGAACGGCAGCGGGAAGTTCCGCCACACCACGCGAACACGTCCGGGAAACGCCTTCTCGAGGCTCTCCACGGTGGGCACCGCGCGCTGGCAGAAGGGGCACTGAAAGTCCGAGAACATCTGGACCACGATGGGCGCGTTCGCCGGGCCTCGGCTCGGATTCGCCTTGCCGGGGGCCGGAACCGTCTTGGTTTCCGGCGGCGGCGGGCCCTTCGCGTCTTTCATCAAGGTCGCGTAGATGCGGGCCTTGGGCGTGCCCTTCTTCACCAGGTCCTCGGCCTTGGCGATCTCCTCGTCGATCAACTTCGCAAATCGCTCGATGGGCTGCGCGCCGCTCAGCCGGCGGCCGTTGATGAAGAAGTGAGGCACGCCGCGCGCCTCCAGGTCCGTCGCCAGATCCTGGTCCGCTTCGACGACTTTCTTGTGCGTCTCCTTGGCCAATACCTGCTTCACGCGGAAGCCATTGAGCTTGAGGCGCTTGGCGACGTCGAGCAGTTGCTCGTCCGTCATGGGCGTCTGCTCGGCGTAGAGCGCCTTGGCCGCGTCCCAGAATCCCTTGTCGCCGCGCTCCGTGCGCGCCTCGATGCTCACGAGCGCCGCCGGCAGGGCGCCTTTGTGGAAGGGCAGCGGGTTGTGCTTGAACACCAACCGCACCTTGCCCTTGTAGCGATCCATGACCTCGTCCACCGTGGACTGCACCCGACGGCAGAACGGGCACTCGAAGTCCGAGAACTCCACGATGGTGACCAGTGCCGTGGGCGGGCCCAAGACCGGGGACTTGTCGAGGGGCACCTTCCAGACGGTGGTGTCGTCTTCCCTGGGTGCGCTGGCGGCAGGCTTCGACTCCGCCGGGGGGACGTAGTTCTTCGCCACCCGCGTCGGGTAGATCTGCTCGGGAGAGACTCCCTGACCACGCAGCGCGCGCGCTGCCGCGCGCTCCTGGTCGATGAGCTCCTTGAACTTCTCGATCGGCTGGGCGCCGACCAGCGTGGCGCCGTTGATGCGAAACGCCGGCGTGCCGCTGGCGCCGATGGCCTGCGCCAGATCCATGTCGCGAGCGACCTTCTCTCGCGCGGCGGGCTGCCGCACGGTGCGGAACAGGCTCGCGCGATCCACGCCGACCTCCTCCGCCCACGCGATGAGGTTGTCGTCCGAGAGGTTTCTCTGACCTCGGAACAGAAGATCTGCGTAGGCGAAGAACGCCGGAGACCCGGCGACTTCGAACACCGCCTGGGATGCCACCGCCGCGGGCAATGCGTCTTGGTGGAAGGGCAGGGGGTTGTGCTTGAACACCACGCGCAGCGTGCCCGGACCATAATCCTGCTCGAGCTGCTTGATGGTGGGGTGCACCCGCGCACAGAACGGGCACTGGAAATCCTGAAAGGTGACCAGCGTGACCGGGGCGTTCGGATCGCCCCACACTGGATCGTCCGCGTTCACCGGCACCTGCTCGGAGCTGGGACCGGGATCTCCGCGCACGGCCATCGTGGGGCCAGCGCCTTCCGCGGTCTCGGCGCCGGGTTGCACGTTGACGTCGACGTCCGACGAGGCCTTGGGAGCAGCGGCGCCGGGGCGGGAGCCGGAGCCCCCGCCACAGGCCGCCAGAACCGTGGTCAGAGCGGCTGCGAGAGCCGCCCTGACCATGCGTTCCATCTTCACTACTTCGCTTCCTTCAACGCCCGCGTGATGGCCTTCTTGAAGGCACCGTACGGCTGGGCGCCGCTGATGAAGTAACCGTTGATCACGAAAGCGGGGGTGCCGCTCACGCCGGCCTTGTTGCCAATCGCAGCGTCCTTCTCCACCGCATCCTTGTGGGTGCGATTGTCGAGGGCCGCCTTGAACTTGGTCATGTCCAGGCCGATCTCCTGCGCCATCTTCTCGAGGTCCGGCCGCTTGATGTTCGGCTGCATCTCGAAAAGCTTCTCGTGGCACTTCCAGAAGCCGTCCTTGCCCTTCTGAGCCTGTGCCTCGCGGCAGGCTTCGGAGGCGAGGGGGGCGTCCTGGTGGAACGGCAGCGGAAGGTCGTGCCACACGAACTTCACCTTGGTGCCGAACTCATCCATGACCTGCTTGATCGTCGGCTCCACGCGCTTGCAGAACGGGCACTGGAAGTCCGACCACTCTTGGATGATGACCTTGGCATTCGCCGCGCCCTTCCAAGGAGCGTTGGCGTCCGGGGGCGGAACGTCCTTCTTCTCGGGGGGCGGGGGCTCTTTGCCCTCCTTCATGATCTCGTCGTACACCTTGGCGCGGGGCGTACCCTTGGCCACCAGGGCCTTGGCCTTGCCCATCTCTTCGTCGATCAGCTCCTTGAACTTCTCGAAGGGCTGAGCGCCGCTGAGCCGGCGTCCGTTGATGAAGAAGTGCGGGGTTCCACGGGCCTCGAGGTCCGCGCCCAGGTCGGCATCCGCCTCGATCTTGTCCATGTACTTCTCGCCGTCGATGGCGGCCTTGGCGCCGTCCCAGGGGACCCCGATCTTGTCGGCAACGGCCTTGAGATCTTCTTCCTCGAGCTTCGGCTGGCTCTCGAACAGCGCGTCGTGCGCGTCCCAGAAGCCCTTGTTGCCCTTGAGCTTCTGCGCATGGCGCGCCAGGATGGCGGCGGGCTTGGCTCGGGGGTGGAACGGAAGCGGATTGTCCTTCCACACCACGCGGACGTCGTCGCCATAGGTCTCGGTGATCTTCTTCATGGTGTCTTCCACGCGCTTGCAGAACGGGCACTGGAAGTCGGACCACTCGACGATCGTGACCAGGGCGTCCTTGCCGCCACGGACCGGGTCGTCGTTCATGACCGGCACCTTCCACACGGTGGTGTCCGGCGGCGGGGGCTTCTGCTCTTCGGCCTTGGGCTGCTCCGGCGCGGCCTGGGCGTTCTTCTTGGAAGCCGCCACGTAGACCTCGGCCTTGGGCGTGCCGGCGGCGACCATCTTCTGGGCCTCGGCCAGCTGCTGGTCGATGACCTCCTTGAACTTCTCGAAGGGCTGCGCGCCAACGAGAGTCACGCCGTTGATGCGGAACGCCGGCGTACCGTTGGCACCAAGCTTGTTACCCAGCGCCATGTCCTGATCGATCTTGGCGGAGTACTTCTTGGTCTTGATGGCGTCCTCGAACTTAGCGACGTCCACGCCGGACTGCTTCGCCCACTCCTTGAAGTTCGCCTCGGTCAGCGCGCGCTGGTTCGAGAACGCGAGCTTGTGGAACTTCCAGAAGGCGTCGTTGCCGCCGATGTTGAACACCGCCTCGGCGGCCTCGGCCGCGGGGCGAGCGTCCTTGTGGAAGGGCAGCGGCTGGTTCTTCCAGACGATGCGAACCTTCTCCTTGCCGTAGGTCTCCTTGATCTTGTCGATGGTCGGTTCCACGCGGCCGCAGAACGGACACTCGAAGTCGGAGAACTCCACGATGGTCACGAGAGCATCGGGGTTGCCCCACTGGGGGTCCTTGCCCGTCACCGGGACCGGCGACGCGCTGTGGTCGAGGGAGCCCGCCGACGCGCTCTCGGACGTGATGGACACGCCCTTGCTGCGATCGACTCCCCACATCAGGCCCATCCCTGCCAAGAAGCAGAGGAAGAAGCCCACTATGGCTGTTCCTTTGTTCATTTCCTTCTCCTGAACACGTTTCGAATCATCGAACGATGAAAGTCATTGCTGGCACCGAGCTCGGCGGCCCATCCAACGAGCGGCCTCGAGCCCGGCAGCGTGCCCGGTCGGATCCCCAGGGGCTTGCTCGTCAGGGACGAGCCCAAGGGTGATCCGTCACGTCTGTTAGCGAAGCCGCTATCCGCGAGGCGGGCGGAAGATCTCGGCGCCAAACCCAGGGCGGGTCGGAGCACGGACGACTTCGGGGGCAGCGATGCGATCGCCGCGCGAACGGAAGCTCCAAGCGAACGTCGCCGGGGGCGCCCGATCGAAAACTGGGGCTGCAGAGATTTGTTGGCTCGGCGCGGGAGCCGGCGCGTTGCCCAGCCCGTCACTCTTGTCGGTTTCGCAACCTCGCGCCTCGCCATTGTGCGACGGCACGAGCTGCAACGGCGCCGCGATGCTCTGGGCGTTCTCGTCGCACATGCCCGCGACGGCGGCGTGGGCGAAACGGGGGAAGCCGACCACGACCGCCAGGGCACACACGGCCAGCGCCAAGCGCAGGGCTCGCCGAAATAGCGCTCTCTGGGGACACGCGGTGGTCAAGTCGCCGGGGAGTCTACACCTCACCGTGGTTCGAACAACCCACACGCCCCGCGGATGATTCCCTGCACCGGAGATGGCCCGTGTCGTTTTCTTGGCCACCTTATCCTACATTGGCACCATGCCCCAATGGCGGACCCGAGGCAGAGCCGTAAGTCATCGAAATCCGGTGAAAAATCCACCGATGTCAGCGACGCGGAGCGACTGCCCCGGCCCTTCGGTCGCTTGATGCTGCTGCGGCAGCTGGCTCGTGGCGGCATGGGCGAGGTGTATCTCGCCAGCGCGGGCGGGATCGAAGGCGCCGAGCGGCCCTGCGTGGTCAAGATCATCCGCCGCGAGCACGCGGACGACAAATCCTTCTTGGCCCGCTTCCTGGACGAGGCGCGCATCCAGGCCCAGCTGCAGCATCCCGGTGTCGCGCAGATCCTGGAAGCCGCCAAGGACGAAGAGGGCAAGCCCTTCGTCGTGGTCGAGCACGTCGAGGGACGAAACCTCGGCGAGATCCGAAATCGCGCCCAACAGCTCGGAGCGCGGGTCGCGTGGCCCGAGGCGGTGGCCCTCGGTGTGGCGATGGCCGATGCCCTGGCGCACGTCCACGAGCGTACCGACGCGGCGGGCCGCCCGCTCGAGATCGTTCATCGGGACCTCAGCCCGCAGAACGTGATGGTGAGCTACGGCGGCGACATCAAGCTCATCGACTTCGGAACCGCGCGCGGCGAAAACCGCCGCTGTCACACCGTGGCGGGCATCGTCTTCGCCAAACCCGGCTACGTGGCCCCAGAGGTCGCCAACAACACGCCGGGCGGAGTACCAGCGGACATCTACGCCTTCGGGGTCATGCTCTGGGAGCTGCTCGCGGGCCGGCGCTTCTTGTCGGGAGACGCAGCGGAGCACTTGGCCGCAGTGGGCCAGGGGCGTCGCAGTCCGAGCCCGATCGCGCAGCTGGTGGACGGCCCCGGGGAGCTCGACTCCGTCATCGCCAAGCTCACCGCCACCAAGCTCGGCGAACGCTACGGCTCGGCGCGCGAAGCCCTGAACGACCTCGTCCAAGTGCTCAAGCGCGCCCCCAGCCTCGCGGACGGCGAGCGCAGCGTGAGGGCTCGCATCAGCCAGCTCATGAACCGTCTGTACCCTTCGGAGCCGGCCCGCACTCGCATCGAGTTTCAGAAGCTGGTGGCTCTCGCCCGAAAGCGGAAGCCACGGCTGGTGCTGCCGGTGCCGTCACCGACGCCGGCGCCCACCACCGGCGCGGAGGACTCGACGCTGTTGCCCGGTACCCGCTATCGACCCCTGCGTTCCATCGGCCGCGGGGCCATGGGCGAGGTGCACGAGGCGCTGCACGTGGATCTGGGCCGCACCGTCGCCCTCAAGCTGCTCGAGAACGACTCCGCCTCCGTGGCGGCCGCCGAGCGCCTGCGGGCGGAAGCCCGCACCATCGCCCGGCTCGAGCACGAGAATCTGGTCACCCTGCACGACTTCGGCTTCACCAGTGACGGCCGCCCGTTCTACGCGATGGAGCTCCTCACGGGAGAATCGCTGGATCGCTTCGTCGAGCGCGAGCGCACCATGCCGATCAAGCACGCGCTTCGCGTCGGCATCGAAGCCTGTCGCGCGCTGACCGTGGCGCATGCCGCCGGCGTCGTCCACCGGGACATCAAACCGGGGAACCTGTTCCAGACCAAGAATGGAACGGTGAAGCTCTTGGACTTCGGGGTGGCCAAGCAGAACAACACGATCGAGCAGGAGGGCGGCGGGCTCTCCCTCGTCGGCACCCTCGAATACATGGCTCCGGAGCAAGCGCGCGGCGAAGCCGGCGACGCCCGGAGCGACATCTATGCCCTCGGTGCGGTGCTCTACGAGCTCCTCACCGGCCGCCTGCCTCACGTCGCGTCGACGCCCATCGCGCTGATCGACGCCAAGAACAAGAACCCGGTCGAAGCGCCCAGCGTGCGAGCCAAACAGAGAGGACTTTCCAAGATGGTGGACAAGACGATTCTTCGCGCCCTCGACAAGGACCCGGACAAGCGATTCGAGAGCGCCGAAGAGATGCGGGCCGCCCTCGAAGCGGCGCTGCGCGAGCCCGAGATGCGACGGCGTCGCCGTCGTCGGTTCGGCTTCGCCGCCATTGGAGTCATCACCCTGGCCCTGGGCGCAGGTGTCGCCGTGGGTGCCACCAAGCCCGACGTGCGGGCGCGCGCTTTGGCATCGGTTCAACCCTTGGTGCAGAAGATCCAGTCGCTCCGCGGCCAGAAGTCCGAGGCCGTGGCGGCAGCCGTCGTGGCTCCGGCTCCGGAAGCGGCGCCGGCCGAGGAGCCCGTGCCGGCGGTCGACGAGGTCGAAGAGGCCGAGCCGGCCGCGGCCAACGAGACGGAAGACGAGGCGGCGCCCGCCGAGGAGGTTGCCGCCGCGGACGCCGACGAGGGCAGCACGGACGACGGCGAGGCTCAGGCGGACTCGGCGGAGTCGGCGGACCAGGCCGATGCACCCGAGCAGGCCGAGCCCGAGCAGAAGACGGCGGAGTTCGCCGCCGAGCCCGTCAGCGAGACGCCGGCGTCCGAGGAGATCGAGAGCAAGATCACCGAGGCGCAGGACATGATGAAGAACGGGCAGAAGGTGAAGGGCTTCAACCAGCTGCGCCGCCTCGGCAAGAACCACCGCAAGGACAAGCGCGTGCTCGAGGCTTGGTGCACGGCTGCCATCCAGATGAAGGGTTGGGGCGAGGCGTACCGCGTGGCTCGTCAGTGGGCTTCCGTCGACCGAAGCCCCGAAGCCCGCATTCAGCTGGCGCGCATGGAGCGCGCGGTAGGCAAGCGTGAGCACGCGATCCACACCCTCACGGCCCTGCTCCAAGAGCGCCCGGGGCACGAGGAAGCCCGCCACATGCTCCGCTCCTTGACCGGCGACGCCAAGGTCGCCCAGCGCTGACAGCAGGCCCAAACCGCGATTTTTTCGCGGTTTGGGCGACGGGGGCCTTTTGGCGCTTTCCCGATGCCGGGAAGTAGCCCATAAGAGCGGCCGCCGAGATGGCCTCCGTCCCCAAGACCTCCGGCGTCAACGTGGTCACCACGGGCTCGCCGTACGCGACCGTGCTCAAGCTCGCGGCGCCCACGGTGCTGGCGATGCTCACCCAGAGCGTCGTCAACGAAGTCGACATCGTCTTCTTCTCGTGGCTGCCCTGCCCGGAGTCGTCGAACGCCCAGGCCGCCCTGCTCCCGTCGCTCATCCTCTTGTGGATGTTCGGGGGCTCGCTGTCGGCCATCTCCGTCGGCACCCAGGCGATTTCCGCGCGGCGCTTCGCCCAGAAGAAGAACGCCGACGCCGGCGCCGTGTTGGTCAACTCGTGGTTCTTCTCGCTCACCGCGGGCATCGCCTTCACGGTCCTCGGCTACCTGTCGCTGCCCTACATCCTGAACGTGCTCATCCGCGTGCCGGAGGTGCGTGAGGCCGCCACGGCGTATCTGCACTGGCGTTTGCTCGGCATCGTCTCCATGGCGATGACGTTCTCGTTCAAGGCGTTCTTCGACGGCATCGGCAAGACGCACGTTCACATGGTGAGCGCCATCGTGATGAACGCGCTCAACATCGTGCTGTGTCTGATCTTCATCTTCGGTCGCTTCGGAGCGCCGCGGATGGGAATTGCCGGCGCGGGCATGGCGGGATTCATCTCCACCTGGGTGGGGCTCGTCATCATGGTGGCCTGGGCGGCGCTGTCGAAGTACCGCCAGCCGTTCTCGCCCTTCAAGCTGAAGTCGCTGGACAAAGGACTCACCCGCGACATCCTCAAGCTCTCGGTGCCCAGCGCCATCGCCACCATCGCGGTGATGAGCGGCTTCGCGCTGTTCGCGATGATCGTGAGCAAGCTGGACAGCATTTCCGGTGCTCAGGTCGTGCAAGCCGGCTGCCCCGGCGGGCGCGCGGAGGCGGTGAACAGCGCCGCCACTACGGTGATCGTGGGCGTGCTCAAGCTCACCTTCACCGCGTGCTTGGCCTTCGGCACTTCCACGGCCACCCTGGTGAGCCAATCTCTCGGCGAAGGCGACGGCGACAAGGCAGCGCGCTTCGGTTGGGTCAGCGTACGCCTCGGGGTCGCCATCTTTGGTGTGGTGGGCCTGCTCGAAGGCGTGGTGTTCACCCCGCAGATCCTCTCCTTCGTGAGCCACAGCCCCGCGGTGATCGAGGCGGCCCTGACGCCCATGCGAGTGATGGGCATCTGCACTCCGATCATCGCCGTCGGCATGATCCTGACGCAGGCGTTGTTCGGGGCGGGCAACACCCGCTACGTCATGCTGGTGGAGCTGGTGCTCCACTTCCTGTGCCTGGTACCCCTCGCCTGGATCTTGGGCATCACCATGGGCTTCGGACTGATCGGCATCTGGAGCGCCGCCGTGAGCTACGTGCTCTTGCTGTGTACCGCGATGGTGTGGAAGTTCGCCCGCGGGGATTGGAAGCACATCAAGATCTGATTGTCGGGACGGCGCGGAAACGACGCCCCGCGCGGTCCGTCCCTCGAGGCAACCCTGACGCCCCGCGCGGTTCGTCCCTCGAGGCAACCCTGACGCCCCGCGCGGCGCGACGGGCTTCGCGCCGTCCCGACAAAGAAAGACCGTTGCCTGGAGGTGGGTGGCGCGCCCACCTGCCGGCGGGCGCGGGGACGGACGGCGAGCTATACTTTTCGTTCGCCCGACACCTGGGCTCCGCGCGGTCGTCACCGAGGCGGTTCAGTCTGGGGGGCGACTCGCTTGAAGCCCTTGAGCCATTCCCTCCGCCCCCTGAGAACGCGCGCCTTCCGCGTGAGCTTGGCCGCGACCACGCTGGCGCTCGCCAGCTGCCTGGTGAGCGAACCGGCGCTCACCCCGGAGACTCCGGCGGCGGAGCGCATCCGGGCGGAGCCCGCGCGGCCGCACCCGGTGGTGGTGCTGGTGGCGCTCGACGGCGTGCGCTGGCAGGAGGTGTTCCTGGGCGTGGACCCCGCGCTCTCGCGGCGCTTCCGCCTACCGGCGAACGAAGTGGTGAGCGCCGAGGAGCTGATGCCGAACCTGCATCGCATCATCGACGACGAGGGCGCGGCGTTGGGAGCGCCAGGAGCGGGGGCACCGATGGTGGCCTCCGGACCCAACTTCGTATCTTTGCCGGGATACCTGGAGCTGTTCCGGGGTCGGCGCCACTCGCCGTGCACCAAGAACGACTGTCTTCCCACCGAGGATCTGACACTGGTGGACGAGGTCGCACAGCGCGCCGGAGGCTGGGCCACGGAGGTGAGCGTGATTGCGTCGTGGGCGGGGATCTCGAAGGCTGCGGCGCGCCATCCGGAGCGCTTGGTGGTGAGCACGGGGCGACACGGAGGGCCGACGCGCCACTTCCTGCGCTACGACACCACGGCCGCGCGGCTGTTGGATGCGGGAGCGCGTTCCAGCGCCTATCCCGGCCACGGTGACTACCGTCCGGATCGCTACACTTCGGCGATCGCGCTCCGCTACCTGGAGACGCAGACCCCGCGTTTCCTGTTCGTCGGCCTGGGGGACTCGGACGCCTACGCTCATCACGGCCTGTACCGTGACTACCTGACGGGGCTCAGGAACGCCGACGCGACCATCGGCGAAATCGATCGAGTGCTCTCCGAGCTACGGGCGCGGGGCTACCCGGCAACATTGCTGGTGACCGCCGATCACGGTCGCGGCAAGCGCTTCGCGGGTCACGGAGCCGTCGCGCCGGAGTCGGCGCGGGTGTGGCTGGTGGCGTCCGGTTCGGGCATCACTGCGCGACGCGAAGTGGCGGCCCCCAAGCTGCGCCGCCTGGCGGACGTGGCGCCGACGATTCGAAGCTTGATGCGTCTGCCGCCGGCGGAGCCAGCGGTGGATCAGGGAGAGGTGCTGAGCGAGCTCTTCGGACAGCGCTGAGCGGCTACTCATCCAGCATCTTGTCGAGCAAGTCGTCGTCGGTCCCGTCCTTCGACTTCTCTTTGGGCTCTTCTTCCTTCTTGGGCTCGTCAGCGCTGCCGCCCGCGCCGCCTTCGCCCATCATCTTGTCGAGCAAGTCGTCGTCGGTATCCCCGGAGCCCTTCTGCTCGCCGCCGGCACCGCCCTCGCCCATCATCTTGTCGAGCAAGTCGTCGTCACTCCCGGTGTCGTCTTCGGGCACGTCCGGCGCGGTGCCCGCTTGATCGATGGTGGCGCCCGCGCCCCACTTCTTCTTGTCGGCTTCGCTGCAGGGAAGGGGGTTATTGCGGTCCTCCTGGACGCACTCCATGAGCCACGCCTCGCGCGGTGGCTCGCCATATTTCTCGGCCTTGGCCCGGGCAGCTGCGATGTCCCCCTCAACCGCGATGGTGGAGAGCTTGGGGATCGTCATCAGCAGCACCAGACCGACGAGCAGGATGCCGATGAACGGCGGAGCGATCCGGTACAGCTGCAGCATCGGCCGGTTGAACCGGAAGCTGGTGACGAACAAGTTCTGCCCCAGCGGCGGGGAGAGATAGGCGATCTCCAAGTTCAGCAGGAACATCATCGCCAGATGGAACGGCGACAGGCCGAACTGGGCTGCGAAGGGGATGAGCAAGGGAACGGCGACCAAGATGGCGGAGAAGCCGTCCATGACCATGCCTTGGATGTACAAGAACACGTTCAGCGTGATCAGGAACTGCCAGCGCTCCTTCACGCCCATGCTGGTCACCCACTCGAAGAGCTTCTGGGGGATCTGCTCGCTGATGATGTAGTTGGTCAGCGCCATGGCCATGGCCATGATGAGCAGCACGGCACCCGCCAGCGCGATGGCGTTCTTCGCGATGCGGGGGAAGTCCTTCCAGGTCAGATCCTTGTAGATGTAGATCTCGATCAAGAGCACGTAGGCCGCGGCGAAGGCGGCGCTCTCGTCGATGTCCGTGAGGCCCGTGGCGAGCCCGCCCAAGATCAGGACGGGGATGCCGAGCTCCCACTTGATGTACCAAACGGAAGAGCCCATCTCCGCGAGCTTGGGCGCCGTGCGCGGGATCTTGGCTTTGACGCCGACGTATGCCGCGTGCGCTCCGAGCAGCGCGATGATCAACAAGCCAGGAAGGATGCCGGCTTTGAACGCCTTGGTGAAGTCGATGCCGGCAACCAGGGAGTAGACCAGGATGGGCAGCGAAGGCGGCAGCAAGAGGCCCAGCGAGCCGCCCGTCATGACCAGGCCCAGGGCGTAGTCCTGCGGGTAGCCGCGCTTGAGGAGAGCCGGGTACAAAAGCGCGCCGATGGCCACGATGGTGACGGCGCTGCCTCCGGTGAGAGTGGTGAAGAACGCGCTGGCGAAGATGCATACGATGGCCAGGCCGCCGGGCATCCAACCGAAGAACGCGTTCGAAGCACGCACGATGCGCTCCGGCGTCTTGGATTCCGCCATCGTGTAGCCGATGAACGTGAAGAGCGGGACGGTGACCAGGATGGGGGAACCGGCGAAGCGTTCGTCGAGCACGTCGGGCGCCAGAAAGCGCACGTGGTGCATGGCCTGATCCGGGTGGAGCAGCCAGGCGAGCTCCGTGGCCCCGGCCATCACGGCGAAGACCGGGGCGCCGATGAGGGCGAAGACGAGGACGAAGATCAGGATGATCATCAGGCCTGCTCCTCCTCGCCCTCGTGCTCGATCTCCTCAATCGATTCTTCGTGCTTGCGTTGGATGTCCGAACCCTCCACATGCGCCTCGGGATCCACCGAGCTGTGGCCCGAGATGGCCAGCAAGGACAAGAGCACGAAGCGAATGGCGATGATCAAGAGGCCGATGGGGAACACCAGGTTCGCCGCGTTGATCAGCTCACCCCGCGGCTCGCCACGCTCGGGCACCACCACGATCGGCGATCGTTTGATGTCCTCGCTCATCTTCAGCTGGTCGATCTTCTCGCGCCCGTAGCGCTCCACGAAGCCGGAGCTGTCCAGCCACTCGTTCCACTCCTTGCCACCCAGCCACTCGGCGTAGGGCTCTCCCTTCATCACGTGGGGCAGGGTGCGGAAATCGAGCCCGATCTGCTTGCGTGCGATGAACCAGTCTTCCCCGATGCCGTCGACGACCTTGCCCACCTTCTCTCCGGCGGTGGCGTCCGCGTTGGCTTCGAACTGTTCAATCGAGATGTAGTCGAAGAATCCCCACGAGGCGCTGGCACAGATCACCGCCGCGCCAAGCCAGCCGACGATGACCACGGGGAGGCGAGCCGTTGGTTTCAAGAACCGCGTGACCAGATCGATGGTGATGTGCTTGCCATTGGCCGTGGCCAGCGAGCCGCCCAACAGCGCCAAGAGCAGTGTGAGCCGCGTGCCCACGCCTCGAAGCCCCCCGAGCAGCGTCAGCGACGATGCCTGCTGGTACCAGTTCAGCAGGTTGCTGGACCACTGGACGCCGACGTTGCCCCAGGACTTCGCCAAGAGCATGCCCGCCAGGACCGCGATGACGGTGACGGGGCGCTGGATGCGTTTTGGCTTCTTGCGCACGGCGAGGAACGCCGCCAAGCCCAGCACGTTGGCGCCAAACAAGGCGCGGAAGACGATGCCAGCGTTGCTGCCGCTGTCGACCGGCGTGGAAAGCCCCTTGAGCGCGACCCACAGTGAGAGCACCACGATTTCGAGCAGCAGGACGACGGCGCACAGCCAGCCTTCCCACTTGGTCCACGCTGCGTCCAAGCGTGCCAGTGGACGGCCCCACGCAGCCGCCTTCCTATCGCTCGGCGGCGGGCTACCTGCGCCCCCCGGCGCCGCGGCTACGGGGCGGTCGTCGGTATCGTCCTTGTCTGTCCCTTTGCTGGCGTCGCCGTTCGCGTCGCCGTCGTCTCCACCGCCCTTCTCGTCCTTGGGGGTGTCGTCGTCCTTGGGCGTCTCGTCGTCGTCTTTGTCGGTGACGCCGTCGTCGCCGTGCTTGGCGGCCTCGTCCTCGGCGTCCTCGTCGCCGCCCTTGTCGGGGGCGTCGCTGGGGTCTGCCGCGTCGGTTTCGTCATCGCGCTCGGACGCATCCTCACGCTCGTCCTCATCCCTCTCGTCGTCTCGCACCATGCCGGATTACGGACGTTAGGCCGAATTGCCCCGTCTCGTCACGTTCCGCCCGAGCCTCGTCACAAAAAACTTCGGGCCGAACCCTTGTGGGGTCCGGCCCGAGGTCAGGTCAGCAGCTGCCGAGGTGCTCTAGCAGGCGCCGACCTTGGAGAGCGCCCCGCCGGGGATGGCGCCCTTGAGCCGCTCACAGGCCTTCTTGAAGACCCGCTTCCACTCCGCTTCTTCGGCCTTCGTGGTTTCGTGAACGGTCATCTTCTTCTTCAGGCGACCGAACGCCTTGTCGTCCGCCTTGCGGATCCGCTTGGTGAGTGCCTTCGCCGCAAGCTTGCCGGTATCCACGACGACAGCTCGCTGATCCGCCGGCATCTTGTCGAGCTCCTTCTTGCTCATCACCACCGCGCCGATCCCATAGTAGGTGGTGCCGGTCGTGATGTGATCGAGCAAAGGCGCCCACTGGAGTTGTTCCGCCGCGAGCGATGGCGTGTTCATCACGTTGATCGCCTTGGCGTTCAGCTTGCTGGTGAAGCCCACCACGCTGGAGGACACCGAGGTGATGCCGCCAATGGCCTCGTAGACCTTGGGGGCAATGATGTCTCCTGCAATGGCGCCAGGACGCTTGCCTTTGAGGTCTGCCGGGACTGCGATGGTGCTTCCCTTGCTCAGAACCTTGCCCTGGCCGATGTCGCCCCAGCCCAGGATCTCGAAGCCATCCTTGGCCGCTGCTTTGGACAGCTCGGGGCCGTACTTGTCACGAGCGCGGTCCAGATCCTTCCAGCTGGAGAACGCACCCGGCATCTGTAGCGCGAGGAAGCGCTTGTCGATCGCCGAAAGACCCACGGCGGTGAGAGCCGAACCCGCAATCTGACCGGACTTGATCTTGCCGACCACGGCGTCCTCCGGACCTCCGGTGCCGTTCCAGAGCCAGTCGACCTCGGTCTCGCCCTTGGTCTTTTGCTTGATCGCTTTCGCCCAGGTCTTGAACACGACGCCCCATGGACTCCGCGGGGGAGCCAGGGTCGCCATCTTCAGCGTGGTCTTGGCGTTAGCCATTCCCGCCGTGCCCATCACCACGAAAGCAGCGGCAACGAGTGCAGCGAAGAGCCTATGAAACATGTCAGAGCACCTCCTCAAGTTCTCGAACTCGATCCTCGGCGGCAGGCCGCCCGGCTCCCGTGAGACGGGGCGACCTCGCGAAGCGTTCAATCTTTGCGCAAAAAACGCGATGCGCCTGCTGAAAAAGCGTTCAGAGGCGGAAACCGCAGGCCTCCTGCCAGATCTTATTGCCCAGATAGCGCCGCGCCCTGCGCTTGGCGATGACGTTCTGGAGCCGCGCCTCGGGCATCAGATCCCCTGCGGCGAGGATGTCGTTCAGCGTCTTGACGTAGTTCTGCTTGTCACCCTTGAAGCAATAGTAGCGGATCGCCAGGTTCAGCTTCGTGGGGAGGAACTTGCCCCCGTTGATGGCGATGGCTTTGTCGAACTCTTCCTTGCTCTGGGGGAGCTCCGCCATGGCCGTGCGGGCGTGATAGGCGCCCAAGATGGTGTGGCCCATGCCGTTCTCGAGGGTGTCGTTGAGCTCGACCGATCGCTTGATCATCTCGATGCCCACGTAGAGCTCGCCAACGACTGCCGGGATTTCCGTGGAAGCCGCCACATGGCCCACCCACGCGTAGCCGACCCAGAGCAGGTCCTCTGCCTGCTCCTCGTCGGTGAAGTTGTCCACGAGCCACTTGCGCATCGTCTCTTGGTTGCGCTTGGCCTTGTCGAAGCCGTCGGCGTGGTGCGCCAGGAGCTCGAGGCCGTAGTGGATGGCGCGCTGGTAGCCGGCCCGTGCTCGCATCAAGTGGTATTGGGCCATGACGTCGTCGCCCGCTTCGTACGCCCGCTCGTAGTCGTCCTCGGTGAAGCCGTAGGAGACGCCCGCCCAGGCGCGGGTGAGCATGAACAGCGCGTCGGTGTTGTCCGGCGCCAGCTTGTGCATGCCTTCCAGCTGACCGATGCCCGCCTGCGCAATGCTACGAGCGATCTCGTAGTCGTGCAGGGTGTTGACGGCGGCGGAACCCTGCCGCGTGCCTTTGATCTGTCCGTCGAGCAGCGCCTTCTTGATGCAGCCGCTAGTGGTCGTCCCGAGCGCTGCGAGCAGCAGCGCAGTCGTCATCCCTCTCGCCCAATTCATCACGCCGCGACATAGCCGCCTCTCCGGCGAAATTCAACGCCTAGGACGGGTTTCAGCGGAGAGGACGCTGCAGGCCACTGCGGTTCGCACCACCGGATCGTCGTCCGCCAGCGCCGTGGCGGCCCGCGAGTAGTCACCCAGGCGTAGCAGGCCCACGGCCGCCACCGTCCGGTAGCGCGCGGTGGGCGCATCGAGCTGCGCCACCAGATCCGACTTGATGCTCGCGTCCGCGGCGGCGGCCAGGGCGGCGCGCGCCTGCACGCCGACGTCGTCCGTCTTCTTGGCCATGGGACGCAGGGCGATAATGGCCTTTTGGCGACCTTTCTTGGTGCCCGCCAGCTTGGCCAAGGCGATCACCGCGACCTCCTTGTTGCCGTCCTTGGCGGCATCCTGCAGGGCTTTCTGCACGTCAGGGTCGTCCGGCGATGCGAGCTGGATCGCGAGGCGGCGTTCGAGCTCGCTGCCCTCCTTGATGGCCCGCGCCAACACCTGCGTGCCCAGCTGGGCGACATCCCCGCCGCGACGCGTCAGAGCCGCCGCGGCGCTGACCTGCGTGACGCCCTGCTCCGTCTCCGCGATGCGAACCAGCTTCCGATCGCCGCCTTGGCGGTAGGTCGCCTCCATGCTCCAGGCATCGATCACGGTGACCCGCGTGGTCTCCTCCGCCCGGGCCCACAGGTCGTCGAGGGCAAGCGCGGCTTTCGGGCCGCCGATGGCTCCCACGGCGCGTACGGCCAAGCTTCGGCTCAAGGGGTCAGGATCCAGTCGCGCGGCCTCCAGCAGCGCATCGAGGTCGTCCGGCTGGCGTGCATCCACGGCAGCGGAGAGGGCGGCTCGCCGCACGCGCTCGTCGGGATCCTGGATCAACTGGCGACGAAGCGGACCGTCGCTGGGACGGGTAGCGGCCCGCGCGCCGACGGCGCGCCAAGCGCCGCTGGAAGCCGCCCCGTACTTCTTCACCTGTCGCGGCGCGTTCAGCTTGCCCAGCTCGAGTAGGATGAGCGTTGCCTCGGCGGCGGCGTCGTCACCCTTCTTCGCGCGGTCCGAAAGCACGGCGGAGAGGGGCGCCGCACAGGGGCGGACGGCGTGGAGCTTCTCGATCGCGGCTGCGCCCTTGGCCGACCGCACCTCCCGGCTCGCCACCGCCTGGGCCAGGTCCGCTACACGGCCGCGGTCCAGCTCGTCCCGCTCCTGAGCGCGCTTCACGTCGCGCTTGAGCGCTGCCAGATCGCCGTGTAGTGCCGTGTCCACCACGCCGCTGGTGGCGCAGCCCGAAGCCAGAGCCCCGAGCAGGCAGAGGGTCGAAAGTCCGAGAGCCTTCATGACGCTGCCGAGTACATAGCCCGGATCCCAGACGCCGTCATTTTCCCCGATGCAGACCGCAGTCCTCGTCAACACCAGCGCGCGCGCCCTGCGCCGCGACCGGGACCTGGTCGCGGCCATTCGCCTGGCGGCCTCCGGTCCGAGCCGGGTGTGGACGACGGAGAGCTTGAGCGAGCTCGCCGTCGCAGCTCGGCAAATCGTGGACTCCGGCGCGCGGCGGGTCGTGCTCTGCGGCGGAGACGGCACCCTGATGAACGGGGTCACGGCGCTTTCCGCCTGCGGCGCCCTACCCGAGGTGGTGGTGGCGCCCGGGGGCACGGTGGCTACCGTGGCTCGCAACTGGGGGCAGCGGGCCGGCCTCCTCGACACCGTTCGCCGGGCGACCCGTGACGTGCCGCCGCTCCGAACCCTGCAGAGTCCGACCCTACGCGTGGTCGGAGACGGCGAGCGTGTCGGGTTCATCTTCGGCACCGGGCTCGTGGCACGGTTCTTCGAGCGCTACTACGCGGCGGGGGCCGGGGGCTACGCCGCCGCGGCCCGTATCGTTGCGCGCATCTTCGTGGGTTCCTTCGTGACCGATGCCTACTCGCGCAGCGTGCTCGAGCCACTACCGTGTCGGATCACGGTCGACGATCGAACCCTCGAGCCCGACGCCTTCAGTCTCGTCGTCGCCTCGGTGGTCAAGGATCTCGGTCTCCACATGTGGGTCACGCACCGCGCGGGGGAGGATGCGGAGCGGCCGCACGTGGTTGCGTCGCCGCTCGCGACCCGAGCGCTCGGGCCCCAGGCGCCGCGCGTGCTCGTCGGAAAGCCGCTCAGCGGTGCGGGGAACTTCGACGGTCTGGTGCGCGAGCTGCTGCTCCGATTTCCGGGCCGGCCCGGACCCTGGGTGCTCGATGGCGACGTCTTCGTGTCGGAAGAAGTCCGTGTATCTGCCGGGCCTCGCCTGCGCGTCGCGGCATTTTGAGCCGCGACGGGGCTCGCGCCGGACCAACATCCCTCTCATCCTTTGGTGTGGGTGACAGCCCGCGAGAGCCATGGTTTTCTGAGGTGCCATGCCGACGAACGGACGTCGTTCGGAAGTCAGCTCGAGCGAGGACGTCACCGTTGCTCAAGAGTCCGAGCTGGCGCCCGAGGCGGAGGCCGATGTGCTTCCGGAACGGGTTGGGCCCTATCGGATCGTCGAGCAGATCGCTCGCGGCGGCATGGGGGTGGTGTACCGAGCGCGTGGCGAGGACGGCGGCGAGGTGGCGCTCAAGACCGTGCTGTCTTCGGATTCACAGCTCAGGGGCCGTCTGCGGCGCGAGGTTCGCGCGCTCCGGCGCCTCGACCACCCGGGCATCATCCGCGTGCTGGACGAAGGGCTGGACGAGGTCGCCCCCTGGTACGCGATGGAGCTGCTCAAGGGGTCGACTCTGCGCAATCGCCTCGATGCGGTGTGGGCGCGGCACTGGGACGAGACCAGTCATTGGACGACGTCGGCGGCGGTTCGCGCGGTGTCGACCGTCGTCGTGGGTGCCGGAGCCAAGCCGTTGGTGCAGCCGCCGGAGAGTCCCGCGCCGTTCGTGGAGGCGGGGGGCGCAGAGCTGCCCTACCTGTTGGATCTGGCCGCGCGCATCTCCGATGCGCTGGCATTCCTGCACGGGGAAGGCATCGTTCATCGCGATCTGAAGCCGAGCAACGTGCTGGTCCGGCTGGACGGCGCGCCGGTGGT
Organism: Polyangiaceae bacterium; assembly: GCA_020633235.1. Taxonomy (NCBI): domain Bacteria; kingdom Pseudomonadati; phylum Myxococcota; order Polyangiales; family Polyangiaceae; species Polyangiaceae bacterium. The sequence continues at coordinate 180,512 of JACKEA010000009.1, read as the reverse complement.
GGCGGACTTCGGCTTGGTGGGTCAGTTCGCCGGCTCCGTCGGCCGCGAAACCTTGGAGGTGGACGAGGCCATCATCGGGAGCGTTCCTTACATGGCGCCAGAGCAGCTCCGTGGCGAGCTGGTGGATGCGCGCAGCGACCTCTACTCCCTCGGCTGCATGCTGTTCGAGTGCACCACCGGCCGGCTGCCATTTCGTGCACGGTCCATGGCGGAGCTTCGGCAAAAGCACCTGGACGAGCCGCCGCCGCCCCCTTCCAGCTTCGCGCGGGGGGTACCCGCCGAGCTCGAAGCGTTGATCCTAGCGTTGCTGGAAAAGCGCCCGCGGGATCGACTGGGACACGCGCGGGACGTCGCGGCGGTGCTCCGCAGTCTCGCCAGCGAGCTGGGGCACGAGGTCACGCCGCCGGTGGGGCCCGAGGCACGCGCCTATCTGTACCGGCCGGAGCTGTGCGGTCGCGAAGAGCTCGTCGAGCGTATCGAGAGCGAGCTGGTGGAAGTGCTCTTGGGCGCAGGCCGAGCGGTCTTTCTCGGCGGCGAAAGTGGCGTGGGCAAGACGCGCGTCGTGTTGGAGGCGGCGCGCCGAGCGTCGTCGGCGGGCTGCAGCGTCGTGCCCTCGGAGTGCGCGGCCATCGGCGCCGGACCGCGGGACGCCACTCGGGCGGCGCCGCTCAACGCCTTTCGGCCCCTGCTGCGTCATCTGGCGGATGGCGCGAGCGACGAGCTGGAAGAGCTCTTGCAGCGTTCGGGTCCGGTTCTCGCGCGCTACGAGCCCGTGCTCGGGTTGTTGTCAGCGGTGGCGTCTGCGCCGGCGCCGCGCGAGCTGGCTGCCGACGCCGAACGGCTGCGCGTGTTCACCGCCCTCGCCGACGTCCTCGCGACGCTCGGCAAGGACAGACCGCTGCTGCTGGTGATCGACGACCTGCAATGGGCGGACGATCTGTCCCTCGCGTTCATCGAGTGGCTCGGCCAGCACGCGCTGGGGCAAAGCCGCGTGCTGCTGTTGGGAACCTACCGCTCGGAGGAGATGGAGGACGCACTGGCCTCGGCGCTCTCGGCGCACCCCGACGCGAGCCTGCGCTTGGCGCGCCTGTCGGAGGGCAGCATCGAGCACATGGTGGCGGGAATGCTGGGCATTGCCCAGGCGCCCGAGCGTTTCGTGGCGTCCCTGGCGCGGGCTTCCGAAGGCAATCCGTTCTTCGTGGCCGAGTACCTGCGCGCGGCCATCATGGAGGGGCTGTTGTTCCAGGACGCGGGCGGTCGCTGGCAGCTGGAGAACGCCGAGCGCGTCTTGGAAGACGCCGTGGGCGTGCCACACAGCGTGCAGGAGCTCGCCCTGCGCCGGCTCGATCGGCTGAACGCCGCTGGGCGCCGCTTGGTGGAGCTGCTCAGCGTGGTGGGCCGGGAAGTGGAATGGCAGGACGCCCACGCACTGTGGACCGAGGGCGAGGAGCTTCTGGTGGATGCCGCGCGGGAGCTCTCGCGCCACCAGATCGTGAGTGAGGACGACGCCGGTCGCTTGTGCTTCGTCCACGACAAGCTGCGCGAGGTCGCGTATGCGCGCATCGACGCCAACGCGCGCCGAGCGCTCCACGGCGACGTCGGCGTCGCGCTGGAGCGGCGCGTTCACGCGCTCGCGGACAGCGCCGCCTGGTCGCCGATGCTTGCGCATCACTTCGAACGCGCGGGGGAGGTGGAAAAGGCGGTGGGCTACATGGAGCGCGCCGCCGTGGACGCCCTCAGGGCGGGTGCACCGCGCGCGGCGGTGACGCATCTGGAGCGCGCCCTGGGTCTGGCCTCGGAGGACGAAAACCGCGTGGCTCGCTGGCACCGCTTGCTGGGCGACGCCCACTACGTCCTGGGCGATCTGCCGACCTGCACCGAGCATTGCCTTTCGGCTCTGGAAGCGCTCGGCGAGCGCGCTCCGCGCTCCACCCGCGGGTGGCTGTCACTGCTGGCAGAGAACGGCGCCCGGCGCGCGCTGCGGCGGTCCGGGCAAAAGGCCGCGATGTCCGAGGGCGCGCTGGCGGCGCAGCGCATCGCCGAGCGCTACTACTTCACGAACGACGCCCTGCGCATCATCGCGGCGTCGCTTCTGGCAGTGAACCTCGCGGAGCAGGCGGGCATTGGGGTGCCGCGCGCGCACTACCAGCTCGGGATCGTGGCGGGCGTGACCGGGCTGCATCGCCTCGCGGAGCGCTACTTCCGCCACGGCGACCAGAGCGCGGAGCAGGCCGAGGACGACTACGGCCTGGTCATGGGTGCCTACACGCAGATCGCGTACTACTCGGGCGTAGCGCGCTGGGATCAGGTGGACCGCGTGGCGCGGCGCGCGCTGCCCGTGGCGGAGCGACTGGGCGATCGCCAAGAGCTGGACGTGTTGAACACGGTGATCGCGAATCGTCACACCCTCACCGGCGGCTTCCGGGAAAGCGCCGCGCAGTTCGCGGCCATCGAGGAGTCGGGGCGCTCCAGGGAGAACCCGGTGCACGAAGCGTGGGGCGCCTATGCACGGTCCGTTTCCCTGGTCGCTCTCGGGCGTCACGACGAAGCGGTCTCCGAGCTCACCCACGCCTTGGCGCTGCTGGACGGGCGCTCCGACGTGGCCAGCGAGATCATCAGCTACGGCACCTTGGCCTGGGCACGTTTCCGTCAGGGCCAGTGGCAGCTCGCGCGGAGCGCCGCGGACCAGGGCCGGGAGCGGATCACGTCGCGGATGCCGGCGGTGTACTCGACCTTGTTCGGCTATCACGGAGTGACCGAGACCTATCTGCGGCTGGGGGCGGCGGCGCATGGCACGGAGCGGAACGAGCTCCTCCGCAGCGGCAAGGAGTGTCTGTTCCGCCTTCGGCTGTTCGCCCAGCTGATGCCGATGGGACGCCCGGCGGCGGAGCTCTGCTCCGGGCTCTTGGCCCGGGCTCGAGGACGCTTGCGGGGCGCTCACCAGGCGTTTGCCCGCTCCGCGGAGGTCGCCCAGCGCCTCGCGATGCCGTACTACGAAGCGCGCGCGCTGGTGGAGAGCGCCGCGCTATTGCCCCGTTCCAGTCCCGAGCGCCGCCGCCTCGTCGACCGCGCCGTGCGGCTCACGGAGCCCATCGGATCCCGCGACGAAGTCTTCGCCGTCGTCCAGCTGAATCAGGAGTGAACATTGAGCGATCTACCCGAGTACGTCGTCCGCGGAGGTGCACAGACCTTCGCTCCGCCCATTCTCGCCAAGGGCACCCGTATGTCGACCTTCGCCCTGCGTGCCGACAGCGATGCCTTGGTGGCGCTGGTGAACAAGTACTTGAATGGTCCCGGGGCGGCACAGACCGACCTCCAGTTTTACCCCGTCGGTGACTACGTGTTCCTGGCCTACGCGCCCATGGATCACATCTCCGTGACGGATCCGGTGGACAGCCAAAAGGGGTGGATGAAGGAGACGGACGTCGCCTTCTGGATGCTGGTGGTGGGCGGCACCGAAGGTGCAAACGGCTTCGAGCCCAAGATGCTCGCCTGGTTCATGCCCTACGTGTGGGTGGACGTGCCCACGGCGATGACCACGGGGCGCGAGGTGTATGGATTCCCGAAGGAGCTCGCCTGGCTCACGCTGCCCAAGGACGACAGCGACCCGCTGGTGTTCGGGCTGGAAGCGATGGTGCTGCCGAAGTTCTCTCCCGATACGGAGATTGTGCGCCGTCCGCTGATCAGCGTGTCGCGGCAGGCGGACAGCGAGCCAGGGCTCGAAAAGGCATTCTCCGGTGCCGAAGCCGTGCTGGCGGAGGTGGTGCGGCTGCTGCACGGCAGCGCTGGGAAGGCGAAGGTCGGGGGCTTGGACTTCTGGCTGGATCTGCTCCGGGACCTCACTCACGAAGAGGTGCCCATGATCTTCCTGAAGGAGTTCCGGGACGCCGCCGAGCCCCACCGCGCCTGCTACCAACGGCTGATCCGCTCCGCCAGCGTGGTGAAGGCGTTCCACGGCGCCTACCCGCTGCTCGCCGACTACAAGGTCACGCTGCAGAATTACGACAGCCACCCGTTCTTGAAGGACTTCGGCTTCGCCAGCACCGAGCTCTCGAGCGCGCTTTCGTTCTACGTGAGCTTCGACTTCCTGCTCGAGCTGGGGACGGAAGTGAAATGAAGAAGATCGCCATCCTGGGGGGTGGCCTCGGCGCCATCACCGCGGCGTTCTGGCTCACGCAGAAGCCCGGCTGGGAGCAAGAGTACGAGCTCACCATCTACCAGCTCGGCTGGCGTCTGGGAGGCAAGGGCGCGAGCGGGCGCGACATGCGGGATGGCTTCGGCCGTCGCATCATGGAGCACGGTCTGCACATCTGGCTGGGTTTCTACGACAACGCCTTCATCACGCTGCGCGCTGCGATCGACGCATTGTCCGAGATGTCCCCGCCGCCGGTGAGCACCTTCACCAGTCTGGAGCAAGCCTTCACGCCCCAGAGCGTGGTCACCTTGGAGCAGCGCTATCAGGATCGGTGGGCGCCGTGGCCGCTGTTGTTCCCGCCGAACCTGGATCAGCCGGGCAAGGCCGAAGACAGCCTTCTCGGCGACTTGGTGGTCGAAGCGCTGGGCTGGCTGAAGGACTGGCACGACGAGTTCTACGGAGAAAGCTCGCCGATATCGGCGAGCAAGCACAGCGAGCACCCGGTGTACTCCGAGCTGGCCGAGCTCGACCGTGAGGTGACCGGCACGCCCCCGGCGCCCGAGGGGCATTCCCTCGTGTCTTGGAGCCACGCGCTCCTGGATCGATTGATCCAAGACGCGGAGGGAGATCTCGAGAAGGGCGGCGGCGTCATCGCACGGGCGCTGATCTACGCGGCGGACGTGGTGCGCGACGCAGTGAGCGATTCGCTTCCGGATCGACGCTTCTTCGTCGTGTTGGACCTGGGGCTCAGTGTCATCGCGGGCATTTTGCAGGACCAGCTCCTGAGCAAAGGCTTCGAATCCGCGGATGGCGACGACTTCAAGGAGTGGATCGCGAAGCATGGCGCGGAGCCGGTGACCGTGAGCTCCGCGCCGGTGGAGGTGATCTACGATCTGGTGTTCGGCTTCGACGACGGCGACGACCAGCGCTACGACTTCGCCGCCGGCACCTGTGCGCGGGGCCTCTTGCGCATGCTGTTCGGCTACCGCGGCAACCTGATGTTCAAGATGAACGCGGGCATGGGCGACACCATCTTCACGCCGCTGTGGGGCGTGCTGAAAGCGCGGGGCGTGCGCTTCGAGATGTTTCGACGCGTGACCGGCCTCGAGCTCGACGCCAGCGAGCCAAGTGCCATCGGTTCGATTCGCCTCGCTCACCAGGCCACGGTGAAGCCGGAGGTGGAAGCGACGGGAGGCTACTGGCCCTTCGTTTCCGTGCAGGGCATCGACTGCTGGCCGGATCGCCCGAGCTTCGAGCAGCTGGTGGAGGGCGAAAAGCTGCGGGAAGATCCCGAAAATCCCGGTCACCCGTACAACCTCGAGTCCTACTGGACCAGCTGGCCCGACGTCGGCGAGTCCGTCCTCGAGCGGGGCAAGCACTTCGATCACGTGCTGCTCGGGATTTCCATCGGTGCCTTGGGTGAGCTGTGCCAGCCGCTCATCGGGCAGAGCAAGGCGTGGCAAGCGATGGTCGAGGGCGTGCGCACCACACCGACGCAGAGCTCCCAGCTGTGGCTCACGGAAACCTCCGAGCAGCTGGGTTGGGTGATCCCCGAGTGGGTCGAGAAGGCCGCGGCGGATTGGAAGCAGCAGACGGGGCGCGAGCTCGGCATCAGCGGGCTCGTCGGTGCATACCAAGACCCATTCAACACCTGGGCCGACATGAGCCATCTGCTTCCGAAGGAAGACTGGACCGAGCCCAGGAGCATCGGTTACCTCGTCGGCCCGTTGAAGGCGCCTACGGCATGGCCGCCGAAGAGCGACCACGAGTTCCCTCGCCGCATGCACGCCCAGGTGGAGGGGGGGGCCCGCAGTTGGATCTCGGAGAACTCCGCGACGCTGCTTCCCAAGGGCGCGTCGGACTCCGACCGCACGGGGCTGGATCCGCGCTACCTGGTCGACCCGCGTCGGCAGAACGGTGCTGCTCGTTTCGCGGCCCAATACTACCGCGCCAACATCGACCCGACGGAGCGCTACGTGCTCAGCGTGAAGGGCAGCACCAAGCTCCGCATTCCAGGCGGCAAGTCCGGATTTTCGAACCTGACGCTGGCCGGCGACTGGACTTACAACCGCGTGCTGAATGCCGGCTGCGTGGAGGCCACCGTCGTGAGCGGGATGGAAGCCGCGCAGGCCATCTCGGGCTATCCCGAGCACATCGTGGGTGACTCCGACAGCAATCGCTGACGGCTTCCTTTGTTGGTCCGGCGCGAGCCCCGTCGCGCGCTCAGTTGACGGCGGTTTCCGTAGCCGTCGCTTCGTCCTGAGTGCGCGCGGTCTCTGCGATGGCGTCGCGTCGAGCCAGACCCGCCGCCACGAAGTGCGAGAACAGCGGGTGCGCCGACATCGGTCGGCTCTTGAACTCGGGATGGAACTGGCAGCCGACGAAGTACGGATGATCCGTCAGCTCCACGATCTCCACCAAGCGGTCGTCGGGGCTGGTCCCGGAAAGCACCAGGCCCGCGGCCGTTAGCGACTCCCGGTAGTCGTTGTTGAACTCGAAGCGATGGCGATGGCGTTCGCTGATGTCGCTCTTGCCGTAGATCGCCGCGGCGCGGCTGCCCGCCAGGAGCTTGCACGGATAGGCGCCGAGCCGCATGGTGCCGCCCTTGTCCTTCACGCCCCGCTGATCGGGCATCAGGTCGATCACCGGATGCGGCGGATCCTTCTGGAACTCGGTGGAGCTGGCGCCCTTGAGGTTGCACACGTCGCGGGCGTACTCGATCACCGCGAGCTGCATGCCCAGGCAGATGCCGAAGAAGGGCACGTTGTTCTCGCGGGCGTGGCGAATGGCGGCAATCTTGCCCTCCACGCCGCGATCCCCGAAGCCGCCGGGCACCAAGATCGCGTCCAGCCCGCTGAGCATGGCTTCGGCGCTGGAGCGTTCGATCTGCTCGGAGTCGATGTACTCGAGCTCCACGGCGACGTCGTTCGCGAGACCGCCGTGCACCAGGGACTCGTGCAACGATTTGTAGCTGTCCTTCAGGTGCACGTACTTGCCGACGACGCCGATTTTGACGGTGCCCTTGGCCGGCTTCTTGAACTTCTCGACGGTCCGCTTCCAGGCGGCGAGCTCCGGCTGCCGCGACCAGATGTTGAGCCTCTCGGCGATCTCGTCGTCCAGTCCCTCGGCGTGGAGCACCAGTGGCAGCTCGTAGATGCAACCGACGTCCACGGCGCTCACGACACTGTCCACCGGCACGTTGGAGAACAGTGCGATTTTCTCCTTCAGCCCGCGGGCAATGGGGCGATCGCAGCGGCAGATCAGGAGGTCCGGCTGAATGCCGATTTCCCGCATCTCGCGCACGGAGTGCTGGGTGGGCTTGGTCTTCAGCTCGCCGGCGGTGGCGATGTAGGGCACCAGCGTGACGTGAACGCTGATCGCGTTCTCCTTGCCGGCCTCCAGCTTCAGCTGGCGGATGGCCTCCAGGAACGGGAGTGACTCGATGTCGCCCACCGTTCCGCCGATCTCCACGATGGCGATGTCGGCGTCCGCGGTGGCGTCCCGGACACGGGCTTTGATTTCGTCCGTGATGTGGGGAATCACCTGCACCGTGGCGCCCAGATACTCGCCCCTCCGCTCCTTGCTGATCACCGCCTCGTAGATGCGACCGGTGGTGATGTTGGCCTGGCGCGAGAGCCGGCAGCTGGTGAAGCGCTCGTAGTGCCCCAGGTCCAGGTCCGTCTCGGCGCCGTCGTCCGTTACGAACACCTCGCCGTGCTGGTACGGGCTCATCGTGCCCGGGTCGACGTTGATGTAGGGGTCGAGCTTCATGTGCGTGACCTTCAGGCCACGCGCTTCCATGAGGGCGCCGATGGAGGCACTGGTCAGTCCCTTGCCGATCGAAGAGACGACACCTCCGGTGATGAACACGAACTTGGTTCGTCTATTCACCGCGGAGTGCCTCACGGAACCGCTGCCTATCACCTTTTCTCGCGGCGCGCACCTCTTTCGCGGACAAAGTCACGTTCCCGCGAAAAAGCTCGCGCTTCCGCGCGTCGGTTTTTCGACGTGATGGCGTCAGTGCGTGCGCGGCGGCCCCGCGCGCACGCACTTCACGAGCTTCCCCTTGGGAAGCACTGCCGAGGCGTCCACGCCGTTCAATCGCTCGAGTAGCGCGAGATCAGCGCCGCAATCAGCGCCGGCCAGGGTATTGGGCTGTGAAAAGCGCATCAGTGTGAGGCGTGGAAGGGACGGGGCGCGGTCTTTCGCGGGATCCCAGCGTCGTAGCCCGCTCATCAGCGCGCGGTGGGCGTCCGCGTCGGTTCCGCGGCTGGCCAACAACCAGCTGCTGCTGCCGAGCTCCAGCAGTGTGGCCCAGGATGGAGGGCCGGTCTTGTTGCTGAAGCGCCCGGTGATCGCGGTGAGACCGAAACGTTCGGTCACACTGAACGGCTGGTCGCGGAGGGCGTGGGCAACGGCGCTGGGATAGACCTCGTCCCGCCGGCCGGAAATGCGTAGGGCGAACACGGCCTGCGTGCCCGCCTTGTCGTGCGCCTCGGGCCGACCGTTCTCCAGAGTCCAGGTCCAGCCCCGCGGCAGCGCCAGGACCCAGCGGGAGCGGGGCAAGAGCAGGTTTCGACCATCGAGCGCGAAGGCGTCGCTCTGGGCGCCCACGACCACGCCTTCCAGCCGCCGCAGAAAGCGCGCTTCGCCGAGCTCGCCCCGGGGCGACAGCCCGCTGGCGACCACTCTGACCCGCGCCAGCCGCGTGGCGAGGGCGGGGTGCTCGGCGTCGTCACAGGCGGACTCGCCGCCGGCGCTGCGGTACAGGGCGACCAGCGTGGACAGCATGGCGTCTGGGCGATAGCCGGCTTGAGCCAGGGTGCGCACCGCCAGGGCGTCAGCCTGCCGCTCTTCGTCGCGCTCGAGCTCGAGATCCCAGCTGCGTTGCGAGGTGGGCTCGGCCAGCGACAGGAAGCTCCGCTCCGTATGCCCGGCGGTCACGTGCGCGATCTCGTGTCCCAGCACCGCCGCCAGCTCCGCCTCCGAGCCCAGGTGCACCAAGAGCCCGCGGGAGATCATCACCTGGCCGCCGATCATGGAGTTGGCAGCGGGCTCGTCGCTGTCCGTCACGCGAAAGCGCCACGGGATGTCGGTGCGGCCCGCGGCGCGCGCCATGCGCCAACCGACCCTCGTGACGTAGCGTTCCAGGGCGGGGTCGTCCACGCTGCCCACGGAGCTCGACAAGAGGCCCGCGAGCACCTGTCCCACGAGAGCGTGCGTTTCCGCCTCGGTGTGTGAGTCCGGTGTCCGTGGCGGCAACGGATCCCGCGCGGAGCTGCATGAAAGCGCCAAGAGCGCGGCGGCGACCAAGAACGGTCTCACGGCATCACCGCTTGGAGCTCGAGGTCCAGGCGCCGCGCTTCGGAATCCATGTTGCTCTCGACGTTCACGTTCTTGGCCTTGGCGCAGGCACGGACGCGATCCACGGCCTCCAAGAGGTCCAGGCGCTTGGCGACGTCCCCCCGCGACATGCGAAAGGCTCGCAGACATCGCTGCGTCGGCTCCGGCGGCAGTCCCGTCAGCTTCACGTCGCCCAGCCGGTAGACGGGCCCCTCGTGGACCTGGAAGGCGATGTCCACGGTGCCTTCGCTCGGGTGTCGCACCAGCTCGGGGCCGGTCACCCGGACCGAAAGCAGGCCACGGTCCAGGTAGGGCGTCTCCAGGCGATAGCGACGCTCCCGCAAGAGCTCCGGTCGAGGCGCCTTGCCGGCGTGGAACGCGTCGCCGTCGTCAGGTTCCAAGAGCGCGTGGCGAAGCGCGTCGTCCGACAGGGTCTCGTTGCCCTCGAACACGATCTCCCCGAGCACGAAGCGCGGCCCCGGGTGTACGTCGATGCAGACGTCCACGCTGCCATCGGCGCGCCGCCGCCCGCCGCTCCTCGCGCTGGCGTCGAGGTGGCCGTGGCGCCGCAGAGCCTCCGCGATGGCGCTCGCCTGTCGCGCCAGCTGGCTCGCGTCGTAGGGCTCTCCCCGGCTCGGGACGACTGGTGGCGGAGCCTCGCTACGCTCGAGGCCGCGAATCGAGAGCGAGTGGATCGGCGCGCGCTCCACCACCACGAAGGTCAGCACCACGCCGCCATCGACGGTGCGCACGTCAGCGCGGGCGTCGCTCAACACTTCCAGAGACATGAGGCGGCGGAGATCCGCCCGCACCACGATGGGATCGAGCGGCGTGTCCGCGTGGGACTGGAGCATGGCGGTGTATTGGGCTTCGGGAACGCGCTCCGCGCCCTCCAGTGACACGAACACGACCTTGCCGTGCGCTTCGTCGTCGAGCAGCGTCTCGCTCCAGGCGAGCTCGGGGGTGGGCAGCGGACGGCACTCCCAGGTCTCGGCCACGGACGCGTCGCGGGCGCGCGGCGTGCTACTGCACGCTGCGAGGACGATCAGAAGCGCAGCCGACGCTCGACCGGAATGTCGCGAAAGAGCTCGCGCAGCCATTTCTTCCTCGCGCTGTCTCCGGCGCTTTCGGTCGGATGATTCTGCAGCCAACGACCAAAGAGGCGCTGCTCGAGCACCATGGCGGTCAGCATGCGGTCGTACTCCTCCCGGGAGATGCGCGCGGCAGCGCAGGTCGCCTCGGGGCTCGGCCAATCCATCTGGTCCAAGAGGGTCTTGCGCTCCGCATCGCTCACCTGCTCACCGGCGCGCGCGCCGGCGGCTTCGACGAGCGCACGCTCGATCAGCGCCTCGTAGCTCTGACGTGCGAGCTTGCGGATTGACGCGTGGCGCTTCCGCGCGGGGGTGGCGGACAGGTCCGCGCTGCCCCAGCGCACTTGGGTGGCGAGCTCGGAAGCGAACACGACCACGCCGCCGACGACAGCGATGACCCGATCGATGGTCGCCCGGCGGGCGGAGGGGGGCGGCGTGAGCTCGGGCCGGGCCGCGGCCGGCGCGGCGAGGGTCGAGACGAGGGCGATGCACGCGAGGCGTCGCATGTGGAGAGCAAGAGCAAGGCATGTGCCGGCGCGCGAAACCGCATCGAACGCGCTTCGGCGAGCACCCCCGTTCACGCCCGTGGGTGTGCGTCTACGTCACTATTCAGAAAACGCCGACGATGCCCAGGCCCATCGCGTCCCGCCCAGCGGTGAAGGGCACGGGGCGAACGGAAAAGCTCTGCTCCCGCGGTGGCAGATGCAGCGGGGGCAGCGCCTTCTTCCGCGGGCCCGCGCTTTCGGCCTGGGTGGGCAGGAAGATGCCCTCCACCATCACGGCGACGCCGCCCGTCTGCCCCACCGCGTCCATGGTGGTGAGGATGGCGCGGAGCACCACGTTGAAGGCGCTGCAGCCCGGATCGTCGTCCGCGCACCCGGTCTTGCCGAGGGACATCCAAGGGCCGGCGACGGGAATGCGGAGCTCCTTGGCGCCAGGAGCGTCCGGCCACAGATAGGAAAAGCCGACGCCAGCACCGTACCAAGCGGCAGTGGCTCCCGCGCCTGCCAAGATCAAGCCGGTGCGCGCGGATTCCGGAGGGAAATCCGTGGGCGTGTAGCGCGTGGGGCGCGACGGCTCGTCCGCCCGCGCGGGGCTCGGGGCGAGCAGCGCGACGCCGAGGGCGGCGGCGGGAAGCAACATGGAACGGGTCATGGCCAGGGCCGGGACTCTGGTCGGGGCGGCGCGGAAAAGCAAGCCGGGCTCTACGGCAGCTTCGCGAGCCCGAGCCATCGACCCTCGGCGCTCATCTGGAATCCCTCTGCGCGCTGGCTGACGACGGCGATCTGGTCCTCGTGCCACAGGGGCACCACGGGCAGATCCCGCTGCATCAGGTGGGCGAGCTGGGCGTAGAGGCGCTTGCGGGTGGCGATGTCTCGAGTGGTTCCCGCGGCGTCGAGCAGCCGGCCCGCCTCGGGATTGCGATAGCGAGCGCGGTTCCGGCCTTCGCCGCCTTCGCCCGGGACACCCTTCGGATGAAAGAACCAACTGAGCAGGTGCGGCTCCGTCAGCTCCGGCATTTGCAGGGTGGCGATGTCATAGTCGCCGGCGTCGAGGCGCTCGAGCATGACTCCCAGATCCAGGCTCACCACGCGCACCGACAAGCCGGCGTCACCCAGCATTTGGGCAATGGCGCGGGCGATGGTGACGCGCGCGCGATCCGTGCTGGTGAGCAACGTGATGGGTGCAAGCCCGGAGAGCACTTTTCGTGCTGCCGCGGGATCGAAGCGCTCGGGGACCAGGCCGGGCGCGTGGGCCCAGTGACCTTCCGGGAAGATCCAGCTCGCGATCTGTCCGTGGCCCGCGAGCAGCGTGCGCACGATGGTCTCGCGATCGATGGCGTGCGCGATGGCATGGCGCACCTCGGGGCGATCGAAGGGCGCGCGATCGTTCTGGAGCAACAGATAGGTGACGTTCGCGCCGGGGCGTGAGGTGACGGCTAGCTCCGGTCGCCGTTCGAGAGCGGGCAGCAGCGCCGGACTGATGGCGTTGGGCGCCACGTCGCTGCGGCCCGCGAGCAAACGCAGCGCGCGCGCGTTTTCGTCGCGCACGGTGCGCACGCGCACGGCATGCCGCGGCGGGGGCATCACACCGGTGTCGGCGGGTTCGAGCAGCACTTCGCCGTCGCTCACGGTGGCAATGCGAAACGGGCCCAGGCCGTCGAGATCGCCGTTGGGCGACGGCGGCGCGTGGGCTTGATCGGCGCGCAGGATCGGAACCTCCAGATCGGTGAGCAGCGTGGCGCGGGGCTTGGCCAGCGTGATGCGCACCTCCCCCGGCGCCGATACCGTGCAGCTGCCGATCGCGCGCACCACCGCGCGGTGTGGGCTGCCGAGCTTCGGATCCGAGAGCGCCTCGAGGGTGGCGCAGACGTCGCTCGCGTGCAGGGGGCGACCGCTGTGGAATCGCAGATCTTTCCGCAGCGTTAAGAGGAGCGTGCGGTCGTCGGAGAACTCCCAGCGCGCGGCCACCAGCGGGATGGGCTCGAGGCTGTTTGCATCCAGGCCCACCAGCCCGGCGTGGACCAAGCGCGTGATCTTGATGTCGAGGGCGCGGGTCGAAAAGCGCGGGTCCAGGGTCGCCGCCTCGGTGGGCACCAGCACCTCGAGGGGGCGATCCGTTCGGGGCGCTTCGCCCCGGCAACCCGAAAGCGCGAGGCCGAAGAGCAAGAGCGCGAGGGCACGTCGCACGTCGAGGGTTTTACCCCAGCCGGGTCGATGTGCCATAAATCGACGTACCGTGCTCGGTTGGTTACGAATCCTCCGCACGGTCTCCGTCGTCGTGGCGCTCGTCCTCGTGCCCGCGCGCGCGGCGCTGGCGGAGGCCCCCAAGAGCTCCGCGACAAGCGCCGCCCTCGAGCAGGAGCTGACGGTGCTCGAAGCTTGGGTGCACGAACACGGCGGTCGTCTGTCCGCGAGCTTCGTACGCGTCGAGGACGGGCGCGTGTTGGCCCAGTCCGGCGCCGACCAGGCGTTGAACCCCGCGTCGAACGCCAAGCTCCTCACCGCCGGGGCTGTGCTCTCCGCGCTGGGGCCCAGCCATCAGTTCCACACCGGAGTGTATGGATCCATCGCTCGGGGGGAGGCGAGCACGCTGGTGCTTCGGGGCGATGGCGACCCATCGCTCAGTGCAGCGGATCTGGACGCGCTGGTGAGTGTCTTGCTGGGCAAAGGGCTGCGCAAGGTGGGAACCGTTCAGGTGGACCAGTCCCGCTTCGACGATCACTTCGTGCCGCCTGCCTTCGAGCAGCAGCCGAACGAGTGGGCGGCGTTCCGCGCTCCGGTGAGCGCCGTGGCCGTGGCCGAGAACGCGCTCACCGTATTCGTGGACGCCACCCGTGCCGGCCAGCCCGCCCGCGTGTGGGTGGAGCCGCCCGGCGCAGCGACCCTCAGTGGCACCGTGACCACCGCAGCGCGGGGCAAGGGGCAGGCCGTGCGCGTCAGCGTCAAGGCCGGCAGCGGCCCATTGCAGGTCGTCGTTGGGGGCCGCATTGCCGAGGGTCTTCCGATGATGGTGTCGAGACGCCGCGTGGACGACCCCAGGCGGCTCCCGGGGTACGTCTTCGTGGAGCTGCTCAAACGTCGCGGCGTCACCGTCAGCGGCGGCGTCGTCGAGGGCGGCGCGGCAGAGACCCACGCGCTGGCCCTGCACACGTCCGAGCCTCTCGCCGTGCTGCTCTTCGCGCTGGGTAAGAACAGTGACAACTTCGCTGCGGAGATGATGCTGAAGGCGCTCGGCGCGCATGCGAGCGGCGGCGTGGGGACGAGCGCCGCGGGCGCCAAAGCCGTTCAGGATTGGGTGTCGGGGCTCGGCGTTTCGCACTCCGGGCTGGTGATCAGGAATGGGTCGGGTCTGTTCGACGCCAATCGAGTGAGCGCGGGGACCTTGACCGGGGTGCTGCGCCACGCCTACCAGTCTCCCTCGCTGAAGGTCGACTACCTGGCGCAGCTCTCGATCGGAGGGGTGGACGGCACCCTACGGTCGCGTTTCCGAACGCACGCCAACGAGCGGAACGTGCGCGCCAAGACCGGAACGCTGGCGCGGGTCATCGCGCTGAGCGGCATGTTGCTGGCCCCGCCGGGTCACTCGCCGATCGCGTTCTCAGTGATCGTGGACGGTGTGCCTGGGCGCCACGCACAAACGCGAAAGCGCGTCGATCGCGCCGTGGAACGGGCGATCGACGCGCTTGGGAAGTGACTCACTGAGCCGTCGTGGCCTGAGTCGCTTCCGTCTTCTGGTCGATGAAGTGCTGGTACTCCTTGCGGTCCGTCAACGCCATCGACAGGAACAGGATCAAGAACAGCACCGAGGTGAGGAACACCACCAGGTTGAACTTCTTGTCCCACGCAAGGTGCATGAAGAACGTGACGACCAAGGAGGCCTTGGCGGTCGCGATCACCATGGCCACGACCAGGTTCCACTGACCGCCCATGTCGATGCTGGTGACGGCGGTGGTGGCAAACGTGAGCACCAACAGACACCCGAGGACGCCCAACAGCAACGGCACCGGCGTGACGTGAGCGAAGTCGTGGTGGCCTCGAGCTTCCAGCTCCGCCCCCGTGGGGTGAGCCTTGGGCTCGGCGGCTGCCTTGGGGGCAGTGGCGCCGCCTTCGGCTTCCTCGTCGTCGGTCTGGGAATCTTTGGACTCGTCGTCCTCGTCGTCGTCCTCGGACTCGTCGTCGTCTTCGGTCTCGTGATCTTCGGTCTCGTCCGTCTCGTCCTCGTTCGGCGGCGGCTCGGAGCTCGCCTTACGCTTGGCGTCCACGGTTTCCACGGCCGTGTGCACTTCTTCTTCGTCACCGGAATCCGGGCCGCTCTCCGGCGGATCCGAGTTCTTCGTCTCGTCGTCGGCCATCACGAATCCTTCAGTGGATGAGATAGAGCAGAGGGAAGAGGTAAATCCAGATCAGATCGACGAGGTGCCAATACAAGGCCGCATAGTCGATGGGGCCGAAGTACTTCTCGTTGAACACGCCGGTGCGCGCCCGGAACAACAGCCAGATCCAGATGCCGATACCGATCAGCACGTGCAAGCCGTGCAGGCCGGTCATGAAGAAGTAGATACCGAAGAACGTTGCCGTGTGCGGCGGCGGCTTCATCGTCGCTTCGTGGCTGACGGGGTTGACCATTCCCGTGTCCACCAGCGGGGCCAACTGTTCCCCCCGAAGGCTCGCGATGTACTCGCGCTCTTCCCTGCGCGGATCGGCCGAAGCTTCGTCCTTCTTGGCGTCCGCGGCCTTTCCCTCGGCCGCCTTCGCGTCCCCCGCCGGGGCCTTCGCCTGCTCCTTCTGGAGCTCTACGATGTGCTCCGCGGCTTCCGCGGCCTCGGGATGCTTCGACTTGAAGCGCGCCGTTTCCCACACCGGCTCTGCTGGGTGGAAGTGAGTGCCCGGCAAGAGCCCATCGTGGAACTTGTGCGCGTACTCCTCGTACTTGATGCCCATGAAGGTGCAGGCGCACAGGATGGTCACCACGATGTTCACGGTGAGGGCGGTTTTGTTGCGCAGTTGCGCGCTGCGCACGGCCCACGCGGCTGTGAGGCTGCTCACGAGCAGCACCACCGTATTCGTCGCCCCCATGGTGGTGTCGAGGAAGAAGTGTGCGTACTCGAACACCTCCGGGCGCTGCGCCCGATAGATGGTGTAGGCGCAGAACAGACCCGCGAAGAACAGGACCTCCGTTACCAGGAACAGCCAGATTCCGAGCTTGCCCGCCTCGAACTGATGTTCGGGCGTGTCGAAGTGGTGAGCGAGAAACGGATACTCACCGTGCTCGTGGTCGTGCTCGTCCTCCGGCACGTGCACGTCAGGCGGGGGCTTTTGCCCCTTTTGCCCTCGTACCGGTTCCGCTGAAGCTTCCGTCATTGATCTCGTCCGTTGGGCCGACACCTTTACCCGATGCCGACGATCCTGAGCAGGGGGTTATTGGGGAAGCGGCATCAAGCCGCGTCGCCCTCCTGTAGCTTCACGTAGCCGTTGATCTTCTCGTCGTACACGAGGTCCTCCATGTCGTAGGGGCCCTTCGTGACGGTCGGGGTGTGATGGAAGTTGTAGTAGGGGGGCGGCGAGGTGGTGGTCCACTCCAGCGTGGCCGCACCCCAGGGATTGGCCGGCGCATCCGCCTTCTTCTTCAAAGAAGAGAGCAGGTAGATCGCGGTCATCACGAAACCGAACCCCAAGATGTAGGCGCCGATCGTCGAGATCTGGTGCAGGCCTTGGAACTCCGGCAGGTAGTTGTAATACCGCCGCGGCATGCCGCGGGTGCCGAGGATGAACTGGGGGAAGAACGTGACGTTCAGACCCAGGAACACCAAGCCTGCCCCAATGCGACCGAGCTTCTCGTTGTACATGCGCCCGGTGATCTTCGGCCACCAATAGTGCAGCCCACCAAAGAAGGCCGTGATGGCGCCGCCCATCATCACGTAGTGGAAGTGCGCGACGACGAAGTAGGTGTCGTGCAGGTGCACGTCCACACTCATGACCGCGAGGAACACGCCAGTGACGCCGCCGATGGTGAACACCCACAGGAACGCGAGAGCGTAGAGCATCGGCGTGTCCAGGTGGATCTCACCTTTGTACATCGTCGCCAGCCAGTTGAAGACCTTGATGGCCGTGGGAATGGCGATCAAGAACGTGATGGCGCTGAAGATGGTGGACGCCAACGGGGACTGTCCCGAAGTGAACATGTGGTGGCCCCACACCAAGAAGCCCAGGACCGCAATGGCGACGCTGGACAGCGCAATGAAGCTGTAGCCGAAGATACGCTTGCGCGAGAAAGCCGAGATGACCTCGCTGATCACGCCGAACGCAGGCACGATCATGATGTAGACGGCGGGGTGCGAGTAGAACCAGAAGAAGTGCTGGAACAGCACTGGGTCGCCACCCAGGGCGGGGTCGAAGATGCCGATGCCGACGGCGCGCTCGATGATGAGCATGAGCAGCGTGATGCCGAGCACCGGCGTGGCCAGTACCTGAATCACCGCGGTGGCGTACAGTGCCCACAGAAACAGCGGCATGCGGAACCAGCTCATCCCCGGCGGCCGCAGCTTGTGGATGGTGACGATGAAGTTCAGGCCCGTGAAGATCGAGCTGAATCCGAGGATGAACGCCCCGAAGGTGGCCGGGATCACCGCCGTTTGCGTGGTCGTGGAGTAGGGCGTGTAGAAGGTCCACCCGGTGTCAGCGGCGCTGATGGCCATGCTGAGCACCAGGAACAGAGCGCCCAGCACCCACAGGTGGAAGCTCATCAGGTTCAAGCGCGGGAACGCCACGTCCTTGGCACCGAGCTGTATGGGCAGCACGAAGTTGCCCAACGCTGCGGGGATGCCGGGAATGATGACGAGAAACACCATCACCGCGCCGTGCAGCGTGAAGAACTGATTGTAGGTCTGCGCGTCCATGATGGTGCGACCGGGCGTGAGGAGCTCGGTGCGCACACCCAGGGCGAAGAACCCCCCGAGCAGGAAGGACGTGATGACCCCCACCAGGTACATCACGCCGATACGCTTGTGATCGAGCGTGAAGATCCAGGAAAGGACGCCCTTCTCGTGCGTCAGGTAGTTGTCGTCTTGGGTGGGGTGACTGGGCGCGAGGGCCTCGGCAGTCGTACTGGGGGACGCCATCGCCGTTCCTTTACTTGAGAGTCTTGATGTACTCGATGATGCTCGTGATTTCCTCATCCTTGAGCTGTCCGGCGAAGGTGGGCATCACCGGTGCAAACCCCGCCACGACCTTGGCGTGGGGCTCGAGGATGGATTCACGAATGTAGTTCTCGTCCACCTTGACGGTGCCCGAGGTGAGCGTCTCTTCTTTCCCCCAAATGCCCTTGAAGCTCGGTCCGATCTTCTTGGTGCCGTCGACCGAGTGGCAGGCGGTGCAGCCCTTCTTCTCGTAGAGCTTCTGGCCTGCTTCGGGGCCGACCTCGATCTTGGTGCAGTCGTCCAAGTACTTGTCGAAGCTTGCTTGGTCTTCGACGATGACCTTGCTGAGCATGTTGGAGTGGCCCTCGCCGCAGTACTCGGTGCACTCCAGAGGGAACTCGCCGGTGTTGGTGGCCTCGAACCACAGGTCCGTGTAGCGCCCAGGCACCGCGTCCATCTTGGTGCGAAAGTTTGGGATCCAGACGCTGTGCAGCACGTCGACGCTGGTGATCACCAGCCGTACCGGCTTTTTGACCGGAACGTGGAGCACGTTGTCGGAGCATCCGTTCTTGTGAGTGAAGCTCCAGGCCCACTTCTGACCTTGGACGTTCACCTCCATGGCGCCCTTGGGGGGCGTGCGCAGCTTCATGTAGTCGCGGAAGCCGTAGAAGAAGAACGCGACGAGGAAGAAGAGCGGCAGGACGGACCAGGTGATCTCCAGCGTCGTGTTGTGGTCCGAAGTGTTGACCACCCGCTGCTTGGACGTCCGCTTCTTCACGCGGAAGCGGACGACCATGTAGACCATGGCGGCGATGACGCCGATGGTGGCGACGACCGACACCCAGTAGAGGAAGAAGTAGAGCCAGTCGGTCTCCCCGGCCATGGTCGAGCCTTCGGCCGGCATCCAGAAGGAGTCGGACTTGGGGAACACCGGTTTCGTGGGCTCTAGCCACGAAAAGAGGGACAAAACAGTACTGATCATCATGTGTGCGAGCCCTGGAGACTGAGCCTCTTCTTCTTGGCTTCACGAGCCCACAGAAGGCTCAGGAAACCACCGAGAACCACGACGGCGATGGCGCCACCGAGGCGCATGATGTTGCGGGCCACCGGAGCGTAGCGCCCCTCGGTGGCGTCGTAGTGGAAACAATACAGAACCAGCTTGTCGATGGTCGTTCCGATCTTGCCTTCGGAAGCTTCCACCAAAGACAAGCGCAGCGTCTTGGGGTGGTACTCGATCCCGTACAAGTAGCGGGCGATCTTCCCGTTGGGGGCGGTCACGGTGATTGCCGCGGGGTGCACCCATTCGTCTCGCTTCTCGTTGTACGAGTAACGAAACCCGATCGCGTTCGCGAGGGCATGGACGTTGTTGGCCGACCCAGTGAGGAAGTGCCAGCCGTCTTCTGCCCCCGGGCGCCCGTACTGTTGCAGGTAGCGAGCTTTGGTCTTGCGCGCCCGCTCCGGGCCCTCTTTGGGATTGATGCTGACGGTGACGAGCCGATACTCCTTGCCCGCCGACCAGTCGACCTGCTTCATGGAGTCCACGACCCCGCTCAGCTGGAGGCTGCACAACATCGGACAGTCCGAGTAGTTCAGCGTGATGATGACAGGGACCTTGCCGTCGAAGTAGTCCCGCAGCGTCACGGGCTTGCCCTCTTCGTCGACGAATCCGAGGTCGAGCGGGATCGAATCTCCGAGATGCTCGTCCACACGCACACCGTCGAGGCGCTTGGGAAGCGGCTCCGTGCGAGTGACTCGCGGCTCCGCAGCACCCTCGGCGCGCGCGGGCATCGAGATGACCGCGATCAAGAGGGCTGCGAGCGAAGCCGCGAGGAGCGTCGGGATCCGTGCGTGCATCAGGGGGCAGGGGTTTCCGGAGCAGGGTCTGGGGCAGCACCGCCCGGCTCGGGGGTGGGCGCTTTCGGTGCTGGGGACTTCGGTGCCGGGGGCGCGTTGCTGCCGGCGGGGCCACCGGGACTGGGCGCTTCGGGCTTCGGAGCTTCTGGAGCTTCGGGGGCGGGGGTCGCTTCGGCGTCCGTTCCCGTCGCCGAGCCGTCCTCAGCCATAGCACCGCCGTCGCCCTCCGTCCCGCCGTCGGCCGATTCCGTCGCCGCGTCAGCGCCTGCGTCCGGCGGCGGAGGGGGCGCGGGCGTTGCGCTTTGCGGATCTTCCTGGAGGTTCTTGACCACCACACCCATGGCCTGGTCGATGGGCAGGCTGACTTGGCCCTTCTCTTTGTCCAGCCACGCGGCGGGAGCGGTCAGCTCCTGCTCCTGCGCTTGAATGTCAGTGGCGTAGGGACGCGGCTGCCCTTCTTCTGCCTCAGCATTGCTGTCCGTGCGCACCAAGGCGGTAAGGGCCAGGGCGGTGCCCGCCACGGCCAGGGCAAGCAGCGCGACCAGAGTGCCGATGGCACCTGCGTTGACGTTGTCGGATTCGGTCGACATCGGGATGCTCTCCGGGTGTCTCAGAAGTTCTCGAAGGCCAGGGACTTCGCGAGGCGCGGGTCCTTGACCGGGACGAGTCGGACCTTCTTGGCTTGGAATGCCGCCGAGGCGAGGAACAGCCCGAGCACCCCGACCAGTGCGGTGACGTCCAGCAGGGCGTCTCCGACCGGGATCGTCGGTTCATGCAGAGCGGGCTTCACCAGCCAGTAGATGTCCATGTAGTGGACCAGGAGGATCCACACCGCCCAGAAGCCCAGCGTCTTCTTGTTGCGCTTGATGTGGCGGGACAGAAGCCCGAAGAACGGCAGCACGAAGTTGCCCAGCAAGAGCGCCGTCGACACGTACTTCCATTCGCCGGCGAAGCGCATCTTGAACCAGAACGTTTCTTCCGGGATGTTGCCGTACCAGATCAGCATGAACTGGGAGAACGCGATGTACGCCCAGAAGATCGTGAAGGCGAACATCATCTTTCCCACGTCGTGGTAGTGCTCCACTGTCACGCTGCGCGTGAGCCGACCCCGCTTCTGGAGCCACATCAGCACCAGCGCCAACAGCGAGTGGAAGGACACCACGGCTCCGGCGAAGTAGTAGACGCCGAAGATGGTGGAGAACCACGTGGGCTCGAGCGACATCAGGAAGTCGAACGCCGCGAAGGTCAACGTCAGCGCGAACAGGATCATGCTGGGCGCACTGACGGCCTGCATACGCCCTACGAGCTCCGGCTTGCCGGTCTTGTCCTGCTCCAGGCTGCTCTTCAGCATGAAGCGGCTGAGCAAGAACCAGAAGCCGAAGTAGACGGCGCAGCGGGCCATGAAGAACCCGACGTTCAGGTACGGCGCCTTGTGGTGGAGCAGGTGGTCTGCGTGCACCTTCTCGTGATTCACCCAGATGTACAGGCTGTCGTTCCCCATCGCCATGGGGATGACGATCGGGAGCGCGAGGAGCAGCAGCACCACCACGTTCTGAGCCAGGAGCTCGCCCACGCGGCGGATGACAATGCTCCACTTGGCGTTGACCAGGTGCTGCAGGATCACCCACCACAGAGCACCGAGCCCCAGGCTCAGGACCCACATGTACGCGGTGAGATAGGAGAACAAGAACCGCTTGGTGTCTCCAGTGAACCCGAGGCCCAGGCACACCAACAAGGACACGGCTCCGACGCCGCCGCCGATCTTGAAGATCTTGTCGGCGGCATCACCGAGCTTGATGTTGTCTCCGAAGTCGTCTTCGGGCTGCGCCGGCTTCTTCTTCTTCGGCTCGTCGCCCTTCTTGGGCTTCTTGTCGTCGCTTGCCATCGAAGTCGTCCTCACTTCAGGGAGCCGCGTTCCGCCGCGGGTACGTCGGACACGGAAGCATCACGGCTCTTCTGCAGGGCTCTCAGGTACATCACGATCTTCCAGCGATCCTCCGGCGGGACCATGTGGCCATAGGGAGGCATGTTGCGGACGCCGTGGGTGATGGTGTTGAAGATCTGCCCCACCGGCATCACCTCCAGGTACTGCTGGTGGAAGTTTGTCGGCGGAATCCAGGTGCCTTCCGCGAGCTCGGTGGCGCGCTTGGCTACCGTGCCATCTCCGTTGCCACCGTGACCGTGACAGGGAGCGCAGTAGATGCCGAAGCGCTCTTTGCCCCGCTCCATGTTCTCCGGGGTCGCCTGGATCGAGGGCGGGAAGGTGCGCGCCCAGGCGCCATTCACCTTGCCGCGATACAGGTGGTCGTCTTCCTCCAACATGCCCACGGCAACGGTTTCCGGCGGTGGCAAGCGAGAGGCGCGCTCGTCCGGGAAGACGGGGTTTTCACGCTGCGCTTTGAACTTGAGCTGCCAGTCCATGTCGCCAATGGCGTGAACACGCGGCTTGTCGCTGCGGCTGGCCCGAGCCTTGGCGATGAACGCAAAGGGGAGAAACGCCGCGACCGCGAGGATCAACAGGCCGTAGACCAACCCGTTCGGCAGCTTGCTGGGGGTGACGCGGTCTTCCAGCACCTCGTCCAGCACCGCTGGATGCGTTTCCTCGAGCAGCTCGCGAGTCTCGACGTCGTCGAATCGAGTGTCCGCGGCCTGAACCACCAAGAAGAAGCGATCGTCCGTGACCTTCGCGAACCGCTCCTTGAGATCCAGCGGGTGGGCCGGCATCGGGAGGTTGTTCAGTGCCAGCATGCCGAAAAGCGCCGCGAAGGCACTGAGCAGCACCGTGAGCTCGAACATGATGGGAACGTTCGCCGGGATGCTCCAGAAGGGCTTGCCACTGATCAGGAACGGATAGTCGTGGGCGTTCGTCCACCACTGGAGCCAGATCGCCAGAGTCAGACCGGTGAGGCCGGCACCGAGGACGATCCAAGGCAGGATCGTCATCTTGATGCCCATGGCACCGTCGATGCCGTGGACCGGGAACGGCGTGTACGTGTCCCACTTCTCGAAGCCCGCGTCGCGTACCTTCTTGGCGGCTTCCTTCAGGGCGTGGGGCGTTTTGTACTCCGCCACCAGTCCGTAAAGCGGCGCATCGGTGCCGACGTCGTCGCTCTTCTTCGAGTGCTTGCTTTCGTCACTCATGGCTTTCCCCGCGCTCAGTGCTCGTCCCCGTGGGCGTGCGCCGCCGGGATGGCTGCTTTGACCTCCGCCATGGCCACCATCGGGAGGTAGCGGCAGAAGAGCAGGAACAAGGTGAAGAACAGGCCGAAGCTACCGGCCAAGGTCGCGAAGTCCCAGGCGCTGGGGACGAAGTACCCCCAGCTCGAGGGGAGGTAGTCGCGGGCCAGGGACGACACCACGATCACGAAGCGCTCGAACCACATGCCCACGTTCACGATGACGCCGACCGCGAGCGTGACCCACACGTTCGTGCGCGCCTTCTTGAACCAATGGATCTGCGGCGTGATGACGTTGCAGGTAACCATCGTCCAATACGCCCAGGAGTAGTTCCCCATGGTGCGGTTGATGAACGCGAAGCCTTCGTACTCGCCGCCGCCGTACCAGGCGATGAAGAACTCGATGCCGTAGGCGTATCCGACCATCGTGCCCGTCGCGAGGATGATCTTGTTCATCAGCTCGAGGTGCTTGATGGAGATGACGCGCTTGAGCCCGAAGAACTGCCGCGCGGGCACCGCCAAGGTGACCACCATCGCGAAGCCGCCGAAGATGGCGCCGGCGACGAAGTAGGGCGGGAAGATGGTCGTGTGCCAGCCCGGGAGCTGCGCGGTCGCGAAGTCGAAGGACACGACGCTGTGCACGCTGAGCACCAGCGGCGTGGCCAAGGCTGCCAGGATCAAGTAGGCCCGCTCGTAGCGGTGCCACTGGCGGCTGGAGCCGCGCCACCCCATGCTCAAGAGCCCGTAGATCACGCGGCGGATCGGGGAGGTGGAGCGATCCCGGAAGGTGGCCAGATCGGGAATCATGCCCATGTACCAGAACAGCAGTGACACCGTCGCGTAGGTGCCGACCGCGAACACGTCCCACTCCAGCGGGCTACGGAACTGCGGCCACATCTGCATCTGGTTGGGGATCGGGAACATCCAGTAGGGCAGCCAGGGGCGACCGACGTGGATGCCGGGGAAGATGCCGGCGCAGATCACCGCGAAGATGGTCATCGCTTCCGCGAAGCGGTTGATCGCCGTGCGCCAGGTCTGCCGGAGCAGGTAGAGAATGGCGCTGATCAGCGTTCCGGCGTGACCGATACCGACCCAGAAGACGAAGTTGACGATCGGGAAACCCCAGAAGACGGGGTTCATGTTTCCCCAGATGCCAACCCCGGTCCAAACCAGGTAGCCGATGCTGATGCCGAACATCGCCAGCATCGAGGTCGAGATCGCGAAGGCGATGTACCAAGCGCGGGGAGGCTTGGGGACCTCCGCGATGCGCGAGACGTTGTCCGTGACACGAGCGAAGTCGTTGTCGCCCTTGGGCGGGCTCGTGAACGGGTTGACGTCGCTGACGACGGCCATGACTCAGCTGAGCTCCGGGTTGGGGTTCTTGACGCGAGCCAGATAGCGGACGCGGGGGCGGTTGTTCAGCTCCTCGAGCAGACCGTAGGAACGCGGTCCGTTCTGGAGTTGGGCAACCTTGCTGCCCTTGTCGTTCAGGTCACCGAACACGATGGCTTCCGTGGGGCACGTCTGCTGACACGCCGTCTGGATGGTGCCGTCTTCGATGGGTTGCTTGGCGTTCTTGGCCTTGATCTTGGTGTTCTGGATGCGCTGCACGCAGAACGTGCACTTCTCCATCACACCGCGAGCGCGCAGGCTGACGTCCGGGTTGTAGACCATCCCCTTGACCCGGGCGCGGTCATCCTGGAATCCCTGGAACGGCGTCGCAGCCTGCTTGTCCAGGTGGTAGTTGAAGTAGTTGAAGCGCCGGACCTTGTAGGGGCAGTTGTTGGCGCAGTACCGCGTGCCGATGCAGCGGTTGTAGACCATGTCGTTGAGGCCTTCGTGGGAGTGCATGGTCGCGCCGACGGGGCACACCTGCTCGCAGGGGGCGTTCTCGCACTGCATGCAGGGCAGAGGCTGCCAGGCGATCTCCGCCTCTTCCGGCGTGCCGCGGTAATAGCGGTCCACCCGCAGCCAGAGCATCTCGCGACCCTTGACCACGTTCTCTTTACCTACCGTGGCGATGTTGTTCTCCGCCTGGCAGGCGGTGATGCACGCGCTGCACCCCATGCAGCGGGACAAGTCGATGCTCATCCCCCACTTGTGCCCTTCGTAGGACACGGGGCCCTGCCACAGATTGAGCAGCGGGGGGTGGTGCACCGCATGCTTGGCGAAGGTGGGCTCCTTCTCGTACTCCTCGAGGCGCGCTTCACGCACCAGCATGCCGAGACGCGAGTCCGCGCCCTCCCGACCGATCTGGTCGATGGCCCACACGTCTTGGGTGGTGGGCAGGCGCTCCAGCGTTGCCGTCGCCTTCACGTCCAGGCCGCCGCCGAAGTGCAGCGCTGCCGTGGTGCGGAGTTGATAGGTGTCGGCGCCAACGGGCTCCACGCCCGCCTTGTCGTCGCCGCCCACGGTGCCGGCCGCCTTGCGACCATAGCCCAGCGTGACGCGCACCGAGCCGGGCGCCTGTCCCGGCATCAACATCGCCGGGAGCGTGATGCTCTTGCCGCCGAAGGTGAGGGTGACGTGCTGACCATCGGTGATGCCCAGCGCCTTCGCGGTGCTGACGGCGAAGACCGCCGCGTTGCCCCAGCTGAGCTTGGTGAACGTCTCCGGCGCCTCTTGCATCCAGGCCAGGTTCGAGAAGCGGCCATCGAACAGCTTGGCGTCCGCCGCGAACAGGATTTCGAGCTGCCCGTTGCCCACTTCCAGGCCGCCCTGCTCGCGGTCGCTCAGGGCCACGGGAGCGATTTCCTTCAACTCCGGATTCGCGACGGCGACGGGCGGACCGGCCACTACCCCGTCGTGCACGGCTTTGCGCCATGCGCGGGGATCTCCGAGGGTCGACTTGTGGGTGTTCTTGACGATGTCGACACCCTTCTGTCGCTCGCTGCCGGTCACCAGCGCGAGCACCTCGATGACCGAGCGGCCACCGAACAGCGGCTCGATGAGCGGCTGTGCGATCGACACGGTTCCGTCCGGTGCCGTCACGTCCCCCCAGCTCTCCAGCCAGTGGGCCCGCGGCAGGTGCCACTCGACCATCCGCGAGGTCTCGTCTGGATAGAGGCTCAGGTGGATGCTCGTCTTGGCCTTGCCGAGGGCAGAGGCGAAACCGAGATCCGCGGGGGCGTCGTAGACCGGGTTGCCGCCGAGGATCAGCAGCGTGTCCACCTGGCCGCCGTTCAGCTCCCCGACCAGCGCCTTGAGCTGGTCCACGCGGCTCTGGGCCTCACCCTGGTCCTCCACGTACAGCACGGTGGCGCCGGCGTTGCCGAGCACGGAGTTGATGTGAGCCACGATGGCGTGGACCTCGGGGGGCTGATGCTCGCCCGCGACCACGACGCTCTTGCCCTTGGCGCCTGCGAGGTCCTTGGCGAGGACTTGCAGGAACTTGCTGACCTTGGCGTCGGCCAAGAAAGCCGCCTTGGGCGCGGACTGGGCACCGCTGCCGCCCGCGGCCTGCGTCACCGCGGCGTCCAGGGCCGCCGCGAAGGCCTTCACCAGCTCGGAGCGCAGCGGCAGCCGGTGATCGGCGATGCTGCCGACCTGCGTGAACGTGCTCTCCACCGCATAGATGCGGTTCATGTGCCCGTCCGGGTCACGACGGCCCATCAAGCCGCGCGCGTTCACCAAGCCGTTGGGATACACCTCGTCGATGAAGTCGGCGTCGAGAGCGACCACCACGTCCGCCCGACCGAAGTCGTACAGCACGCGGTGCGGCTTGCCGAACGCCAGGGCCGTTCCGCCGCGGGAGCCTTCGGCCAACGCCGCTTCCCACTCCACCCACTTGGCTTGCGGGAAGGCTTGCGTCAGCTCTTCCCGCAACGCTGCCACGCTGGGCGAAGAGGACGCCTCGGAAAGGATGCGTAGCCCCGCACCCTGCTTGCTCTTCAGCGCAGCGAACTGCGCTTTGGCGAAGTTCTCGAAGTCCGCCCAGGTCTTGGCCTGGTTCTTCTGCATCGGATGGCGGCTGCGATCAGGGTCGTACACCCCGAGCACCTGAGTTTGCTGCAGCACGCCCAGTGCACCCTTGTTCGCCGGGTGCGCCGGATTGCCTTCCAGCTTGATGGGGCGACCCTCGTACGACGTTGCAACGATGCCGACAGCGACGCCAGCGAGCTCCGTCGCGGTGGCGTAGCGTTCCGGCTCCCCCGGGATGCGGCCTTCAGGGCGCCGCGAGAGGGGCATGAGCTTGTCTTCCTGCCAGCGGCAGCCGGTGGCACCGGCCAGCGCCAAGGAGGCGCCCATGATCTGTAAGAATCGACGTCGGCCAGGAGAGCCGGGCGGCAACTCTTCGAGAGGGGTTGCGAACTCGCGCTCCACGTATTCGCGGAACTCCGGCGTGTCTTCCAGCTCCGCCAGGCTGCGCCAGTAGGTCGGCTTCTGACCCTGCTTCAGCGATGACATGTCGAGCAATCCGTGGGGGGGTTGATGTTGTTCTGCTCGCGCAGACGTTTGCCGTACTCGATGGGATCACCCGGCGGCTTCCAGTCCATGTTCGTGACTTCCTCGGGCGGCCGCAGGTTCTGCTCCGGAGCGCGATGGCAGTCGAGACACCAGCCCATGCTGAGCGTCTCGTGCTGGTAGACCTCTTCCATGCGGTCGATGCGACCGTGGCAACTGACGCAACCGATGCCGCGGGTCACGTGGGCGCTGTGATTGAAGTACACGTAGTCCGGTAGGTCGTGCACCTTCACCCAGGGGATGGGCTCGCCGGTCGCGTAGCTCTGGCGCACGAGCTCCAGCTTGGGGCTCTTCGCGCGCACCCGTTGGTGACAGTTCATGCACGTCTCGGTAGCGGGGATCGCCGCCATCGCCGCCTTGTCCACGGTGTTGTGGCAATAGCGGCAATCGATGGCGAGCTGGCCCGCGTGCAGTGCGTGACTGTACGGAACGGGTTGCTTCGGCTCGTAACCGACGTCGGTGGTCTTGGGCGAGAACCCGTACCAAACGAGGCCGATCACGTAGAGCGGCGCGATGCTCATGACGACGCCGGCGATCTGCCGGGTCTTGTTGGCCCATCGCGGAAAAACGAACAGCTTCATCGCTCGAAACCCGGCTCTGGCTGTGGCGCCGCGCTTGCGGCTCCGTCGTGGGTTGGTCGTTCCATGGCTTTGGTCATCGAGGCTAGGTACCCGCCGCTTGGGAGACCCGCGTCGTGGCGGGCTCGGAGCGGCTCAGGGCGCCCCCCGGCTACCACGTTCGTGCCCCGTTTGGCGACAACAGAGAGCGCCCAAATCGTGTGCCGGAACCTTACACATCGACCAGACCAGACTGGTCGCGGGCAAGTCCGAAGATGGAGCACGGGCCACGCTCGGATTCACTCGAGCGTTTGGCGTGGAGGAAGAGGGCAGAGTCACGGCTTCGGAGAGAAAATCGATCCGGCCCGCTGCTGCATGCGCGGTTCCCGAGATCCCGTGAGTGTGCGCGGTTCGTGACGAGCCGGCACGACTTCCCCCCTGCATGATCCCGGGAAAGTGCGCGCAGAAACGAGAGGCCCAGTCAGATTTCGCGCGCCGTTATGAGGTCAATCGGGACAAATGTAAAGCACAACCGTGCCGCGCATCTAACCGTTCAGAACTCCATCGGGATTTGACGCACCGAGGGCCGTGTTGCGAGGGGCGCGACGGGCGCGCGCCGGACCAACAAAAGCCACCGAGAAATTTTCCGACGAAGCGCTAACCCTCGCGCTGTGCGTGGACGCGATAGTCCCCCTCGGCTTCGTCGTAGTGCACGACGAACCGGATGGGTCGGCAGCAAACGGCGCAGTCCTCCACGTATTCTTGGTCGCCCCCGCCTCCGGGGTCCGGATAGGTGTCCACGGGCTCTCCGCAGTACGGGCAGGCAGTCACGGGTCCTAGCCTGCGAGGCCCAAGGGCGGACGGCAAGAGGCCCTTTGATGTGCAGGACAAAACACGAAGGGCCGACCTCCGTGAGGGCCGGCCCTTCGCTGCCTGCTCGCGCGCTCGTCAGAAGTCGCGCATCTGCTTGCGGATCTTGCCGATGGCCTGCTCCTGCAGCTGGCGGATCCGCTCTCGGGACAGGTTGTACTTGTCGCCGATCTCCTTGAGCGTGAGCTCGTCCTCGTTGTCGAGGCCGAAGCGCCACCGGATGATGCGCGATTCAATGGGGGTGAGGGTGCTGAGCAGGCGCTGGACCTCTTCCGCCCACTTCGAGTTCGCCAGCGAGTCGAACGGCGAGAGGTCGTTCTCCTCCACCAGGAAGTCGATGAAGCGTCGTCCGTCCTCGTCTCCCACCGGGCGATCGAGGGAGAACGGCGTGTCGGCATAGAGGTCCTTGACCTTGTCGAGCTTCTCCTTGGGCACGCCGGTTTCCTTCTCCAGCTCGTCCAAGGTGGGCTCTCGCCCGGTGCGGGCGATGATGGTCTGAGTGGCGCGGGACACGCGGTTGTAGGTGTCGAGCATGTGCACGGGAATGCGCACCGCGCGACCCTTGTCCGCGAGGGCGCGGCTGATGGCGTGACGGATCCACCACGAGGCGTAGGTGCTGAAGCGATAACCACGAGTGTGGTCGAAGCGCTCCACGGCCTTCATCAAACCGATGTTGCCTTCCTGGATCAGATCGATGAGCGGAAGCCGACCGCGGTTGTAGCGGCGGGCGATGCTCACCACCAGGCGCAGGTTCGCCTTCACGAAGCGGTTCTTCGCTTCGCGCTGGCGGCGGTCCGTCGCCTTCACGCGCTGGATGAAGCGCTTGTAGGCCGGCGTCTCGGGAACGACGCTGCGGTCGCTCTCGTCCGTGGGCGGATTGATCGCTTCACGTGCGACGCGATTGGCATTTGCCATCCAGATGCGATCCGAGTCGGGCAGGCGCACCTCACGGGCCAGTGCGGCGCACAACTCTTCCCACTTGCGCGTTTGCTGAGCCAGCAGCTTGGAGCGCTGCTTCTTGTACACCTTCAGCATCTTGCGCAGCTCTTCGCGCTGCCCGGCTTCAGGGCGGTCGTCTTCGCTGGTGGTGAGGATGTCTTGATCCAGCTGATCGATCACCAGCTGGGCGCACGGCTGGTACGACAGCAGCGCGACCCAGTGCTCCACCTCGGCGCGCTCCACTTCCTGAGCTGCAGCGAGCTCTTCGTCTGGGCCCATCACCTGATGGGTGGCCATGTCGCGGAAGTAGCGCGAGAGCATGGAGTCGTTGGTGGTGTCGGCGCTCTCGTTGGGGCGGGTTTCGTTGCTGGGCGCGGAGGCCGAGCGGATGACCGACTCGGGCGTGGTGCTCGGGCCGATCAGTGCGGGGCGGGTGCGCACTGCGGTCTGCTCGTCGGCGTCGTCGAGCAGGTCCTGGGCGGTCTGGGCATTCTTCTGGGCCATGGGATCTCGGTTGGGCGGCGGGGGGTC
This sequence comes from Polyangiaceae bacterium, assembly GCA_020633235.1. Classification (NCBI taxonomy): domain Bacteria; kingdom Pseudomonadati; phylum Myxococcota; order Polyangiales; family Polyangiaceae; species Polyangiaceae bacterium. Next base: position 149,913 of record JACKEA010000009.1, on the reverse strand, counting down.
GGTCGCCGGACGCTTGCGTCCAGCAGGGGTCAACCGTGTTTCGGGCTCTTCAATTCCCCGGTGGCGGGTGCGGGGGGCGTGAGCTCGGTCGGCCTTGGACGCAGTTCGAGCGACTCGCTTGGACGACCGGGCGGGTTTGCGGGCGGGGGTGATACGTTTCTTTTTTGATTCCGTGGAGTTTTTGGCTGCAATGTCCATGCCGCTACGGGAGCTTCGGGAGGACCCGCGCCGAGTTCTGGTGCTTCGGCTCGAAAGGTTGTTCGCGCTCATCGGGTCCTCGCTACTGTGTGTGGGATGACGCTCCTCGTACGTGACGCACCGGCCGATCGATGGGTGGCAGATGAAAGCCGCGTGCCATTTGACGGATCTACGCTCCAGGAGGGGCCTGGGATCCAAAGAGCAGAAAATCGCGCGCCCTTTGGCTCCCGGTTCTCTGCTCGGGTGCTCCGCCGAATTCCAGGGGGACGCCGGTCTTTGGCGGCCCTTTCGCTGGGGGTGGCGGCATATGGCCTGGGCCATGGCGCACTGGCACTGGCCGCAGGCCTCATCGGTCGGGCCCTGGTGGGGACGGCCGATGTGGGCGGTTGGACGGTGGGCGAGGTTTCATATATCGGCCTCGCTGCAGCTCTCGTCAAGGCCGGGGCGGGGGTTTTCCTTGCATTTTCCGAAGCTAACGCTGCGCGAGGGGTCGGGCTTTCAGTGCGTCAAGGGGTGGTACGGCGGCTCCTTGGGAGCGGGGCGGAAAGTGCGGCGCCTCGGGTACTTGCGACCGTCGCGGTTCGCGTTCGTGAAATCGAAGGTGCAGTTGTGCACGGCGTCATCGCCGCGATTCGGTCCGTGGGCCAGCTCGTGCCACTGGCCCTAGCCCTGATCTTCGTGTCACCCCGCCTCGCACTTGGTGGTGTCGTGCTCTTGCTGCCCTTCGCCCTGGCGACCTCGGCTCTACGCCGCCGCTGGCGACGCTCCCACACCCGTGCCCAGGAGCTGGTGGAGGACCTCCACACCGGGGTGGACGAGCTGGTGAAGAACCTGGACCTGTTTCGCAGCTACGGTGCGGGGCAGCGCGTGGAGGAGTCCCTGCGACAGGCCGGGCTTTCTGCGCGCAGCGCCGAGGCTCGAGTGGAAGCGCTACGCGCCGCTTTGTCAGGAGGCAATGAAGTGCTCGGCGCGTTGGCGCTCGTCGGTGCCATCGCGGTGGCGCGAGCCCTGGAGCTACCGTTGGGAGATGGGACGTTGATCGCCTTCGCGGCAGTGTTCTTCATGGCTTATCGCCCGCTGCGGGACCTGGGGGACGCGAAGAGCTGGTTGGTGCGCGGTTCGGTGGCGCTGGAGGCGCTGGACGCGCTGGCACGCAAGACGGAGCGCGGTGCGTCGAAAGCCGTTCGTTTCGAGTCCCAGGCCCCCATCGAAGCGCGCGACCTCGGCGCCGCCGGGCGTGGACCGCGCACGAGTTTCGCAATCTCGGCGGGGCAGATGGTGTGCATCGTGGGGCCCACGGGCAGCGGAAAGACCACGTTGCTGCGGACCCTCTTGGGCCTCGAGCCTGCCGTTGGACAGCTGAAGCTCGGCGGTCAAGACCTCACCCACGCGGCCGTGGGTCCGGGCCATCGTCCCTTCGCTTGGGTCCCTCAAGAGGCGCCGTTGGTGACCGGGACGGTGCTCGACAACGCGGCCCTGTGCGGTGGGGACGCCGAGAGCAGTCGCGCCGCGCTCGAACAGATTGGCGCACAGCGGCTGCTGGAGCTCGCTGACGAAAGGGTGGGCCCTGGTGCGCGGCCCCTGTCGGGCGGGGAGTCGCGGCAGCTGTCCCTGGCCCGCGCACTGGCAACTGGGTTGCCAGTGCTGCTCTTGGACGAGCCCACGGCGGGGCTCGATCGGGAGGCGGGCGAGAAGGTGCTCGCGGCCATCGAAGGCCTCAAGGGGCGTCGCACCCTGGTGGTGGTGACCCACCGGCCGGAGGTGATGGCGCTCGCCGACCAGGTGGTCCGGCTACAGCCCTGAATCCTTTTCTGCCGAGCCGGACTCTACCGGGCATCTCCCCGTTGGCGTGGGGAGAAAGGAGTCCGTCATGTCGTCCAAGATCCTTCCTCAGAACGAGCACAACATCGAGCGCGTCGTCCGGGTGGTCCTCGGCTTGGTGCTCTTGAGCCTGGTGTTCGTGGGCCCGCACACGCTCTGGGGCCTCGTCGGCCTGGTGCCTCTGGCTACCGGGCTCATCGGAAGCTGTCCGCTGTACACTGTGTTCGGGTTCTCCACGTGCAGCAAGGAGCAGAAGTCGGCGATGCAGAGCTAGTGGCGCGTGTCGCGGCGGGTGATCGCGACAGCTTCACCCGTCTCGTCGTGCGCCACCAGGCCGCGCTCTTGCGCTATCTCCGCGCCGCCTTCGACAGCGAAGCCGACGCCGAAGATGCGCTGCAGCGCGCGTTCGTCTCCGTGTGGAAGTCTGCCGGAACATACGCGGGCCGCGCGTCGGTTCGAGCCTGGCTCTTCACCATCGCCCGCAACGCGGGGATGCGGGCGCGTCAGAAGGCGCGCGAAGAGCTCCTCGAGCCGGAGCCGCTGGCACGTCTCGGCGAGCGCGCCGGCTGGGGCAGCGAAACGCCCGAGGCGTTGATGGCGGCCCTCGAGCGGCGAGATGCGCTCGAACGAGGGCTCGACACGCTGCGCAGCGAGGAGCGAGAGATCTTACTGCTCCGGGACGTGGAGGGATTGAGCGGTGACGAGGCCGCCGAGGTGCTCGGCATTTCCCGCGCGGCCATGAAGAGTCGTCTGCACCGAGCGCGTCTCGGCTTCGCGGCGGCGATGAGGAAGGAGCTCGACGATGCCCAGTGAGAGAGTCGTTGCGGGGCTATCGTGCAGCGAAGTGCTGGCGCGGCTGTCCGACTACGTCGATGGCGATGTCTCCGCGGCAGAGAAGCGGCAGATCGACGCGCACCTCCAGGGGTGCGATCATTGCGAGCGTTTCGGGGGAGAATTCGCCGGCATGGTCACTGCCCTGAGGCGGAAGCTCGGAGCGGCTCCAGCCATCGAGTCGGCTGCCTCCGAGAGACTGCTGGAGAGGCTCGGAAGCGCGCTGGACGATGACGCGTAAGAGGCTGCTCCGGCGTTCTTGTTTTGTTGGCGCGGCGCGGAAACGGCCGCGCCCCATCAGAACTGCCCGAGAAACCGCGGGTCGTTCTCGAAGAACAGGCGGATGTCCGGGATGCCGTAGCGGAGCATTGCGACGCGCTCCACGCCCAGGCCGAAGGCGAAGCCGGTGTACTTCTCCGAGTCGATGCCGCAGTGCTCGAAGACCTCCGGGTGCACCATGCCGCAGCCGAGGATCTCGAGCCAGCCGGTGCTCTTGCACACGCGGCAAGTGGCGCGCGAGCCGTCGTCCGGGTTGCAGAACACGCAGCCGATGTCGAGCTCGGCGCCGGGCTCTACGAAGGGGAAGTAGCTCGGGCGGAAGCGTACCGGCGTGCCCTCGCCGTAGAGCCGCTCCGCGAAGGCCGTGAGCACGCCCTTCAGCTCCGCGAAGCTCACCTTCTCCGCGACCAGGAAGCCTTCGATCTGATGGAACATCGGCGAGTGGGTGACGTCGTCGTCCCGGCGATACACCGCGCCGCCGCTCACCACCGCCATGGGCGGCTTGCGCGTGCTCATCTCGCGCACCTGCACGTTGCTCGTGTGGGTGCGCAGGAGCACGCGGGCGTCGGGCTTTCCGCCGGCCACGTCCACCCAGAAGCTGTCTTGCATGTCCGTCGCCGGGTGGTCCGGTGGGAACGCGAGCTTCTCGAAGTTGTTGGTCTCGAGCTCGACCTCGGGACCCCAGGCCACCTCGAAGCCGAGAGAACGGAAGATGTCGAGGATCTCGTCCTTCACGCGGGTGAGCGGGTGCAGATGCCCGCGGCTCACCGGCACGCGACCGGGCAGCGTGAGATCGTGCGGCGCTGCGCTCAGATCCGCTTGGCGCTCCGCCTTCTTGAGCTCCCCGAGACGGACCTCGAAGGCGGCCTCCACCTCTTGCTTGACGGCGTTGACCTGCTCGCCAATCGCCCGCTTCTGGTCCCCCGGGACCTTGCCCATCTGGCGCAAGATCGCCGTGAGCTCCCCCTTCTTGCCGAGGAGCTCCGCCTTGGCGTTGCGCAGCTCGGGCTCGCTCGTTGCCGCGGCGAACGCTTCCTTGAAGCGATCCCCGAGGCGAGCGAGCCCTGCCTGGATCTCCTGCGCGGGGTCCGACACGACGCCGGGTTACTTGACGGACAGAGCGAGCTCGGTGAGCTGCTTGAAGGCCGCCATGTCGTTCACGGCCATGTCGGCGAGCACCTTGCGATCCAGATCGACGCCGCTCTTCTTGAGAGCGCCCATGAGCCGCGAGTAGGTGGTGCCGTTCTGCCGACAAGCGGCGTTGATGCGCACGATCCACAGCCGACGGAAGTCGCGCTTCTTGAGCTTGCGACCGACGTAGGCGTACTGCCAGCTCTTCCACAGAACGCGGATGGCTTGGCGATAGCGATTCTTGCGACCGCCCCAGAAGCCTTCGGTCTGCTTCAGGACGCGCTTGTGACGACGGTGTGCCTGCTGGCCTCGTTTTACGCGGGACATCTTGGTGTGCTCCTTCGATCAGCCGTAAGGCAGCATGATCTTGATGCGCTTCTCGAACTCGGGAGCGACCATGTCGTTGTCACGCAGGCGGCGGCGACGCTTGCGGCTCTTGCCGATCATGCAGTGCTGGTTGCCACCCTTGGGGCGGCGCACGCGACCGGTGCCGGTGAGCTTGAACCGCTTGGCAGCGGCTCGATTGGTTTTCATCTTGGGCATTTGAGACCACTCCGTTTGGGGGGAGGCGAGCCTCCCGCGCTTCCCGGCAGCGCCCACCGAAGAGCATCTTTGGCGGGGCCGAGCGAAGGCCGGGGGGAGGCGCTTTCTGTCAGATGGCCGGGGGGTCGTCAAGCTCCGGCGAGGGGGGCGAACGGCTGTGCAGTGCCGCCCTGGCGGGGCGGGAGGTTCCGCGGCGGACCGACATTCAAGAGAATGATGTTGGTTCAGCGCGGAAAGGGCCCGGTCAGCGCAAGAGCGCGGGCTGGCTGGGCATGGGCTGGCGGGGCCGGGCGGTGCGCAAAAACTCGCTCAAGACGCTCCCCACTCGCTCCGGATCCTCGAGCTGTGGGTAGTGGCCGAGGCCCTCGAGGCGCTCGAGGCGGGCTCCGGGGATTTCGCTCGCGAGGCGCTCGCCGATGGCCATCACGGCGACCGTGTCTTCGGGGCCCCACAGCACCAGAGCGGGGACGTCCAGCCGGGTGAGGGCGCCGACCCAGCGGTGCCAGAAGCGCGTGCGCTCGGCGACGTAGGAGATGGTCTGGGGCAAGCGCGCGAGGCCGTCCTTGTGATTCATCAGGCACCACATGTCGTCGAGCGCGGACTCCGGCAAGGAGCGGCTCACGATGCGGTGGATTTGAGCGCCGAACAGCTTGCGCGACGAGAGCTTCACGAAGGTGGACGCGAAGCGCGAGCGCAGGAGCTTTTGCGAAGGGGTGAGCTGGGCGAGCTCGATGTGCACGCTGCCGTTCATCAGCACCACGGCGTCCACCTCGAAGGGCAGGAGGCCGCGCTCGCGCAGGGCCAGGAGCTCGCTCGCCACGCTGGTGCCCATGTCGTGGGCGACGATCTGCGTGGTGTGGATGGCGAGGTGACGCAGCAACAGCGTGGTGATCTCCGCCTGCTCCACCAAGGAGTAGCTGTACTCCGTGGGTTTGTCGCTCAAGCCGAAGCCGGGTAGGTCGAAGGCGATCACGCGATGATCGCGCTCGAGCGCAGGCACGATCTGGTGGAAGTCGTGGGAGCTGGACGGAAAGCCGTGTAGCAAGAGCACCGGCGGCGCGTGGCGCGGTCCCGCGTCCACCACGAACAGCGAGCGGCCCGCGATGGTGAGGAAACGCCCGCGCGCACGCCAGGCGTGAACGGACTCGGTGAGGGAGGACGTCACTTGCACTGGACGATGTTGTCGCACTTTCCGATGGAAGAGTCGTCCTTCGGATAGTTCTGACAGCATTGCCCGGCGTTCACGCAGCAAGTTGCACTGTACAGGGAGCCCGAGCAGCCCGGCGGGGTGGTGGTGCTCTCCACGCAGTCTCCCCATTTGCCGGCGGAGGTGCACTTCTGCTTGCCCCAGTGGCAGTACTGCGGGTCGTCGCACCAGCGCTCGGAGCCAGGGGTGCACTGCTGGCAGTCGCGATCGGCGCAGTCCGTGGACTTGTCGCAGTCCTCGTCTTTGCCGTCGTTGCAGGCGGTTTCGCTGCTGGCACAGCCGCAGTTTCCCGGGGAGATACAGTCCGGATCGTCGCAGTCGACCTTGCCGTCACAGTCGTTGTCGACGTTGTCGCCGCACAGGATCTCGAGGAAGAATGGGAACTGCGGCGTGCAGCCGCTGACGGGTTTGCACGCGGTGGCGTTCACGCAGTCCGCATCCTTGCAATCCACCTGCTGGTCGCAGTCGTTGTCCTTGCCGTCCCCGCAGTCTTCCGTCGTGGCGCAGTTGCACACGCTGGCGCACTGCGGATCCTGACAGCCCTGCAGTCCGTTGCAGTCGTCGTCCTTGCCGCTGAAGCAATCCTCGAAGGTCGCCGTCGGCACGCACGGACCACCCGGATCCTCGCCGTCGCAGTCTTCGTCGATGCCGTTGCCGGGTACCTCGGGGCTGGGCAGCACCTCACCGACGCACTGGCCCCAGCTGTAGAACTCGCCGAAGGCCTCACAGGCTTGCTGGCCGTCTTTGCACGCGCCCTTGTTGCGTCGCTCCGCGGGGCCCGTCCAACACGCCTGGGTGGTGCCTTGATTGCAGCTGCAGCCTTCGTCCGCGAGGCCGTTGCCGTCGTCGTCCTGGCCGTTGCCGCAGATGTCGTTGGTAGCGACGCCGCCGCTGCCGGCGCTCGAGTCCGGTTGCTGGCCGCCGCCACCGGACGCACCGCCGCCGCCGGTGGCCGAGCTACCGCCTTGGCCCCCCACGGCGCTGCCAGCGCCACCGCCGACGTTGCCGACATTGCCGCTGCCACCGCTGCCGTCCGTCGCGTTGCCGCTCGCCGAGCACGCCACTCCCAGCGCGATCAGCGAGGCGAAGAAGACCCGCGCCCACCGAACCCGAACCGCCATGGGCGTAGGATCCCACTCCGGAGGGCAGGGGGCAACTGCTGTCCCTCGACAGCGCGTGGCGTGTCTCGTTACCTTGGGGGCGGGGACCCATGGCCAGCATCCTGCTGCTCAGCATGACCGAGGACGGAACGACGGCGCTCGCGGAGCTCGCCGCGGCGGGTCACCAGCTCGAGCACGTCGAGCCGCGTTATCCCGAGTGCCGTTCGCAGCTGGAAGGACGACGCTTCGATCTGGTGCTGGTGGACTCGCGCGAGTCGCCGTCCCACGGTCGCGCCACCGCCGGCTGGCTCGCGGCAGAGCCGCGCCTCCGCACCGTGCCCTTCGTGTTCCTGGACGTGTCGGACAAAGACGTACCCCGGGTGAAGAAGGAAGTGCCGCGGGCGCAGTTCGCCACCTGGTCGAGCGTCGTGGGCACCAGCTTGCGACTGATGGATCGCAAGTAGCATTTGGATGTCGGGGCGGCGCGGTGCCGTCGCGCCGCTATTTCACGTTGTCGTAGCAGACGCGAAACCGCTCGAGGCGCACGGACTGGCGCCCGCCCTGGGCCCCCGGCTCCACCCAGGCAACGGCGAAGTGCTCGGGATCCGCGACGGCGACCGCAGGCCAGTCGGGCCCCGCGGTGTTGGTGCCCACGACGGTGGTGGACAGCACGCGCTCGTCGAGCGGCTTGACGGCGCCACCGTCCGGCTCGGTGTCGACCTCCCGCAGCGTGAGACCCAACGCCGCGGTGTTGCCTCCCACGTCGACCGTCGGGATCGCGAGGATCTGGTAGAGGAGGGTCGGCTCGCTGGGACGTCGGTAGAACTGGGCGGCGACGTCGCGCGTGTCCGGTCGCACGGGCGAGGGGTCGCAGGCGGGGGAGGGGGGGCCGGCGCACAGGTTCGCGGTATCGCTGCAGCCGAAGGTGCCGAGCTCGGAGACGAACTGCTTGTTCGCGCCCTGCCGGGTCCAGCTGGCGAGCCAGGTGTTCTGGTATTCGATGAACGACGTCTGAGCGCTGACCCAGGCGCCGCCGCCCGCGCCGCACTCCGGGATGGTGCCCGGGGTCTTGTTGGGCAGTCCGGCGTGCAGCGTGTCCGACACCCAGAACAGCGCCGGCGTGGAGCCGATGCCCGCCGGCGCGACGATTTCCGCGGGCGGATCGACGGTGAGCTCGGTCAGCTCCGGCAGCGGACCGAGGGCGTGGAAGAAGATGCTGCCGGTGGGGCTGACCCAGGCGCCGTAGATCTTGTTGTCGGCGAGCTGCCAGGTGACCGGCATGCGCTCCGGGTGCCCCAGGCCGTAGTTGAAGGCGCTGTCGGTCTGTTCCGCCGCCTGCACCGCGAGGCTCGCATCCATGCGCGCGTGGTAGACCCGGCCCGGCTGACCGGGGTCCGGGAGCAGCGCTACGTAGGCGTGGACTTCCACGCCGCCGCTGGTGTCGACGACCAGCGCGGCGTTGCTCGCCGGGGGAAAGCTCAGCTGCGATGCGCTCTGCAGCGAGCCCACGGGAGTCCAAGTGTCCGTCTTGATGTCGAGCCAGTACAGAGGAACGTCGGGGGTTTGCAGCTCGTCTTCCGTGAAGGCGGCCACGTAGTAGCGGGCGCCGCTGGCGACCACGCTGACGCGATGAGCGACGGCGACATCCATGGTTCGCGGCTCGCCGTCTCGAACCACGACCCGCGCGTCGTTCACGCAGGTGTTGCTGGTGAGATCGCAGCGATCCTCCGTGCACGGGTTGTCGTCGTTGCATTCCGGATCGGCGGTGCAGGACTTGCCGCCGTCTGAGCCGGCGCTGCCCTCGCCGCCTTGCAGGTCGTCGAAGTCCAGCAAGAAGGCGCACGAGGTGGCGATCGGCGCCGAGGCCAGCGCCAGCACGGCAAACCAGCGTTTCATCAGAACTTCCAGGCCGCAGCGGCGGCGGCGCCCCGCGGCCCGAGGGCCACGTCGAAGTGCGGAACCCCGGCCGAGCTGGGGGGCTTCTCGGCCGTCGGCTTCTCGGTCAGCAGCAAGATCACGCCGACGCCCACTCCCACTGCCGCGACGCCCGTGAGCACCGTGCTCACCATGGCCAGGGACTTGCCGCTCGAGACGTCGCTCTCTTGGCAATGCGGATCGCACTCGTCCTTGGCGCTGTCGTACTCGCCCTTGGCCAAGATGCCGGTGAGCACCGCCCCGCCCGCGGCGAGGCCGCCGAGGCCCAAGGCTACGTACGGGATCGTACGATCCGGCTTGGCTGCGGGGGGCTCGCGCTCCGTGCCGTCGGCCTTCTCCGTCGTCTTCTTGGGCGGCGGCGGGGGTGGGGGCTCGGACTTCTTCGCGGCGTCTCGCTTCGCGATGTTCTTCTGGAGATTGGCGATGCGCACGCGCACGGTGTCCGCATGCTCGCCGTCGGGTTCCTTCCGGAGGTACTCCTCCAGAGCGTCCACCGCGAGCTGGAGCTGCCCCAGGCGTTCGTGGACCGTGGCCAGGTTCAGGAGGATCTCGGGGCGCTTGGACAGTTGGTACGATTTCTCGAACGCCTTGAGCGCGTTTTCGTAGTCGCTCTCCTGGAGGTACGCGACGCCGGACTCGAAGTGGCGATGCGCGAGCTCGTCCGCGTTGGGCTGAGCGCGCACCGGCGCGGAAAGTGTGGCGCACGCTGCCGCCACCATTGCCGCCGCTCCGAGTCGTCGCGCCCTCTGGACGCACCCCGTCATGGCCGATTCATACCACGGCGCGCCCCGCGCCGCGCGATCCCCCCGCCCTTCCGCGGGCTTTGGGCGCGGGCAGATTTGTCCGCGAGGCCGCGACCAGCGTGTGGTAGAGCGCGAGAGCCCATCCACTGGGCAGCACCGTGAGATGCCGAAGCGAGACGATATCAAGAAGATCCTGCTGGTCGGCTCCGGCCCCATCGTCATCGGTCAGGCGTGCGAGTTCGACTACTCGGGCACCCAAGGCGCCAAGGCGCTGATCGGGCTCGGCTACGACGTGGTCTTGGTCAACTCGAACCCGGCCACGATCATGACGGATCCGGAGCTCGTGCGACGAACCTACGTGGAGCCGCTGGAGCCCGACACGCTCACCGCCATCATCGAGCGGGAGCGGCCGGACGCGCTCTTGCCCACGCTCGGTGGTCAGACCGCGTTGAACCTGGCGCTCGACCTGCACGAACGAGGCGTGTTGTCCCAGAACGGCGTCCAGCTCTTGGGGGCGCAGATCGACGCCATCCGCAAGGCGGAAGATCGCCAGCTGTTCAAGGAGGCGATGGCGCGCGCCGGCCTCGAGTGCCCGCGCTCCATCCACGCCCATAGCGTGGACGAAGCCCGCGCCTTCGCCGAGGACACGGGCTATCCGTTGATCCTCCGGCCCAGCTTCACCCTGGGCGGCGCGGGCGGCGCCATCGTGTACCGGCCGGAAGATCTGCAGGCCAAGATCGAGTGGGCTCTCGCTCAATCGCCGACCCACCAGGTGTTGGTGGAAGAGAGCGTGCTCGGCTGGAAGGAGTACGAGCTGGAGGTCATTCGCGACGCGAAGGACAACTTCATCGTCGTGTGCTCCATCGAGAACGTGGATCCGATGGGCGTCCACACCGGGGATTCCATCACCGTCGCGCCCGCCATGACGCTCACGGACCGTGAGTATCAGCGGCTCAGGGACGCCGCGCGGACCGTGATGCACGAGATCGGCGTGGAGACCGGGGGCTCCAACGTGCAGTTCGCGGTGGACCCGAAGACCGGCCGCGTGCTGGTCATCGAGATGAACCCTCGCGTGTCGCGCTCCAGCGCGCTGGCGTCCAAGGCGACCGGCTACCCGATCGCGAAGATCGCCGCGAAGCTCGCCGTCGGCTTCACCCTGGACGAGCTCGAGAACGACATCACCAACACCAGCGCGGCCTTCGAGCCCACCATCGACTACGTGGTGGTGAAGTGGCCGCGCTTCGCCTTCGAGAAGTTTCCGGGGGCGGACCCTCGCCTCGGGACGCAGATGAAGAGCGTGGGTGAGGTGATGAGCATCGGGCGCACCTTCCCCGAAGCGCTGCAGAAGGCGGCGCGCTCCCTCGAGACGGGCAAGGACGGCGTCTCGTCGCTGGTGGGGCGGGTGGACTATCGCGCCCTGGGCGAGGAGTCCGACTCTTCCCGGGATCTGGTCTACGACGCGCCGCCGATGGCGCGTCCCCGCTCCACGCTGCCGCCGCCGGCCAACCGGGAGTTGGTGGAGATCTTGCGCCGCGCCGTGGGCGTACCCACGGCGGAGCGACTGTTCTACGTGGCGGACGCCATCCGGGCCGGGCTTTCCGTGGAAGAGCTCCACGACATCACCGGCATCGACCCTTGGTTCTTGCGGCAGCTGGGCCGCATCGTGGACCAAGAGAAGCTGATCGCGGCGGCGCCGAAGCTCGAGCGAGACTTGCTGTTCGAGAGCAAGCGGCTCGGGTTCTCCGACTCCCAGATCGCGCGCCTTCGGGGGGCGGAAGCGGAGGAGATCCGCAAGACGCGCAAAGAGCTCGGCCTGCGACCGGTGTACGGCCGCGTCGACACCTGCTCGGCGGAGTTCGTGGCCAAGACGCCGTACCTGTACTCCACCTACGAGACCCAGACCGAGAGCGCGGTCACCGATCGCAAGAAGGTGATCATCCTCGGCGGCGGACCCAATCGCATCGGGCAGGGCATCGAGTTCGACTACTGCTGCTGTCACGCCGTCTTTGCCCTGGAAGAGCTGGGTATCGAGACGGTGATGGTCAACTGCAATCCGGAGACCGTCTCCACCGACTACGACACGGCCGATCGCCTGTACTTCGAGCCGCTCACGTTGGAGGACGTGCTCGGCATCGTCGAGGAAGAAGCGAGCCTGGGCGAGGTGCTCGGCGTCATCGTGCAGTTCGGTGGTCAAACACCGCTCAAGCTCAGCGTGCCCCTGGAACGGGCCGGGGTGAAGCTGCTCGGCACCCCCGCGGACGCCATCGATCGCGCGGAGGATCGCGAGCGCTTCGACGCCTTGCTCAGCAAGCTCGGCCTGCAGCGCCCCAAGGCGGGCATCGCCAAGGGCGTTGAGGAAGCACGGGCCATCGCCAAGGACATCGGTTACCCCGTTCTGGTACGCCCTTCATACGTGCTCGGCGGGCGGGCCATGATGACCTGCTGGACCGAGGACGAGCTCAGCGCCTACGTCGGCGTGGCCATGGACGCCGCGCGAGACGAAGGCGGTTCCCAGACGCTGCTCATCGATCAGTTCTTGAAGAGCGCCATCGAGGTGGACGTCGACTGCGTTTCGGACGGCAAGCGCGCCATCATCGGCGGCGTGATGCAACACATCGAAGAAGCCGGCGTGCACTCCGGGGACTCCACCAGCGTGCTGCCGCCCCACACCCTCGACCCGCAGGTGGTCAGCACCATCGAGGCCCACGCGCGGGCCTTGGCGTTGGAGCTCGGCGTGGTGGGCTTGATGAACGTGCAGTTCGCCGTGAAGGACGGCGAGGTGTACGTGCTGGAGGTGAACCCGAGGGCCTCCCGCACCGTGCCGTTCGTGAGCAAAGCCACTGGGCGTCCGTTGGCCAAGCTGGCTGCCAAGGTGATGGTGGGTCGCACCTTGGACGAGCTGGGCGTCGCCGACGAACCGCTGCCCACTCACGTGGCGGTGAAGGAGAGCGTGTTTCCCTTCGCCAAGTTCCCGGGGGTGGACACCATTTTGGGCCCGGAGATGCGCTCCACCGGCGAGGTCATGGGTATCGCCACGAGCGTGGCGGTGGCGTTCGGCAAGAGCATGACGGCCAGCGGCTACGTGCTGCCGGAACGCGGCCACGCGTTCATCAGCGTGCAGGAAGACGACAAGCCCGCCGCCTGCCAGCTGGCGCGGCGCCTGCGGAACCTGGGCTTCTCCATCGTGGCCACCGGAGGAACCGCGGCGGCCATCGAGAGGGCGCGGATCCCGGTGCAGCGCATCAACAAGGTGCTGGAGGGCTCTCCTCACGTGGTGGACGCGGTCCGCGCGGGCACCATCCAGCTCGTGATCAACACCACGCAGGGCGCGAAGGCCATCCGGGACAGCTACTCCATTCGCCGCAGCACGCTTTTGGCGAACATCCCGTACTTCACGACCATGAGCGCCGGCCTCGCCGCCGTGGACGCCCTCGAAGTGCGGGAGCTCCTGGGCGGCGAGAGCCACGTGCGCAGCCTGCAGGAGTGGCACATGCGTTCGCGGCGCGCCGCCGAGTGAGCAGCGCCAGGAGCGCCAGCGCGCCGAACAGCGCCGCGCGGGAGCTGGGGTCGGGGGCGAGACGGCAGCCGCAGCCCGAGTCCAGTACAGCGACGGCTGCATGGCGGCGCTCAAGTTCCAGTAGGTGTTGCGGGCGCCCGCGTTGGGGCCGCGCAAGCGCTGCCTCCGCTCGAGAAGTCGTAGTCACCGAGCTCGGTGTACAGGTTCTCGAAGGGCGAGCCGCGGTGGTGATCGAGGCTCAGGGGCAGGCTGCCGCTGCCGCGGGAGAACACCGTGCCGTTGCTGCGATGGTCCACCGTGAGGCTGTGGCGCCAGCCGTTCTCGATGTCGAAGTCTTCCACCAGCACGTCGGCGGTCTGGCTGAAGTTCGAGCCGCAGGCCGAGGAAGCTCACGTTCCTCACGTTCGTCCGTGGTGCCGTCGCCCGCGGCGCCGAAGTCGCGTACGTTCGCCACCACCGCCGGAGACGGCGGGGGACCTCGCCGTCCTGGCTCGCCCTGAGCGCCCCACAGCCGGGACGTTTGCGCGCGCAGGCCGGCCGCGAGGAGCAGCACGCCCAAGAACGCAGCCGCAGCCGGCCGAGCCATGGCCCGATTGTGCATCTTCGAAGAGGGACTTTCACCCCGCGACGTTTCCGCGGCGGACCAACACCCAGATTCAAGAGGGCGGGTCGTCGAACAGCACCGGCTCGCCCTGGAAGCCGCGGGCGCTGTGGACCATCACCGTGGTGGGCAGGTGGGAGAGCAGCTCGTTCATGCGGTCGAAGAAGGGCTCGGCGGCCTGTCCGCGGTCCGGGAGGCGGATGCCGATGATGGCGAGGTCCACGTCGGCGCTCTCCGATTGCATGATGTCGCCGATGGAACGATCCCCGCGCACGATTACCCGAGGCGCGGCCGAGAGGCGCGCACCGGAGAGCACGCGTTCGATGGCGCCGTGGGTGGCGACGCGCTCTTCTTCCGTGGACACCACCGTGACCACGGTGACCTTTGCACGGCGCCAGTGGTCGTGGGCGGTGATCAGGTAGGCGAGCAGCAGCATGAGGCCGCCGTTGCCCTGCAGTCCGCCCCACCAGATCTGGATGTGCCGGTAGTTCCCGAAGCCGCGCTCCGGATTGTGGCGCACCAAGAGCAGCGAGCGGTCCAAGAGCGAGAGATCGTGGAGCATGTCGACGTAGGGCGGGACCCGCTCGGCCTTCTGCGGCCAGCCGAGCATCACGGTGTTGGCCTCGAATCCACCCACGCCGTAGGACTGCGCCACGCTCACGGCGCCTTGATAGATGTCGCTCACTACCTCCGCCCGGGAGAACACATTTTCGTACTTGCCGGCGACATGCTCGTCCATCTCGCCGAGCAGGCGCTTTCGCAGCGTGGCGTTGTCGTCCACGCTGCCCTTGAGCAGGTGGAAGTAGGTCACGATGCCTCGGTCTTGAACGATGGTGCTGCCCAGCTCGAGCAGGTGCGGTCGGCGTTCGATGCCGCCGCCCATGATCACGAGGTTCGGTCGCCAGTTCAGCGGATGGTATTCGATGCGTCGCAGGCGCAAGAGAGCGGTGCGCACGAGCGCCGACCAGATGCCGTGGCGGGCATCGCCGTAGGTGGTGTCGAAGACTCGGCGTTGCGTCCACACGAAGATGCCGCCGCAGATCACGAAGGCGCCGATCATCGCCGGCAGGTCGATGATGCTCATCACGTAGAAACAGCCGAGGGCGCCC
This sequence comes from Polyangiaceae bacterium, assembly GCA_020633235.1. Lineage (NCBI taxonomy): Bacteria > Pseudomonadati > Myxococcota > Polyangiales > Polyangiaceae > Polyangiaceae bacterium. Next base: position 134,898 of record JACKEA010000009.1, on the reverse strand, counting down.
GCCAGGCTCACCCAGGAGGGCACACGAAAGTCGGGGCGGAAGCTCGGGCTCGCGGCCCAACGTTCGAGCCCGCAGGCGAGGTTCGTGAAGCCGTAGGTGGCCAGGAAGAACATCGTGAGCAGGTTGGCGATGAGATCCAGGTTGCCGAGTAGGATGCCGACCTCCGCCAGTAGGAAGGTGGCGGCCATGCCCCAGCGCGGTTCGTTGTGTGGACCCGAGCCCCGCGAGAGCAAGCGGGGTGCGAGGCGATCCGCGGCCAGCGCCTGCACGGTGCGCGGCGCCGTGAGCAGACTGCCTACGGCACTCGACAAGGTGGCGCCCCACACTCCCGCGTAGATCATCGAGTCGAAGCGCGCGATGTGCCAAACGATGCGCTTGTTGGCGATGAGCTCCTCGCTGCTGGCGTTGTGGGCGAGCCAGAAGGGGAACGCCGCATAGATCACGAAGCCGGTGAGGATCGCGAGCAGCGTGCCGAGGGGCAAGGCACGCCGCGGATTCTTGAGATCGCCGGACATGCCGACGCCCGCCATGATTCCGGTGACGGCGGGGAAGAACACGGCGAACACCTTGCCGAAGGGCACGGCGCCATGGGGCGCGTGGAGGGCGACGGTCTCAGGAGGGTTCGGGGCGCTGCCGGAGAAGAACGAGACCAGGGACAGACCGATGGCCGCCATCACCAGGTACTGGCTCTTGATGGCGAGGTCGGCGCTCTTGGCCGACAGCACCGTGAGCAGGATGCAGACGATGCTTCCGGCGATGCGCGGCGAGAGCCCGGGCCACAGCTCGCCGAGGGATTCGACGAAGCCCACCACGTAGAAGCTGACGCTCAACGCCTGGCCCAAGAACAGCGGGATGCCGATGGCGGCCCCGGAGGGAGCGCCCAAGGAACGGCTGATGATGTTGTAGGCGCCCCCCGCCCCCACCGTGCGGTTCGTGGCGATGCTGGAAATGGAGAGGCCGGTGGCAATCGTTATCAGGTGGGAGACGCCCACGATGATCAGTGCCCCGACCAGGCCGGCGTTGCCGACCACCCAGCCGAAGCGCAGGTACATGATGACGCCGAGGATCGTGAGGATGCTGGGCGTGAAGACGCCGGCGAAGGCGCCGAAGCGGCCGGGGCGCTCTTGGCTTTGGGCGGAGGAGGTCACGGGATGGGCGGCGCGAGGTTAGCGGAAATTCAGGGAAAATACGCGAGGCAGGAAGGGCTGGGGCCGCGAAGTCGCCCAGCCGGAAAGCCTGCGTTAGGGTCAGGAACGTGAAGAACCGCTACCCCCTCGAGGCCCTCGTCTCGCTGCGCGAGCAGCGCGTGGACGAGCGTGCGCGGGAGGTGGCCGACCAGCGACAGCGCACGGATGCCGCCCAGGCGCGGGCGGAGCAGGCGCGCCGCCAGCGAGAAGCGGAGCAGGCGCGGGTCGGAGAAGCGGTGACGGCCGAGCGGGATCGGGTGGAGGACGGCGGAGCGCGGGTGGCGGATTTGGCTGCGGCGGCGCGCTTCGCGGCGCAGGGCGCCGCGCACATCGAGGCGCTCGGCCAGCGGGAGCAAGAGCTGTCGCAGGAGCTCCGCGAGGAGCAAGTCGAGGAAGAACGTCGTCGACGCGCCCTTGCTGGTGCCGACGCGGATGCCAAAGCGGTCGCCGAGCACCGACAACGCTGGCGCCAGGAACGAGCGGCGCAGATCGAAGCGCGTGAAGAAGACGACGCAGCGGACGTGTTCGGTGGCCGGCGAGGCAAGCGCTGATGCGACATCGCTTCCTGCTCCCGCTGGCATTGGTGGTGGCGTGCTCGGCCCAGCAAGCTCCGACGACCCACGGCTTGCCCACGCCGCTGGCCAAGGACGACAACGCCCCCGCGAAGAAGCCGCCCGCCCACGCCTCCGCGGCCAAGGTGGACATCGCCGACTTCGTGCCTCTCTTGGCGCAGCCGGAGCTGGAGAAGGCGGGCAAGATGCTGGGCGTCGGCAACGCTGCGGCGGCGGCGCGAGAGGTCGAGGCCGTGATGGCGAAGACGCCTCCGGTGCAGGCCGACGTGCCCCGCTGGCAGCTGCTCCTCGCGCGGCTGCGCGAAAAGGCCGGAGACGAACGCGGCGCCGCGGCGTCCTACGACCTGGCGGCGGCAGTCCCCTGGGCTCTTTCGGGCTACGCGCGGCTGGGCGCGGGAAGGACGCGGCTGCGCTCCGGCAGAGTGGAGCAGGCGCTGGCGGAGCTGTCGAAAGTGCCACTGGATCAGCCCCTCGCCGAAGAAGCACGGCTTCTGATCGCGGAGGCCGCGGTGAAGAGCGGCAAGGTGGATCTGGCGATCGACACCTGGCGAGATCACCTGCACGGTGCGCCGGAGCCGAGCGATCGCGTCAACGTTTCCTTGCGCCTCGCCGAGGCACTGCTCACCCGCGCCCAGGGCAAGAAGCCGAGCGCGACGGAAGCCGATGGCGACGTGGTGGAGGCGCTGAGCCTCGCTCGGCGCGTGAGCGCGGAGAACGCCGCCAGCAAGTCCATCACCCGGCGCGCCGACGCCATCGAGGCGCGCGCGATGGCCGCGCTGCCCAAAGCGCAGCGCGCACGCTTTGCAAAGCCGGGGCCGGAGGTGGAGCTCGCTCGCGTGAAGGCCTTGCTCGATGGTCGCGAGTACGAGTCTGCGGAGAAGGCCGCCGACGCCCTGCTTGCCGACCTGCCCAAGGCGGAGAAGTGGAACGCGGTGGGTTGCGAGGTCGGCATCCTGCGCGGCAAGGCGATCTCCGCACAGCGTGACACGGGGCGTGCGTCGCGCTCTCTGGACGGCGTGCTGGATCACTGCAAGAAGGATCCGGATCAGCGCGCCCGGGCGTTGTACCTGGCCGGCAAGTACCTGGCACGGGATGGGCGACACATGCAGGCCATCGCCCGTTACCGCCAGCTGGAGAAGGAGCTGCCCACGAATCGTCTGGCGGACGACGCGCGCATGCTTTCGGCGTTCAGCTACTTCGAGCTCGGAGTGGAGGCTCGCTTCACGGAGCTGCTCGGCAAGATGCCGGAGGACTACCCCGACGGCGACATGGTGCTCGACGGCGTGTTCCGACTGGCGCTGCGTCGCATCGAGAAGGGGGATTGGTCCGGCGCGGCGTCGGTGCTCGACCGGGCGGCCACGCTGGTGAGCGGGCGGGACAGCGCTCGGGGCACGGAGTTCTCGGGGCGGGAGCGGTACTTCCGAGCGCGGGCCTGGATCGAGACGGGGGAAGCGGACCGGGGCTACGCCGAGCTCGAGAACATCGTGCGGGAGCTGCCCCTCAGCTACTACATGCTGCACGCCTACTCACGGCTGGTTGAAAAGGACCCGTTCAAGGCGAAGCGCGTTCGGGAAGAGGCGGCCAAGAAGACCGCGGCGGAGCCGTTCACCTTCGAGCACCAACCGGAGTTCGACTCCGACGGCTTCCAGCGTGCTCTGGAGCTCTTGCGTCAAGGCGAGTTCGAGCTGGCGAAGCGCGAGATCCAAGCCCTGGACATCGCCAAGCCCGGGGCCGAGCCGGGCCTGTTGTGGGGTTTGGCGCTGTTGTACTCGCGCGCCGGTTCCGCGAAGGACGCGCACTCGGTGGCGCGAGGGCTGCTCACGGATTGGCTCGGGCACTGGCCGGCAGGAGATTGGGTCAAGGCTTGGGAGCTCGCGTTCCCGCGGCCCCATCAGGCGCTGGTCGCCAAGGAAGCAAAGAAGAACGGCATACCCGAGGCATTGATCTACGCCGTGATGCGAGAAGAGAGCGCCTTCGACCCGGACGCCGTCAGCCACGCGGACGCCCACGGCCTGATGCAGCTCATCGTGCCCACCGCCAAGATGCTGGCGAAGCCCGTGGGCTTGCCGTGGGATCCGGCGTCCTTGAAGCGACCCACCGTGAACATCGCCCTCGGCAGCCGTGGGCTCGGCCGCTTGACGGACCGCTTCAAGCAGAACCCGGTGCTCGCGATCCCCGGCTACAACGCGGGGCCGGGGCGCCCCCTGCGCTGGCTCCGAGAGCGGCCGCACATGGATTTCGACGTGTGGGTGGAGTCGATCCCCTACTCCGAGACGCGCCGCTACACCAAGCGGGTGCTGGCGAGCCGCGCGGCGTACGCCTACCTGTACGCGCCCGCGACGGCGGACGAAGCCATGGTGCTGCCGCTGGCACTGACGCCCTGACTCGCAGGCCGGCGTGTTGTACGCTTAGCCGGCTGTCGTATGTCCGTCTGCCCCCAGTGCCACAAGCAGTATCCCGAGGATCACACCAAGTGCCCCGAGGACGGGCAAACCTTGATCCCCGATGCCGCTGCCCAGGGGTTGGATCGCGACGTGCCCGCCGGCGAGATGGTGGGTGAGTATCGAATCGTTTCCAAGCTGGGGGAGGGCGGCTTTGGAACGGTTTATCGAGGCGAGCACCCCGTCATCGGCAAGGCCGTGGCCATCAAGGTGCTGTCCCGCCAGCTGTCGTCTTCGCCGGAAATGGTATCGCGTTTCATCGCGGAAGCGCGGGCGGCGAATCAGGTGCGCAGCCGCCACATCATCGACATCTTCGCCTTCGGTGCCCTGCCCGACGGTCGTCAGTACTTCGTGATGGAGCTACTCGACGGCAAGACGCTGGAAGATCACTTGCGCGAGCGAGGGCGTCTCAGCCCGAGCGAAACGGTGACCATCCTGCGTGGCGTGGCCCGAGCCCTCGACGCGGCTCACGCGGCGGGCATCGTGCACCGCGATCTGAAGCCGGAGAACGTGTTCCTCGTAGACGAGGAGGACGGCGTGGTGATCCCCAAGCTCCTCGACTTCGGCATCGCCAAGCTCATGGGGGACGCCACCGGCAGCCACAAGACGCGGACCGGCGTGCCCATGGGCACGCCGTATTACATGTCGCCGGAGCAGTGCCGAGGCGACAAGATCGACCACCACACGGACATCTACTCCCTGGGCGTCGTCAGCTATCAGCTGCTCACCGGCCAACTGCCGTTCGTGGCCGAGTCCTTCATGCAGGTGATGTTCAAGCACGTGAGCGGCATCGCCCAGAACCCGAGCACCCTCCCCGTGGGGCTGCCGCTGGAGCTGGACGGACCGGTGATGGCCATGCTTTCGAAGGTCCCGAGCGAGCGGCCGTCCTCCGCCGGGGCGGCGGTGGAAGCGCTGGCGGAGGCTGCCGCACGCGCCGGGTTCGAGCTCGGCGCCAGCCCGTCGGGGGTGCACGCGCCGATGACACCGTCGGGGGCGGTGCGCGAGGCGACGACGCTGTCCGCGGCAGAGACCCTCGCCATGCCGGACAGGCCCGGCGGCTCGCGGCGCGCGCTGCTGTTCGGCGGACTCGGGGTGGGGCTCTTGGCGGTCGTGGGCCTCGGCGCGTGGGGCTTGCAGCATCAGAAGCCAGCTCGGCAGGCGATGGCGCCGGAGCCCTCCGCTCTGGCCCCACCGGTCTCGAGCGCGAAACCCGTGGTGAAGCCGGTGCCGCCGGCCGCACCGAAGACCATCACCCTCACGGTGCAGTCCGTTCCCGAGCGCGTGGACGTGTTTCGCGATGACGAGAAGCTCGGCACCGTTCCCGACGACGTCATCGAGCTGCCTCGGGGTGATGCCGAAGTGACGCTCCGCCTGGAAGCGGAGGGCTACAAGCCGAGCACCATCACGGTGACGCCGTCGCAGAATGCCGTGGTTTCCGCAAAGCTCGCCAAGAAACCAGCCAGCAGACCCGTGGTGCCGTCCAAGCCGAAGGCGCCGAAGTCCGAATTGGAGTTCTGATGACGAAGCATTGGCTGCCCGCGCTCCTCCTGCTCGCGGGGTGCGCCAACCTGCCGGCCATCGATGCCGGCGTTTGTGGCAACGGCATTCTCGAGCCCGGGGAGGACTGCGACTCCTCGGACCCCTCGTGCCGCGCTTGCCGCATCGATTGTTCTCCGGATCAGAATGGCGAGCGCCGCGCGTGTCCAGACGGATGGGCCTGCGGCAGCGACGCGATCTGCCGGCAAGCCAGCGGGGATTTCGTCGCGCATCCGGCAACGTCCGAGTCCGGCCTCTTGGGAACCGCGGCGGACTTCGATGGCGACGGCCTCAGCGACGTCGTGACCCTGGAGCCCGGCGGCGTGTCCGTGCACTACTTCGATACCAGCGGGAGCCAAGCCTCCAGCGCGAACATCGCGGGGACGCCGTCCTGGCCTGCGGTCGGCTCCCTGACGGACGACGGGCGCGCGTCCCTCACGTTGACGCGAGGAGACATCTCCGTGCTGCGGGGCAAGGCGGACCGCACGCTGTCGCCCATCGCCTACGCGCCGTTTCCGGTGCAGGAGGGCCTCGAGGGCTACGTGATCATGAACGCCATGCCCGGCCTCGACTACCTGGGTGACGAGGTGCTCGGCATCCTGCGCACGGGTGACAGCGAGTCGGTGTGGGACGTGGTGGGGAACCAGAAGCTGTTCAATCTCCCGCCGTCGGCGGAGCCGGCGTTCCTGCCCATCCGGGCTGCGGATCTCGATCCCGCGTCCCCCTGCGACGAGCTGGTGATGGCGGTGAACGCCGCTTCCACAGTGGACGTGTACGAGACCTGTCGCAGCGTGGCGGCGGGCCAGTGGGAGTGGAACAAGAACGCCGTGCCGGCGGCGAAGATCTCCTTGCCCCTGGGGTTCACGGTGGCCTCCAGCACCCTCTTGGCCAAGGTGAACAGCGACGAAAAGCTCGACATCGTGGTCCGTGGCTTGAAGAACAAGGTGGCTGGCCTGTTCGTGAGCTACGGGGCGCTGGGCGCGAGCTTCGACTCCGATCCGGCGAACGCCGATGTCGTGGGCAACGACAAGTTCGCGCCGCTGTCGGTGTGGGGCGCCACGGCGGAATTACCCCTGGCGGTGGGGGATTTGAACGGCGACAAGAAGATCGACCTGGTGCTGCCCAAGACCGTGCTCGTGAGCGCCAGCGCCAGCGTCTACTGCGGCGCACTGGGCGTCGCCATCCCCGGCTACGAGTGCGTCGCGTACAACGACGGCGACCCCTGGTCCGAAGCCGCCATCGCCGACTTCAACGCCAACGGTATCGTCGATGTCATCGCGTTGCGAAAGAAGGCGCGCCACGTGGACTTCCTCAATGGCAACGGGAAGGAGCCCGGCGGGTTCAATCGCGTCGAGCTGCCGGTGGACGGCACCGCCACGGATCTGGCCGTCGGGGACTTCGACGGCGATCTGCTCCCAGACGCCGTTTTCAAGGTGGCCGGCAGCGCGGCGAACCCGGAAGACACCCTCGCCGTCGTGTACGGCAAGCCGCTGGCGATCCCGGACGCTCCGACGTCGGTGGCGCGGCTGCAGCACATCCAGCAGCTCGCCGTCGGCAACGTGGCGCCCTTCACGGGTGGGCTGTTCGACGGCGTGAACGACATCGGCGTGCTCTCGCAGTCGCTGGACGGCAAGAGCCAGAGCTCCGCCATCTTTTTCGGCCGTGCGGATCGCCAGCTTCAGTCTTCGTTCACGCTGTTTGCCAACAACGCGCCGGTATCCGCCACGCGTGCCTTCGTCGGAAGTTTCGACGACGACCCGCATCCAGACCTGGCGCTCGTGACGTCGCCCGTCGGCGACACCGATCCCAGTCAGAATCTGGTGCTGCTGCCGTCCACGGGGGAAGCCGCGCTGCAGCAGTCGATGGCGTCCGCCACGCCCTTCCCGTCCACGTTCGAGGCGTGCGGCGCACTGGCCACGGTGGTGGACCTCGATTCCGACGGCACTGACGAGATCGTGTTCTTCGGCTTGCGCTACGACGACGGAGCGACGGATCCGAGCGGCCTCGCCATCGCGCGCTCCGTGGCGGGGGCGTCCGGCCGGACCTTCGAGATCTCGCCGGTGGCGTCTCAGAGCGTGGGCCTCGTCGACCTGTGGGTGCTGGGCGCGCAGTGCTACCTGGGCGCGGATCCGGGCAGCGCCGGCTCTGGCCCGGGCGGGGACGACTTCCTGGCGCCGGGGGCCATCCAAGCGGTGGACTTCGACGGTGACGGCAAGTTCCCGGACGTCATGGTGCTGGGCCTGGTCCCGGACGCGGACGCGGACCTCGAGCCTCGCTTGGTGCTGTACAAGAACGAGGGGGGCGTCCTGGCGGAGAGTCCCGTGATCTTCGACGACCCCCTGGTGGACGGAGCGCCGTTGGTCGCCTTCTCCTTCGCCATCGCGAACCTGGATCGCGATCCGGAGCCCGAGGTTGCCGTGACGAGCGTCGATGGCCGCGTGTTCGTCATGGACATGGATCGCGACGCGGGCCAGCTGTCGGAGCCCAAGCTCGTCGCCGACGTAGGGGGTGCGCTCAGCTTGAGAGCGGGGGACTTCGACGGGGACGGAGTGGCGGATCTCGTCAGCTCTGGCCCTGCGGGGCTGTCTCTGTTGTCCGGGGTTCCGGTGCTCAAATGAAGAAGTGGATGATCTTCCTCACAGCCTTCACCCTCGCGGGCCACGCCGTAGCGGACGCCGAAAGCGACGCCCGCGCGTTTTTCAACATCGGCGCCAAGGCCTATCAAGGCGGCAAGTACGTGGACGCCGCGCACGCCTTCGAGGAAGCCTACAAGCGCTCTCCGCGTTCCGGTCTCCTGTTTTCCCTGGGTCAGGCCCATCGCATGCAGTTCTTCCAGGACAGCAATCCCGCGCGGCTCAAGGACTCCGTCCGCTACTATCGCGAGTACCTGCAGAAGGACCCCAACGGGCGCCGACGGGGGGAAGCCACCGAGGCGCTGGGCAAGCTCGTTCCGCTGCTGGAGCGGCTGGAGGCCGAAGGCGCCGCGGAAGCTGCTCCGCCGCCGCCGCCCAAGCCGCGGGTCATGATCTCTTCGCCCACTCCCAACGTGCGCATCAGCTTCGATGGGCGTCCGGTCGAAGGCAGCACCCTGGTGAAGGAGGTCACGGCCGGCAAGCACACGGTGCTCCTCACCGCGCCGGGCTTCGAGGACTACTCCCGGGAGATCGTGGTCAACGAGAACACTGGAGCTCCGCCCCTCGACGTGTCCCTGAAAGAGAAGCCGGCGCGGCTCGCGATTTCCGCTCCGAGTGGCGCGGAGATCGCCCTCGACGGCCGCTATCAGGGCGTGGCGCCCCTGCCGGCCTTGGAGGTCGTCGCCGGCAAGCACTTCGTCGCTGTCACTCTGAACGGCCACGAAGCCTTCACCAAGAGCGTGGACCTGAAGCGCGGCGAGCGGCGCACCCTGAGCGCGCGCATGGCGGCCACCGGTCAGCGCACCACGAGTTGGATCCTGATGGGCGTCGGAGCTTCGGGCATCGTGGCCGGCGGCGTGCTCGGTGCGCTCTCCATCCGCAAAGAGAACCAGGCTCAGGACATCGCGGATCAGGCCAAGGGCGCCGGCAATCTGACGCCGGTCCAGCTCGGCGAGTACAACGATCTGCGCGATCGTCGGGACAGCTACCGACTCGCCGCAGTGATCAGCGCCGGGGCCGGTGTGGCGGTGGGCGCCACGGGCTTGGTGTTGTACGCGTTCGACGAGCCCAAGGTTCAGGTTCCCGAGCTGGACGAAAAGTCGGCGCCTGCCCGCAAGCCGACGGTACCGGGCACCATGGAGATCTCCGCCACGCCGATGTGGGCGCCGGGCCTTGGCGGCGCTCAGCTCCTCGGCCGCTTCTAACCTCCTGGGCAGGTGAGCGTCAGGGAGCCGTCCGCGGCTGCCTCACACCAGTCGCCGCAGGGCTCGTTCGCGACGCAGCTGCAGCTCTGACACTGAGCGGGCAGAGGCTTGCAACCGTAGGAGTCGGGCTCTCCGCCCACGTCGGAGACGCCTCGCAGGCAGTACTCGCTGCCGAAAGCGCAAAACACGTCCCCGCAGGCGAAGGTGTCCATTGGTGGGGTGCAGCCGCCGTTCTTGTTCACGTCCGTGCCCCCGGCCATCGCGGCGCAGGCGTTCCCCGCGACGCTGCCGTCGCAGCTGCACACCGGGGCGTAGAGCAGGTCACAGCCCGTGGGCTTCGGCTTGCAGGTGCCGGCCATTCCCTGGCCGCAACGGTCGTCCGGGTAGTCGCAGTACTCGCCCGCGGCACACGGCACCGTGGGCGCGCACTGACCGGCGCTGCACACTCCGCTCGCTGGGAAGGCGGCTCCCGGTGGGCACACGGGCATCCCCGTCGCGTCGCACACTGGGCTCACCGGATTCCCCGCGCCGTCGCAGCACGGCACCAGGCTCTCGCAGCCGCCGGTGCCGCCGCTGCCTCCCGTCGTGGCCCCGCCGCCGCCGCCGGCCCCAGAGCCCCCGGCGCCGCCGGAACCATCCGTCTTGGCAGAACCACCGCAGGCCGAGGCGAGAGCGCCGAGCACGAACAACGTCAGGAAGGGACGGAGGGTCATCCAGCAGGCTGGTGCAAGCCACGTTCCACCCAAGCCCAAGCCGAATTCGCAGGCGGTGTGCCCGAGTGTGCCAATGTCGAAGCGACTTCGACGCATGCGATGCCCTATAGTCGTCGATGGTGAGCACGCCGGCGCAGCCTCCCAAGTACTCGGCCCTGTGGGACTTCTTCCTGGTGATCATGGCGCTGTCCGCCTGGCCGCTGCTGCTCCTGTTGCGGGGCCCGCTGGTGCGCGAGGCCGGAGGGATCGGCTGGAACTTCATCGCGTTCTGGCCTCTCGGGGCTGCGCTGACGCCGCTCTTGCTGCTCACCCTGGTGGACTTCGTGTCGCGCATCCGCCATCGCACCTTCACCGTCGTGGTCATCTCGGGGTCGCTCCTCGCCGTGCTGGCCCTGCTCACCGTGTGTCATCTGCCGGGCGTTCGTGAGTCACTGGTGCTGAGCGACTTGAAGAACGGCAGCGGCCTCGGTTTCGCCCACGACGACGTGAGCGAGCACGTGGAGGACGACACCATCATCGGCGCCGAAGTGCTGAAGGACGCCAAGCTCAACGCACGCCTGGTGAAGGAGCTCACGCCGAAGCTCGCCACCGACATCAGCGAGGCGGAGTGGGACGACGTCATGCTCCGCTCGGCGTGGCTCGCCGCGGCCTTTCGCGCACAGAAGCGCCCGCTCTCCGAGCTCTCGACGCTGCCCAACGGCGCTCGCGCGGTGATCGGGCTCTTGGGAGTGGAGGCCAAGCCGGAGCCGTCCCTGAGCTGGCTCGGCAAAGTGGTCTCCCTGTCTCCTGCTGGCAGTTTCAAATTGGGTTTGCTCGGCGCGGAAACCGCGCGGACGTTGGCTCACTCCGTCGCGGCATCCGCCAGTGCACTGCCCCAGTCGGACCTGGACGCCTTCGTCTATGTCGTCTGCGCACACCCGGAGCTGCTCTCCACGGCGGAGGTGGATCGTCTGCTCGAGGTGCAGAAACAGCGCGCGCCGCTGTCCACCGCGACCACGGACGCAGTGGTGGTCGGCACTCGTGCAGACCTGGATCGCGTGCTCGAGCTGCGTCGCGAGCTCGCTCGCCGCCTGGGCCAGCGCAGCACGCTGGGCGTCACGCTGGTGTGGGACGGCAAGACCGGCTTCGACGAGCTCACTTCGCCCACCCAGGAGATGGTGACCGACCTGTTTCAGAGCTCTGGCTACCAGGTGACGAGCGGCAAGGACGTCACCGTGCACGTCGCCTTTCGACGGGCGGACTTGAAGACTCGCTATCGCGACACGATCTTGCTCGGCTTCGATCTCAACGACGGGCGCGGCGCGCCGACCATGCCTACGGCCGCGGAGCTCACGGTGGCGGCGACCGCCACCGCCACGGCCACCACGACGGCGCCGACCAGCACCGCGCCCGGTGTCGCGACCGGGACGGCGCCGATCGGGACGCCGACCGTCGCGACGGCGGTGCCCGAGACGGCGACGGCGCCCGTGGCCCAGTTGCTCGACGCGCGCAAACCCGTGGAGCTGCCCACCTTGTTGGATGCGAAGCGGCGCGCCGCTTGGCTCTTCGCTGTGCCGCTCTACTTCTTCGACATCACGCCGAGCTCGCTGCGACCGAAGTCGTGAGCCGGGGTCACTTCCCGCCACTGTAGCTGGAAGAGCCGCCTCGGTAGCTCGAGCTGCCGCTGCTCGAGCTGCTGCCGGTGCTGCGGGACGGGAACACCCCGCTGTAGGACCGGGGATAGGAACGCGCGACCTCGCCGTAGCTGTTACCCACGTAGGGGCGGTCCGTGTTGCAGCCGCCGCAGGTGACCAGAGAGCAGCTCAGCAGCACGCCCAGGGTGAGGGTGCCGAGCAGCGTGGCGATCCGGAGACCACTGCGGGGCGGCGGTGGGGGCAGCGTGCGCCCCGTGTGGATCCCGAAGGCGTTCTTCAGCAGCGCCCAAGGAACCGGTGCCGAGTGGCTCCAGCGCACTTCTCCGGGGCCGGCTTCCCGGCTCAGGACGTCGCGACCGTGGATGAAGTCCATCACGCCGGTCGTCTCCCCGACCTCGCACTTCCAGTAGACCTCACCGAGCACGTAGTCCACGCGCGCGCTGTTCTGGTTGCGGACGCTGAAGGCCTTGCCCCCCCAGCGAACGCGTCCCGGCATGGCAGAGAGGTCCAGCTCGGATCCATTCACGGGCGTGACCCATGACCACTGGCCCTCGTCTTTCACCAGCCAACGGAATCCGATCGGCTGGCTGAAGAGCAGATACTCCTCCCAGGTGAATCGCTCTCCATCGAACTCGGTACTGCGGCGCATGTAGGCGATGCACACCCACTCCACGCCTTCGATGTTGCCTCGGGATCCGACGGGGATCTCCGGAGCGCGCATGGCGCGCTCTTGCTGGGCGACGACCTGCTGCAGCGCGATGTCGCTGACGGCGCCACAGTAGGGACAGCCGATGCGCTGAGAGCGTTCTCCGGCGAGCTTCGGGATGTCACCGCCGCACGCGGGGCAGCGAATGTCCTTGGTTTGAACCTTCTGGCTGCTGCGCTCCCCCAGCTGGGTGACGACCATGTCCGGCTCGGAGAACACGCGCCCGATGAACGCGGTCGGTGCCGCGCTGCCGTCGCCGTAGTCCAGGGTCGCAAAGCCGTTCTGGGGCGCGAACAAGTCGGCGTACTGCCGGCGGAAGCCCGGCGGAAACGCCTCCGGCAGCTCACCCTCGGCGCTGGTGATGGTACCGGTCTTGATCTCCGCGACGCGATAGCGCTCTGCGCCGAGCGCCACGTCCTGTTCCAGCTCGAGGGAAGCCCGAGCGGGGATGGGGACGCCGGGCGCTTCGCTGGAGACGATCCACTGCCCTTGGGCGTACGCGAGCCAACCCCACGCGGCGCCGTGGTCGAAGCTCACGTAGTACTCGTCCCAGGGACCTTGCCCGTGATCCAGCTGGACGCGGCCGAGTACCTCGAACGCGCGCCCGCCCAGCGTGCCGATGTCGCCGATGGCGATCAGCGATGGGGTGTTGGCGATGGCGGCGACTTTGCCCAGGTTCTCGAGGCCCCGGTCGCTGCGGACGACCGTTGCGTTGCAGAAAGGGCAAACCTTCGCGATGGACGCTCCGACCGAGAACTCGATCGGAGCGCCGCAGCTGGGGCACGTTCCCTGGGCTACCGCCATCGCGTCAGTTGCAGGTGCAGACGGCCTGCTTCTGAGCGATGGCCACGCAGTTGCCGCCCCAGGACGTCTCGCAGCAGCTCTTGTCTTGTGCGCACACCGCGCCGGAGCAGGTGGAGCAGCCCACGCCCTTCTGACCGCCGAGGGCCTCGCCGGTCACGCACTCGCTGTGGGAGCACGTGCCCGTGAAGCACTGGTTGCTGCACTCCACCAGCCCCGCGGCTTTTTCCACACACAGCGAGTCCCAGGTTCCATTCTCCGTGTTGCAGCAGAACGGATCCTGATCGCACACCACCTTGCTGCACGAAGAGCAAGCACGAGATAGTGCGGCTCCTTCGTCACAGGCGTCGTGGGGGCAGGGATCGTTCGAGGTGCCGCATCCGCCCGGGCATACGGCCGTCGCCGCTTTCACGCACAAGGCGTCCCAGCCCGACGAGCAGCAGTAGGGGTCCACGGTGCAGATCGCCGTCGAGCACAGCGAGCACGCGCTGAGCAGCGGGCCGCCTTCGGTGCAGGTGTCGTGATCGCACTTGCCCGTAGTGGAAGACCCCTGACTCCCGGCGCCGCAACCCTTCGTCGGATTGGAGCACGGGATGCACGCGCCGTAGCCTGCGGCCACGGGCTGGCACTGCATGTGGAGCTGGTGCTTTTCTCCCTTGCCGAACAGCTGGTCCATCAAGAACGCCGCGGCGATCTGTGCCAGTGGGTCGCCGGCGAACAGGTCGTTCACCACCGGGTCCAGATCGATGGGCTTGCAGTCTGCGTCCGTCTTGCAGGGCACGCACAGACCGCACTTCTTGTCGTCGATCAGATTGATGCTCGCGCACTTGGGCATGGGGTACGACAAGACGGCGTCGTTGAGCTTCACCTTCTTGATGCCCAGGTTCAGCTCGTCGGAACCGACCAGATCCTTGATCAGCTTGCCGACGTCGATGTCCGCCGTGACGCCCGCGCAGTTCCCGTCCGTGGAGCACAGATTCGTCGCGGAGTTGAAGGGCGCCGGAAGTGCCACGCCGCCGACGTCCTCGCACCCCTGCGCCGGCACGGTGCAGGTGCCGTGGGTACCGTTGTTGATGGGGTACTTGCAGGTCCACTTCTCCGTGGAGTTCGTGTTGCCGCAGCCGTAGCACTCGGCGTCCGTGGTGCAGTCGCCGCCCGCGGTGGGGCTGCCCTGCTGGCCGCAGGGCTTCACGCAGTTACCCTTCTCGCACTCGAGGCCGGCGCCGCACGGCTTCGTGTCGGAGCACTCCGCGCACTGATGTCCGTTGCACGCGTCGAGCTTCTTGCCGGCGGTCTCGCAAGCTCCGCACTCGGAATCCGTGGTGCAGGAGAGCGGGCACTTCTGCTCGCACTTGCCCTCCGCGCACTTGTCCGAGCCGAGACACGCGGACTTGTCCTGTTCCGTGCAGGCCTGACATTTGCCCGTGGTCGTGTCGCAGATCTGGTGCATCGGGTCGCAGGCCACGCAGTCCTTGTTGGCGCTGCAGGTGACGGTCGGCTCACCCTGGGCGTCCGTAGGGCAAGTGGCCTCTTCCGGTGCGCAGATACCGAACGACGTGCAGGTCTCGCCAGGGGCACAGCCGGTGTTCGCCGTCGGGTCACAAGCGACGCAGCGGTTCTCGTCGAGCTTGCACTTGTTGCGTCCATAGGTGCAGCCGTCGCACTCGCCGTCCGAGTGGCAGTTGTTCAACAGGCAGATGCCGCTGCCGTTGGCGGCGCTGCCGCCGTTGCCGCTCTGGCCACCGAGCCCGCCGCCGTCTCCGGAGCCGCCTCCGGAGCCGCTGTTGCCTCCGGTCAGCTTTGGGCCGCCGTCCCCGCCGCTGGCGCTGCAGCCGGGCTGGGCCATGACTACCGTGAACAGGGCCATCACGGCGGACAGAAGAACGCTTCGAGCTTTGGGCATTAAGGACAATGGGGCCTCCGAGACCTGGAGCATCAAGGATACCGAAACCCGGGCCGCCGCGCATGTCCGGGGTCACGTGACGGGTTTCGCGCCGGACCAACAACCAAACGAAACCCCGACAAAAGCGAAACGCGCCGCCCCTGGGGGACGGCGCGTCGCGCGGGCTCCGAAGGGAGCTCAGTTACAGCTGCAGGCCGACTGCTGCTTGGCCTCGTTCACGCACAGGGAGTCCCAGTCCGTGGTGCAGCAGTAGGAATCCGCCGCGCACACCGCGGTGGCACACGAGGAGCAGCTGTTCGTCAGCGGTCCGCCCGTGCTGCACTCCGAGTGCGCGCAGCCACCGCCGCTGCAGGCGCCGGAGCACTCCGTGGCCTGCTGGGCTTCGCTCACGCACACGCTGTCCCAGCTGCCGCTGGTGTCGTTGCAGCAGAAGGCGTCGCCGTCGCACACGGCCTTCACGCAGGCGCTGCACAGCGGTGACAGCGCGGTGCCCGTGGTGCACGGGTCGTGTCCGCAGCTCGAGCCGCCACCACCGCAGCCACCGGCGCAGTAGTCGTCCACCTCGCTCTTGCAGGTGCTGTCCCAGTTGGTCGTGCAGCAGAAAGCGTCGTTCTTGCAGACCTCGGCAGCGCAGGTGCCGCAGCTCGGATCCAGCGGCCCACCGGTGGTGCACACGTCGTGGTCACAAGTACCGCCACCGCCACTCGTGGTGCCGCCGCACGCCTTGGTCGGATTGGCGCAGGGGATGCACACGCCATAGCCCGCTGCGACCGGCAGGCACTGGAAGTGCAAGCTGTGGTCCTTGTTCTTGCCGTACAAGAGATCGACGAGCACCGCGCCGGCGATGGTCGCCAGCGGGTCGCCCTTGAACAGATCCGAGATCAGCGGGTCGAGCTCGATCTTGGAGCAGTCGCTGTCCTCACGACACGGCACGCACACGCCGCAGCTGATGCTGTCAGTCAGCTTGATGTCGGCGCAGGCCGGCATGTTGTACTGGATGTTGGCGTCCTGGATCTTGATCTTCTTGATCCCGACGTCGAGCTCCGGACCGCCGATGAGACCGCGGATGGCCTCGCCGACGTTGTACTGGATGCCGATACCCTTGCAGTCGTTGTCGTTGGAGCAGAGGTTCGTGACCTTGTCGTAGGGCTCGGGAAGCACTGCGCCCTGGCCCAGGTCGGAGCAGCCCGCCGCCTGCGGGGTGCACGTGCCATGAGTGCCGCCATTTATCGGGTATTTGCACTTCCAGGCAGGGCTCGTGCTGCCCTGGTCTCCGCAACCGCCGCAGTCCGCGTCCACCTTGCAGGCGCCGGAGGTGCTGCCGGGCAAACCGCAGGGCTTCACGCAGGTGCCCTTCTTGCATTCCATGCCCGCAGCGCAGGCGTAGGTGTCGGAACACTCGGCGCAGGCGTGGTTGAAGCAGGCGTGGGCCGGCTTGCCACCGCTGTCGCAGCGGCCGCAGTCGTTGTCCACCGTGCAAGAGTCAGGGCACTTGTGCGCGCACTTGTTGTCGACGCACACGTCCGTCTGCAAGCACTGGCTGGTGTTCGTGTCCGTGCAGGCCACGCACTTGCCGACGGTGGTGTCGCAGATGCGATGCATCGGATCGCAGGCATCGCAATCGCCGTTCTGAGTGCACGCGATGGTCGGCTCGCCGGTGCCATCCGTCGGGCAGTTCTTGCCGACCTCTACGCAGGTCCCGAAAGACGAGCACTCCTGGCCGGCCGGACAGCCTTCCGTCGGCTTGGCCGGATCGCAAGCGATGCAGCGATTGCTCGCTAGGTCGCACTTGTTGCGATTGAAGGAGCAGCCGTCGCATTCCGCGTCGGACTTACAGTTGTTGAGCAGGCACACGCCGGTGCCGTTGCCGGAGCCCCCGGCGCCGCCGAGCCCAGCGGTGTTGCCGCTGCCTCCGGTGCCGGAGTCGACTTTCCCCGCGCCACCGCCACTGGCGCCCTTGCTGCTGGCGTCACTGCCGCAGCCCGGGAGTCCCAGGGCCAAGGGCACACACAAGGCCGCCGCCGCGACCAGGACGTTTTTGATACTGATGCTTGAAGACACGATCGCCTCCCGGAAGAAACTTCCGCCCAGGATACCCGAAGGCGGGGCGCGTTCTCAAACCCCGAACGCGCTCATTTCAGCCGGTAGATCACTTCCGACCCCACGATGAGGTCGTGGGCGGCGCGCTTCTGGGGGTGGAATGCCGCCAGAGCGAGGCCCGCCGCGTACAGCAGGCTGAGCAGCGCGTTGCCGAGAAGCACCGCAAATACGAGACCTTTGAACGCGTCCACGTCGGACAGCTGGATCTGGTGCACCGCTACCTCGAGGCCTCCGCGGCCCTGGGTGATCAAAATCACGAGACCCACCAGGAACGGGAGCCACATGCTGGCCACGGTGCGGGCGGCGGAGCGGCCGAAGCCGAGTTTGCCGCCGTCCAGGCGTCGTACCTGGAGGTTCAGCAGGTATTTGCCGATGGTTTGTCCCCGCGTGGCGTGGACCACGGTGATGTACGCCAAGTGCAGCGCGAGCCCTGGGAGCCCCAGCAGGCCAATGACAGCCCCGGCCAGGGCGACGTCGATGCCGACGGCTGCGCCCCGGGCCCAGAAACCGCCGTGGCGAACGGCTTCCGGCGCAGCCGCCTGCAGCGCCGCGGTCAGCTCGTCGTAGCTGGCGTAGCGCTTGGCGGGGTCCTTCTCGAGCAGTCGATCGATGACCTTGGCCAAGCGCGCGGGCACGTTGGGCTTCACTTCCGCCAGCGGCTTGGGGCGCTCCGTCAGATGTCGGCTCACGACGGCCAGGGGCGTGGGACCGTCGAAGGGCGGGCGACCTGCCAGCAGGTGGTAGAAGGTCGAGCCCAGCGCGTACATGTCCGCGCGCTGATCCACGGCGTCCCCGCGCGCCTGCTCGGGCGCCATGTACAGCGGGCTGCCGACCACGGCGCCCTCTTGGGTGATCTTCGAGTCGGTGGTTCCTACCGGCTTGGCGACGCCGAAGTCGGCGATCTTCACGTCGCCGTTCTTGTCGAGCAGCAAATTGCTGGGCTTGATGTCGCGATGGATGATGCCGGCGTCGCGGGCATCTCCGAGGCCTCGTGCCACTTGCAGCATGAGCTGTCGCGCGCGCTCGGGCTCCAGTGTGCGGTCGTCTTCCAGCACCGCTTCCAGCGCGCCGCCTTCCACCAGCTCCATCGCGAAGAACAAGGACGCGGGCCGATCTCCCTGTGTGGGAGTTCTGCCGATGTAGTAGATGTGCGCGACGCGGGGAGAGTTGAGCCGGGCCTGGGCGCGCGCCTCTCGAATGAAGCGCTCGAACAGCTCGGGATCGTTGGCCAGCTCGTCCGGCAGCACCTTGATGGCGACGCGCCGGTCCAGCGAGCGATCGTGCCCGACATAGACCGCGCCCATGCCACCGCGGGCCAGCGGCTCGAGCACGTCGAAGTGGTCGAAGCGCGCGCCGACCCAGCGGCGGAGGGCCGCGTGGGCGCTGTCCCGGGAGGGGCGGGGACCACTCTCGGCCAGCACGGTGGTATCGAAGGCATCGGCGTCCCCGCTCATGGTCACCCGTCGTTCCAATGCTCTCACGGGTTGGACCGGAGCAAGCCACATGCCGTCGGATTTTCCCGCTCGGGCGCCCTTTGGCCCTCCCCGGAGTGTGATTTGTTCACGGCCGTGGGAGCCCCTTGCCACAGCGCGAGGGATCCTTCGCGGTGCTCCCGTCGTACAAAGCGGCAGGCCAGCCATTCTGTAATTGTCTTAGTCATTTCGGGTGATTGCGGGGTCGCGGCGAATGTCCGCGGGGTATTCCCCGTCCAATCAGGCGCGCACGAGGATGGGCTTGCTTATGCGCCTGCGGGTTGACCCGCACCCAACGCTGGTGGCAAACCGGGGCCCCGATGAAGGGGGGCCTCAAAAGCCCTTGGACGTGCATCCGAAACCGATGCCAGGGAGTTCCCAGATGACCGCACCGCACTTGCTCAGGATCCGGAAGTTGACCCTGTCGATCGGAGGCGTCGCCGCCGTCGTCGCTTTCATGTCCGGCTGCGCCGGCACGAAGGTGTTCGAAGGGCAGACAGCGTTCTCCGTGATGGGCACACCGCCCGCACCACCCGCGCCGCCGCCGCCGCCTCCGCCAAAGAAGGACGAGCCGCCGCCGCGCGTCGAGGTTCGCGAGAACAAGATCGAAATTCACGAGAAGATCCAGTTCGAATACAACAAGGCGACCATCAAGCCGGAGTCCTTCAGCTTGCTCGACGAGATCACGGATGTGATCAAGAAGAACCCGCACATCAAGAAGATCCAGATCGAGGGGCACGCCAGCTCGGAAGGCAACGCCGCCTACAACAAGGCGCTGTCGGATCGTCGCGCCAAGAGCGTGATGAAGTACCTCGTGGATCACGGCATCGAGGCTGCACGCCTCACCGCCAAGGGCTTCGGTTCCGAAAAGCCGATCGCCACGAACGACACCGAAGAGGGTCGCGAGCAGAACCGCCGCGTCGAGTTCAACATCTTGGAGCAAGACGTGACGCAGAAGAAGGTCCAGGTCGATCCGAACACCGGCAAGGAGAAGGTTCTCAGCACCACCTCCAAGGCGGTGAGCGACGACATGAAGCCCAAGGCCGGCCAGCCCGGAAAGCTCTCGAACCCGAAGGCCGGGAACAAGTGAGCCGCTCGCGCGGAAATTCAGCAGGAGATTCGACGATGAAGAAGGTGTTTGTTTCCACCGTCCTGTTCACCGTGCTCGCCGCCGCCACCGGCTGCTCCTTCGCGGCACGCTCCCCCGAGATGTACCGCGACGACACTGCCAAGCTGCTCGACAGCAAGGCACCGGAGATCAAGGCCTGCTACGACCAGCAGCTCCAAGGCAACCAGACTGCAGCGGGTAGCGTGCGCGTGCAGTTCATGGTGCAGAAGGACACCGGTCAGGTCGCTGACGTGAAGGTCGATCCGGCCGGCACGACGGCCCCGCCAGAGGTCGCCGACTGCGTGGTGCAGAACATCAGCGGACTGCAGCTGACGCCGCCGGATCAGAACGACGGCCAAGCGACGTTCACGTGGGACTTCGTGGTGGAGCCCGCAGCGGCACCCCCCGCGGAGCCTGCGCCCGAGAGCTGATCGCGACGCAGCGCAACGACAAGGCGGTGGGCTTCGTGCTCACCGCCTTTCGTCCATTTCAGTCGATGCTCGCCGCGAAGGTGTCACGCAGGCGTTCTTCCATCGTCATGACGGAGCCGCCGGCGATGCCGATCCGGAGCGAGATGGTGGTGTCGTCCCCCCACGGCCACCACAGGCCATAGGCGATGACGCCGCCGGCGGGAGCGGTGCTCAATATGAGCTGGTCGGGTCGTACGCCGCCGGTGCGCTCGGCGAGCTGCTGCACCACCGCTGGGGCCGAGGTGAGGGTTCGGTGGTTCCACTGATGCGGAAACGCCAGGGAAGTCGCGGCGCGCGCCTCCCCCAAAAGGTCGGTGCCAAAGGCGGAGGCCACGCAGGAAAAGCGGGTGTCCCAGCTCCAGCCCCGCTTGGGCCACGCAGTGCGGAAGCGGCCGAGAGCGTCGAAGAGCTCCTGGGCGGAGCTGCGAGAACTCATGGGGTACGAAGTTAGCGGACTTTGGGGGTCGTGGCCTAGGTGATAAGCTCCCTCCACTTCACGTGGGCTCCCGCCGACTCAAAAGGCGACTGTCGCTTGCCGTCCTGCTCGTGGCCTCCAGCTGGGGCGCGCCGCTTTGGGCCCAGTCCGAGGACGATCTGGCCCGGGCCCGGCAAATGTATGGGCAAGGGCTCACTCAGGAGGCGGCCGGCGATTGGGCAGGCGCTTTGAGCGCTTTCCAGTCCGTGGCCCGCATCAAGATGACTCCGCAGGTCCGCTTCCACATCGCGCGCTGCAAGGAGAACTTGGGTCGCTTGAACGAGGCCCTCGGGGGATATCGCTTGGCGGAGTACGAGGCGGGACAAGCCGGCGACAAGGACGAGCTCTTGATTGAGATCCAGAAGGCTCGCGAGGCCCTCGAGAAGCGGGTCCCAAAGCTGGTGATCGAACGAGGGGAGGGAGCCGAGGCGATCAAGATCGAGCTCGATGGCGTGGTGCTCGGGCAGTCGCAAATCGGGCGTGAGGTGAACGTCGATCCTGGGCCTCACGTGGTGGCGGGCGTGCTCCCCGGCGGCAAGCGCTTCGAGCGCACGGTGGAAGTGACGGAGGGGAAGAGCGAGACGCTCCGTCTCGACGTCCCGGAGGGGCTGACTGCCAGCGAGCCGGCGCCGAACCCTGGAGCCGGCTCCAAGCCCACCGAAACCGCGACCACGAGCCCGAAGCCCGAGACCGGCGGCTCTTCCGCCCTGCCCTGGGTGATCGGCGGCGTGGGAGTGGCCAGCTTGGCGGCCTCCGGCGTGTTCTACCTGATGAAGAACAACGCAGAGGACGAGTTGGACAAGGGCTGTCTTGGCCGCGTGTGTCCGGACACCCTCTCGAGCACTCAGGACAAGGGCAAGACCTACGCGACCCTCACCGGCGTGACCCTGGGCGTAGGTGTCGTCGGCGTTGGCGTTGCCACGGTGATGCTGCTGTCCAGTGGTAGCTCCTCGCCGCCTGAGCGCGCTCCGGAGGTTTCCCTCGGCATCGGCCCGAAGAGCGTGACCCTCGGCGGACGCTTCTGATGCCGCTGACCGACAAGGCCGTCGTCGTCACCGGCGCCGGCAGCGGCATCGGTCGCGCCAGCGCTTTTCGATTTGCCCGTGCTGGCGCGCGCCTGGTGCTGCTCGACATCGATGGCGATGGCCTCTCCCGCACGGCCCATGAGCTGTCGAGCCCGGTGGTCGAGGTGGAGGGGGACGCCGCCGACGAGACGACCGTGGGCCGCGCGATCGAGGAGTGCGTGCGGGCGTACGGTCGGCTCGACGGCTACTTTGCGAACGCCGGCATCGTGGGCTCCATGGCCAAGGTGACGGAGCTGTCCGTGGGGGATTTCGAGCGCGTGCTGCGGGTGAACTTGCTGGGGGCGTTCCTCGGCATCAAGCACGCGGCGGGACGCATGAAGAGCGGAGGCTCCATCGTGTGCACGGCGTCCGTCGCGGCGCTCCGCTCGGGCGCGGGGCCGGCCCCCTACAGCGCCAGCAAGGCGGCCATCGTCAACCTGGTGTGCACCAGCGCTGCGCAGCTCTCGGGGACTGGCATTCGCGTGAACGCCATTTGCCCGGGCCTGGTGGAAACGGAGATGACCCGCCCCGTCTTCGAGCTCGCTCGCGCCAAGAAGACGGAGCACAAGATCGGGCAGCTCAACCCGTTGGGGCGCGCCGCGGGGGCGGAAGAGATAGCGGAAGTCGCGCTGTTCCTGTTGAGCGACGCAGCCAGCTACGTCGACGGACAGGCGATCGTCGTGGACGGAGGACTCTCCGCGAGCCTGCCCTTCGTGCCGGGCAAGATGTGGTGATTCAGATCTGCGACGCGTCGCTGAGCCAGCGCGGCTCGGCGTGAGGCGCAGGCGCGGCGAGCAGATCGAGGAGATTGTCGGGGTCTTCGGCCGCGCGCAGCAGGCGCCCCTGCTCTGGCTTGATGAAGCCGTCACGGATGGCCCGCGCCAGGAACACGAACAGCGGGGCGTAGTAGCCCGCCACGTTCAGGATGCCGATGGGTTTGTCGTGCAAGCCCAGCTGCGCAAACGTCGTGATCTCGAACAACTCGTCCAGCGTGCCGAAGCCACCAGGCAGGGCCACGAACGCTTCTCCCAGCTCGAGCATGCGCGCTTTGCGCTCGTGCATGCTGCTCACCACGATCAGCTCGGAGAGGCCATGATGCGCGATCTCCTTTTGCTTCAACGCCTCGGGAATTACCCCGATGACACTGCCTCCCGCGGCGAGGGCTGCGTCAGCCACGGCCCCCATCAGACCTACACTGGCGCCACCATAGACCAGGGTCAGGCCGCGCTCCGCCGTTCGCTTGCCGAAGTCCGCCGCCGCGGCGAGGTAATCGCCGCTGGCGGCACTCGCGCCCGTGAACACCGTGATGGAGCGAGGAGCCATGGGCTCATGCTATCCTGCCGCACGGGATTCATGGCTTGGCTCCGTCGTGTGCTGTGCGCTGCGGCAGTTTTCTCGCAGGTCGCTTGCAGTCTGCCCACGGAGGGCACGGGCGCGAGCACCGCTGACGTGGACGGCGGGACCACCGGCGGGTCGGGTGGCGGCCAGGCGGGCGGGGGCTCGGGCGGCACCGGCGCCACGGGGGGCGTTGGCGGAACCACCACCCACTGCGCAGCCCCCATGAGCTGCATCCCCAGTCCACCAAGCGGCTGGGTGGGCTACGTCCGAATGCGTGGTGAGGGCTATCCACCCGCGGACGTCATGGGCCCCGTGTGCCCGGACGAGTCTACTCCGGAACGCTACTACAGCGGACTGGCTGGGCCTGCCCAGTGCGCTCCGTGTTCCTGTTCCAACCAGAAGGGCGGGAAGTGCGGAACCGCCCCGCTGTTCTGCTCCAAGTCGAGCACCGATTGCTCGGGCGCGCAGGACGCGACCGGGGACGTCGATGGCTGCGGCATCACCAATGGGCACAGCGGGCTCTCCACGCTGTCGTGCTTCATCGGTACCATCCCCGTCGTTTCCGCCGGAACGTGTGATCCTTCGCCGGCGGATTTCTCCAACAAGGATCCGTGGACCGGCGTCAACGACGTGTGCGTGGTCGTCGGCACGGACGGCTGCGGTGAAAACGAGCGCTGCATTCCCCCCGGCTCCGGCGAGTACGCCGGGTACGTCTGCATCCAGTCCCCGGGCGACGTGGAGTGCCCTCCGGATTGGGGTGCCCGAACCCTGGTGTACAAGAGCGTTCAGGACGATCGCAACTGCAGCCAGTGCGTGTGCACGCCGGATGCCGCGAACTGCGTGGACGCGAAGTACGAGATCCACGACTGGCTCGGCTGTCTCACTGGCGGCAAGACCGTGAGCTCCAGCACGTGCGTCGATCTGTCTTCCACGGTCAACGCGGGCTGGTACGCCGAGCGGACGCAGGATCCATTCGCGACCGGCACCTGCACCCCTTCCGGTGGCCAGCCAACCGGCGGCATCTCGGGCCAGGGCGCGATCACGTTCTGCTGTCGCAATTGACGGCGCGCCTGCTCCGAGGCTACGAGAGAACCGGTGCTGGACTTCGAGGAGCCGGAAGAGCTGCTCGGCGCCGTGCTCGATCAGCGCTGGCGCCTGTCCCGGGTTCTCGGCCATGGGGGGCTCGCGGTGGTGTATCAAGCGGAGTCGCTCGAAGGTGGACCGGACTGTGCGGTCAAGATCCTACGCGGTGAGTTCGAGGATCGACCGGAGATCGTCGAGCGTTTTCTGAGCGAGCTCCGCGCCAGCGCCCGCGTGGACCACCCCGGCATCGCGCGGGTCTTCGAAGCCGTGCGGGCGGCGGATGGCACGCCCTACTTGGTGATGGAGCTGCTCGAGGGCAAGCCGCTCTCCTGGCGCATGAACCGCGGGCGTCTGCCGGTGGAGCAAGCCGCGGCGATTGCCGAGAACATGTTGGACGCTCTCGCGGCAGCTCATGCGGGCGGCGTGGTGCATCGCGATCTGAAGCCGGGGAACGTGTTTCTCCTGGGGGACGCGATGAACGGCGCTACCGTCAAGATCCTCGACTTCGGTATCGCGTTGGTGATCGACGCCGCAGGCGGCATGCAGCGCAAGACGCGCACGGGGATGCTGCTCGGCACGCCGGGCTACATGAGTCCGGAGCAGATCCGGAGCATCAAGACCACCGACCCGCGCGCGGATCTGTGGTCCGTCGGCATCATCTTGTACGAGATGCTCTCGGGGCGGCCCGCGTTCTTCGCGGACAACGAGTTCGAGCGCATCACCAAGGTGCTGAACAGCGACCCGACGCCGATCGACCAAGTCGCACCGCAGTACGCGCATTGGGTTCCGTTCTTCCAGCGCGCGCTGGCGCGCAGCGCCGAGATGCGGTTCCAGACCGCTCGGGAGATGGCCATTGCCGTGCGCAGCGTGGCCCGCGGGGCTGGAATGCCCCAGCCTGGCGCTTCGATGCCGCCCCAAGGCTCCGTACCGCCGCAGGCTTCGGCGCCCTACGGCTCGGTACCGCCCGAGACGTACGGTTCCGCGCCGCAGTCACCCATGCCCTACGGCTCCGCGCCCCCGCCGTCGCCGGCCCCGTACGACTCCATGCCACCGCAGGGCTCCAGCCCCTATCGCTTTGGCACCAGCGACACGGCGGTCTCGCCCGGCTCGCAAGCAGCGCCGGCACCGGGCAGCGGAGAGCCGTTCGTGGAAGTCGTCAGCGCCCCGCGAGGTCGCTTCCGCGTGCCCTTGGTGGTCGCCATCCTGCTGGCTCTCGTGACGGGACTCGTGGGATTCGCCCTGGGCCTGCTCGTGGCGCGCATGTGAAATCCTCGCTCGGCGGTTTCCCGATGGCCGCCCGGATGCTATGAGCCGCGTCGGAGGATCTTGGGGAGATGAACGACCTCGACACGCGTTGTTTGGAAGCGTTTCCTGGCTGGCTGTCCACACTGGGGGAGGACGCCCGCGCCCTGGCCGAGTTGGTCGAAAGCGAGACGGGGACCGAAGGCGCCCGCCGCCAACTGGTGCAGGCGCTCAACTACCTGTTCAAGTCCTTGGACCTGATCCCCGATGGCATCGAGGATCTGGGCTTCGTGGATGACGCTTTCGTGTTTCGCACCGCGACGGCCGAGGCCGCCAAGCTGGACCAGGAGCTCGCCGGCAGTGACGCCACGGTGAAGCGCCTGACGGAGGATGCCGCTTTGATCCGCGAGTTCCTGGCGGACGACGCCCCGCGTCTGGAGACGCACGTTGCCGGGCTGGGCTCCAGCAGTGCCCGCGGCCGCACCGCGGACGACGTGCTCGGAGACGCCGAAGTGCGCGCCACCTTCGTGCGCGAAGTGAAGAGCTGGGCGGACGCCTATCAGGCGCCGACCTTCACCCGCGATCCCAAGACGCTGGTGAAGCTCCGCTCGTTCCTCACGGCAAAGCTCCCGAAGTAAGGGCCCGTCCTCTCGCTGCGGCGAGCGCCCTCGTCGCTGCGATCCTCGAGCTACTTCAGTAGCCCTCAGCGCTCGCGGGCGCCCGCCTTGCTTCGGTCTCGGCAGTCTCGCGACGCAGTCATTTCCAAACGGCCCTGACTTCGGGGTCCTCTGGATGTTGGTGCGGCGCGAGCCCCGTCGCGCCGCGGCTCACCCGGCAACGGCGCGGGAAACCGCGGTGCTGCGCCCGGCGCTCTGGTTCGCGTCCTGCTCGTCCTGCGAGTTGAGCTCAGCCATCAGGTCGCGGCACTCCGGGCGGTTCTTGAGCTGATCCATCAGCACGCGGGAAGAGTCGTGGAAGACCTTCTCGAACTTCAGACCTTCGCGAGCGCGGGCCGCCACCTTCTCGCGGCCGGCCGAGAGATCCTCTTCCAGCGCTTCGGCGTAGCGCGCCAGTTGAGCCCGAAGCTCCTCGATCTGTCGCCGCAGGTCCCGGGCAGTCGCCTCGCGACCAGCACGCCGCGCCTCCCGCGTTTGTAGCCACTGGCGCTT
Source organism: Polyangiaceae bacterium (assembly GCA_020633235.1). Lineage (NCBI taxonomy): Bacteria > Pseudomonadati > Myxococcota > Polyangiales > Polyangiaceae > Polyangiaceae bacterium. Next base: position 108,046 of record JACKEA010000009.1, on the reverse strand, counting down.
GGCTTCCACCATCGCCACGGCGGCGCCGGCGGCTTCGAAGATGGCGCGCGTGCCCTGACCGGCGCGATCCGCCTGGTCCGCGAGAGCCACGCGCTCCTTGGCGGTCTGCTGAGCGCTTGTCAGCTCCCGCCGCGCGCTCTCCTCTTCTTCGCCATAGGCCGCGGCGTCACGCAGGGCGCGCGACTCCTCTTGCGCCAGCTCCTCCACCTTGCGGCCGATCTCGGCGCGCAGCGCTCGACCTCGGCGCTCCAGCGCCTCGAGCTTGCGCGTGTGGCTCGCGATCTCGCCCTCCAAGCCGTTGGCCTTGGCGGCCACGTCCCACAGCGCCGTGAGCGCAGCGGAAGCTTCCGGGGGCGCGTTCCCCGAGGGGAACGCCCGCGCCAGCATGCGCGCGAACAGTCCCGCCCGGGCCGCCCACTCGGTGACCCCCAGCGACTTCGGCGGCGGGGGGGGCGGGGGCGCCACGGGAGCGGCCTCGCCGCCCTCCTTGTCCCAAGAAACGCTGGGCAGCGAGCGCTGCAACGCCTTGAGCTCTTCCAGCACGTGGTGGCCGTCCCGATAGCGCTTGCGCGGATCCTTCTCGAGCAGGCGCAGCACGATGCGCTCCGCTACCGGGCTCACGTCCTTGCGGATGCTGTTGGGCCGCGGCGCCGGGGCGCTGCGCTGCATTTCCAGCAGCGTGTCGCGGTCGCTGGCCCGGAACGGGAGCTGCCCCGTGAGCATCTCGAAGAAGAGCACGCCCAGCGCGTACAGGTCCGATTGCGGTCCGGCTTGCTCGCCCCGGGCTTGCTCCGGAGACATGTACTCCGGCGTGCCGAACACCGCCCCCTTGGGCGCCAGCCGCGGGTCGTGAGCCAGGGCGGCGAGGCCGAAGTCGAGGATCTTCACGAAGTCTTTTCGCCCGCCGCGAGCGGTGAGCAGGATGTTGTCGCTCTTGAGATCGCGATGCACCACGCCCAGGTCGTGGGCGCGCGAGAGCGCCGCGCCCATCTGTTCCAGGATGTCCACGGCCCGATGCAACGGCATCGGGCCGCGCGCCAGCTCGGAAGACAGGGGCGTACCGATCAGGTACTCCATCACCAAGTACAGTTCGCCCTCGTCCGTCTCGCCGATGTCGTGGATGTCGATGATGTGAGCGTGGTCCACGCGATTGGCGGCGCGTGCCTCGCGCAGCATCCACGCCCGGAGATGCGTTTCTCCGCGCAGGTCCGGGCGGATGAGCTTCACCGCCACTACGCGATCGATGAGCACGTGGCGGGCGCGATACACGATGCCCATGCCACCTTCGCCGATGCGCGCTTCCAAGCGGTAGCGGCCAGCGATGACTTTGCCTAGGGACGGGTCGTCGGAGCCACGAGTGCGCGAAGACTTGTGAGGCGCTGCTTGTGCCATGAAGTTCTTGGGGGCGCCGTCGAACGGAGCGCCGTAGCGAGGCATGTTACGGCAAGCGCTGGCCGGGACAAAGCCCGAGACAGGCCCATCACCGCATTTTCCCAGCGGTTTTTCTGCCCGCCGCGTCGAACGACGCTTCGACTCAGAAGACGAAGTTGAAGACCGGTACGCGCACCTCGGTCTTCTGAGAGACGCCGTACTGGAAGAGGTCTTTCTTCGAGTACATGTCTCGAATTTCCACCGCCGGCAGGCTCAGAGTGAGACTGCCCTGTCCCATGCCCACCAGCGCCGGGGGGGCTGCGCCGTAGTGCAGGGTCGCGGGTGCGGAGTAGTGACGCGCCAGCTTCTTCGACGGCTTCTTCCGAGGCGTCGCTTTGGCGCCGGCGGCCGGAGCCGGGGTTGCCGAGGGCGGCTCCGCGGCAGGCTCCGCCGAAGGCCCCGTGTCTTCCGTGTAGTTGGCTGGAGGCTCGTAAGCGGAAGCGCTGAGCACCGCGACGGTGGTCGGGATCACCAATGCCATCCCGCCGGTCAGCAGGTACATCGACACCTTGGTGTCGGCGCTGTCTTCGATGAAGAAGCCGCCCACGCCGCCGGCGATGCCACCCGCTACTCCGCCGAGGGCATAGGCCCACCAGGGCTTCACCTTCAAGGCCGCTTCCGTGAGCATCACGGCCTCGCCGCCCAGTAGGGCTCCGCCGGTGATCCCCTTACCAGTCGGGGACGCCTCCGCCTGGTCTTCGGCGGCCAAAGCGGTGCGCGGCAGGGTGGCCAAGGTCGTCGCGGCGAGCGCGAGTACGAGCGAGAGCTTTCGCATCATTCCTCCCAGAGGGGTGTCCTCGGGGTTCTGTTGACCCGGGACCCAAGAACATTCGGCAGCATAACAGAGCGAGGCCGCTCGGGAAGGGCGCGATGGGAGGTTCCGCGGCGCCCCGACAAAATCATGGAAATGTTCGAAAAGTTTCTGTTTTCCACGCGGCTCCGGAGGCTCATCATGGCCCCCTGTGGCATGAAGGCCCTGTCTCGAAGAGCCCTGAAAGGTGCGCTCTGGGCCGCTGGCGTGGTGCTGGTGGTGGCCTCTGGCGCTGGGTTGGTCCGGCTGTTGCCGTGGCTTCTCGCCCCCGACGTTCCGCTGGAGGTGTCGTGGCCCTTCGCCCGTGCCCTGGCGGCAGCGGCTACCGAGACCGCTTACTTGATCGGCGTGCCGCTGGGCTTCGCCTTCGGCATGGCGCGCGCGACGGAAGCAGGAGAAGCCCGAGCGCTGTTCGCCGTGGGGGCCTCTCCGGCGCGGTTGATGCTCGGCCTGATCCCCGTTGGCGTCGCGCTCACGCTGACGTTCCTGGCGGCGGCCTTTGCTTGGGACAGCGGTGCCGATCGTCCGGGCGTGTTCGCCGGAGAGCTCATCACCCAAGCGCGGGGAGGCTGCGTGGGCGCGGAGCGTCCGAAGAGCATCGTGGTGCCCCTCGTGGGGGTCACGTGGTTGTGTTTCCCCGGGCGCGCGCCCCGAGTGAGCGGTCCGTTGCCCGGCAGCGGGGGTCGAGCCTGGTTCTCGGCGACCCGCCTCACGCCCAGTGAGGATCTGCGGGCGGTGGATCTCGAAGGTCTCACCCTCGCTGCAAAGCGCGGCATCATGGTCAGCGTGCATGCCAAGATCGGCCACGTCACGGGGCTGCCGCCCTGGGGTCGCAGCGCCAAGCTCTCGCCGCCCTTGCGTGCAGCTTGGGTGGGGGCAACGACCCTGCTCTCGAGCCTGTGGGTGGCGTGGGCGATGCTCCGCTTCGGTTTTCGAAGTCGGGCCGTCGCGCTGATCGTGGGGGGAGCGCCGAGCCTCTGCGCGCTCGCCGCGCTCTCGCGCTTCGAGCAGAGCGACTTGCCCCGGGCGGCAGTGGCGGTAGTTCCCGCGGCGGCCCTCGCTGCGCTGGGGCTGGCGGTGCTCACGCTGCGAATCGCTGCAAATCAATGGCGAAAGCGCCGTCGCGGGGCGCCGTTGCTCGGCTACAGCCGGCGATGTTAGAGCGCGTCACGGGTTCTTTCTGGCGCACACCGCCATCTGCAGCGCCGGCGCTCGTCGAAATACCTCCTCGCAGGCGGCCCCCAGCGCCTCGAGATGCGCTCTAGGAACGATCACGAACTTCCGGTAAGGAGATTTCCATGGCCGTCGGCCCCTGGCAGATCATCATCATCGCCCTCATCGTGCTGCTGCTCTTCGGTGCTAGCCGCCTTTCGGAGATCGGCAAGGGTTTGGGCGAAGGCATCCGGAACTTCAAGAAGGGCATCTCCGACGAGGGAGATGACGACGACGACGAGGACGACGAGCTCGAAGAACGGCGTCCCCCGAAGAAGCTCAAGGGCAAGAACAAGGCCCGGGCGGAGGTCCGCGAGCGTCCCAAAGCCAAGGTCAAGGCCAAGGCCAAGAAGAAGAAGGTCGCTGAGGCAGAGTTCGAAGACGTCGACGACGAAGACGACGACGAAGACGACGAGCGGGGCTGAGCGATGCCCACGACCCTTGCCCAGCGCCTCGCGCGCGTCGCCCCCAGTGCGACGCTGGCCATGACCGCCCGCGCCGCCGAGCTCAAGGCCGAAGGGCGCAAGATCTACACCTTCGGTGTAGGGGAACCGGACTTCGAGACCCCCGAGCATATCCGGGAAGCCGCTGCCCGTGCTCTCGGCAGCTCCTCCCACTACACACCGGTTACGGGTACGCCGCAGCTCAAAGAAGCCATCGTCCAGGCCACCGCGCGGGACCGCGGTTGGACCCCCAAGCTCGAGAGCATCAGCGTATCCGTGGGCGCCAAGCACGCGCTGTTCAACTTGGCCATGGTGCTGTGCGAGCCCGGGGACGAAGTGGTCATCCCCACGCCGTATTGGGTCAGCTATCCAGAGCAATGGAAGCTGTTCGGCGGGACGCCGCGCTTCGTCACCACTCGGGTGGAAGACGGCTGGCTGATGTCCCCCGACGCCCTGCGCGCGGCGATCAGCGACAAGACCAAAGCCATCATTCTGTGCAGTCCGTCGAATCCCACCGGCGGCGCCTATTCCCGAACGGACCTCGAGGGGCTGGCAGAGGTCCTGCGCACCACGGACGCCTACGTCATCGTCGACGAGATCTACGGCGACCTGGTCTACGACGGCTTCGAGCACGTCTCCTTGGCTGCCGTGGCGCCGGACTTGATGGACCGCCTGATCGTCATCGATGGCGTCAGCAAGAGCTACGCGATGACGGGCTGGCGCATTGGTTGGAGCATCGCGCCGCCGGTGGTGGCCAAGGCATTGGCCAAGGTGCAGGGCCAATCCACCACCAATCCCACCGCGGTGGCGCAGGTGGCCGCGCAAGCGGCACTGCTCGGTCCGCGGGAGCCCGTGCTGCGCATGCGCGACGCCTTCGCCGCGCGCCGCAGCAAGATGGTGGAAGGTCTGGCGAGCATTCCGGGCATTCGCTGCAGCATGCCGCGGGGAGCGTTCTACGCGTTTCCCGACGTGACCGGCCTGTACGGAATCCAGCATGGAGGCAAGGCGCTGGAAACCGACGTGGACGTGGCATTGTGGCAGCTGGACGTGTGCGGCATTGCCGCGGTGGCTGGAACGCCGTTCGGCGCACCAGGACACATTCGCTTCACTTACGCCTCTGCGGAGAGCGTGATCGACGAAGCGCTGGCTGCCCTGCGCTCCGCAGTAGCGAGCGCCCAGCGCGCGACTTGATCTCCTGCGGACGCTGCAAAATTACGGCTTCTCGAGATCTCTGGCGTGACGGGCAGCCTTGAACTATAGACCTGCCGTCGCTGTCCGGTGCTCCGGTGTCTCGCCGTGTCCGGTTCAGCGCACTCTCAGGCATGAGTAGCACCGCACAAACGGCGACGACCGCCCGCGACCCGAAGAGCGTCGCGCTCGCGCTCGTCCAGCTCACCAAACCCGGCATCACGCGCATGGTGCTGATCACCACCGCAGCGGGAGCCGTGGTCACGCCGGTGTCGCTGCACCTGCCCAAGTTGCTGGTGGCGCTGTTCGGGACCACCCTGGTGGTGGGCTCCGCCAACGCCCTCAACATGTACCTCGAGCGGGACGTGGACGGCGCCATGGAGCGCACCGCCGGTCGCCCCTTGCCCAGTGGTCGCTTGGCTCCTGAGACGGCCCTCTGGTTCGGCATCGCGCTCGGGGTCGTGGGGCTCTTTCTGCTCACCTTCCTGGTGAATCTGGCGACCGGGATCCTCGGCGCCGTGGCGCTGGTCAGCTACGCCCTGGTGTACACACCGCTCAAGCGGGTCACGCCCTATGCCCTGCACGTGGGCACCATTCCGGGCGCCATCCCGCCGCTCATCGGTTGGGCCGCGGTCACGGGCTCGCTGTCGTTGGGGGCGCTGCCGCTGTTCGCGATCCTGCTGGTGTGGCAGCTGCCGCACTTCCTCGCCATCTCCCTGTTCCGTCAGGCGGACTACGAGCGCGCGGGCCTGTGCGTGTACTCCTCCGTGTATGGCGAAGCTGCCACGCGCCGCGCCATCGTGAGCTATTCGATCTTGCTCGCCGCCGTGAGCGTCGCGCCTCCGCTGCTTGGAGTGGGCGGCCTTTGGTACACCGTGTTCGCCGCCATCTTGGGTGCGAGCTTCGTCACCGTCGCGCTCCTGGGCCTCAGAGGGAACGCGGGCGTGCGCTGGGCGCGCACCGTGTTCTACGCCTCGCTGCCGTACCTGGTGCTGATCAGCGGCGCCCTCGTCGTTGCCGCCCTGTGAGTGGCCGCGCCTGCTCGCGTGAGCAGGACGTTTTTGGGACGGCCCTCGCTCGAGAGTCGTGGCCGCGCCGCCCCGACAAGATCTTCAGCCAGAAGCTTGTCGCTGCGCCGCGGAATCAGCGCGTACGACGGAATCCGCTCTGCAGTCGCGGCTCGCTGTCGCGGCTCGACACGGGGTCGCCGTTGGCCGCCAGCGCTTGCTCGTTGACCTCGACGACTGCAGTCTCCATCGCCTTCACCAGCGCGTGAAGGCCGGCCTCCTTGGCGACGAAAGTCCCGAGCTCGGAGGCCGCGAGCCGGATATCTTGATCCTGAGTACCGCTGAAGAAGACCACGACGTTGGTGGTGCCGCGCTCGAGGAGCTGTCGAGCAACGTCCACGCCGTTGCCGTCGGGCAGATCCACGTCCATCAGCACGCAATCGAAGGTGCGCACGTCCGCCAGCGCGTGCCGGCAGGTGCCGGCGACGGCGATCAGCTCGTGTCCGCGGTGGGACAGGTAGCGTTCCGCAGCGCGGCACACGGTGGGGTCGTCTTCGACCAGCAAAACGCGGAGCGGAGTCTGAACCAACCCGCGAATGTTACCAATTCGAGGCAAGAATGCACGGGGGATGGGTTCAGCCCATGATTCCGAAAGGTTACTGCGGCGTGGTGGAAGGGGCGCTCGAACCTTCGGCGCCCTCCTTGGGCTCGACTTTGGGCTCGACTCGCGCGAGCGGACCCGCCAGCGCCGCGAGGCACAAGCCGAGGGCCAAGATGGGGATGTCCGTGGCGCTTCGGGCAAGCAGCGCGAGGCCGAGGGCGGTGCACGCCACGTTGCCGCGAGAACGTGACGCGAGGGCGGTCGCAGCCCCCACCAGCTCGAGCAGCTCGACCACGGAGCGGAGCATCTCGGGGCCGAAGGGGCGCGGGTGGCGCGTCAGCTCTCCCACGGCCCGGGACGCCAGCACCGTCCAAGGCCCTGCGTCGTAGCTCTTTCCGGCGGCCGCCATGAGTCCCACGGCGACGGCGACGAAGACCGCAATCCCGAGGAAGACCGCCAGGCGGCGCACGTTCTTCGCGCTGAGCCACGCCATGCCGATCAGCCAAGCGCCGAGCTCCAGCACCATGGCGATGGTGGCCAGCGTGCGCGCGACGTCGAACAGCGAAGCCAGCGCTTCTTGACTGGCGCGCAGTGCGAGCAGCCGGGCACTGGCGTTGACCACGGAAGCGATGCCGGCGAGGCCCAACACCATGCCGAGGCCACGGGTCTTTTCCGACATCAACGTGGGGACCGAGGCGGTCAGCGCGATGATAGCCGTGAGGACGCTGAGCACGAGGGCCAGCAAGATGGGGAGCGGTCGGGTGGCGGCGGCCATCGCCGTGGTGATCACAGCGGCGACGAAGGGCGAGATGCCCACGCGGTAGCCGATGCTCAGCCGACTGTCCTTCAGCGTTTCGATCAAGAGGCCGAAGGCGAGCAAGCAACCGGCGACGACGCCCACCTGACTCAGGATCGCGCCGATGCGATCCGTGGTGATGATGGTGCGTTCGATGCCTGCTCGCCATCCGGGTAGGGCGGGGGAGAGCACGTGGGCGACGACGGTGCTGAGCCACAGCACGATGGCCACGGCAGGCAGCCACCAGCTGTCGGGGGCACGCTCGAGCCGCGGGCGTAGCGCCGCCGGCCGCTCGCCGCGGGTTTCGCCCTCTTCAGCTGGTGACGGTTCGGTAGTGGACGAGCTCGTCACGCAATTCTCCGCCGACGTCCGGCACGTTGATTCGGCTTTACCTCAGCGCTGCGTGCTTTTCCAGAGCAGGACGCTGAGCCTTGCCATGGCGCTGGTCGGAGGGCGGCGGGCCTTCCTTCGGATCGTAGGGCTCCTTCGGGGGGTTGACCTCCGGAGGCGCCGTCTTCGGCTTGACCTTCAGGATGTAGGGGCGCGCGAAGTAGGTCGAGCACGCGTAGTACGGGTTCCGGTAGAACTCCCAGTGAAAGTAGACGTTGCCGTCCGGCGACACGATTTCCCGTGGCGGCGCGCCATAGGGCGAACCGCGTTGTACGGACTCGAGAGCGGCGATGTCGAAGGCGGTGACGCCGCTGGTGCGGGTCACGCCCATGCGCACGACGCGGCCGTCGTCTTGGCTGAGCACGATCTCCAGATGTGTCTTGATGTCCGGCCGATTCATCGGGTGGTTGGCCGGTAGGCTGTCGAGGGAGGCCAAGAACGAGTCCGCGAAGATGGGGTGCAGACGATTGTGGATGGCGTTCAGGTAGCTCGCGAAGGGCACGCGCGCGGTGTTGAGCGCGGTCTGGTTCCCTGGCTGCACGCTGGGCACGTAGTTCTCGATCGCGCTCCGCCAGCGCTCGATGCCTTGCGACTTCCAGGAGCCGCGGTGCTTGCTGCGTCGCCGTTCACCGTCCAGCTTGCGCTCCATCGCCAGTCGATCTTGCCCGATGGCCTTGACCGCTGCGCGCGGGCTCAGGCTCAACCGAATGCCGTTCTTGGTAGTGCCCATCGCTCCGAAGCCAAGCAGCCGATCGTCCTGGTACTTGGCAGGGGGGAGGCGCTTCTTCTTCCTGCGCTTCTTCTGCGCCTTGACCTCGCGCCGAGCTTCCCGAGGGGACGAGACGGAATAGGCGCCGCTCTCTCCGGCGAGCGTATCCGGGCGGGCCTCGCTGCCCTTGCTGGCGACTTTCTCGCTCTGCGCGGGCTCGGGCCGGGTGGCCGCGGGTTTGGGAGCGGGCTTGGGGGCGCCCGCCGCTTGGGCGGGCTCTTGGGCCGCTTTCCCAACGTCCGCTGGGGGGGCAGGGTCAGGTGCGCGGTCCTTCTCTCCCTCGTGGTCGTCGGATTGCGCGACGCGAGCCTCGTCCGAGTCCCCAGGATCGTTGGTGGGGCCGGTGTGGTTGCCGCCCGGCGTGGGGTTCTTGTCGTTCTGATCGGTGGAGGTGATGCGGGCCTGGGTCTGCTTCTTGACGTGATTGGCTTGGTCGCCGATGAACTCCGCGTTGGGATTGTCCTTCTGATTCGGATCGTCCACGTGTTGAACGACGGCGATCCGCTTCTTGGGATCCATCTTGGGGAGCTCCGGCGGGGTCTTTGCTTCTGCCGCCTCCGCCTTCTTCGCTACCTCGGGCTTGGGCTTCTCCGGCTCGGGCTTGGGCTTCTCCGGCTCGGGCTCCTTCTTCTTTTCCTTCTCCTTCTCGGGGAGAGCGATCTCTTCAGGGTCGTCCGCCGGGTCGGTGGGATCCTCGGGGGCGTCCGCCTTGGGCGTGGGGTCGTCCTTCGGCTCGCTGGGCTTGTCCTCGATCAAGGTGACTTCGGTGCTGCCGGTTGCCGCCTGGACCGAGAGCTGCACGCTGCGCGCGAACCGCTGGATGTCGAGGGTCTCCTCGATCATTCGCGACACCCGCGTCGCGCCCCCGCCCCAGGCGAGGTGGGCGAGCACGGCCGTCGCGATCCAGAGAAACAACGGGATGTTGGATTCGCGCGGCATGATCAGAGCGCTGAGAGACGCTGCCCGGAAAAGCTAACACCCGGCCCCTGCCCCAGCAATTGTGCGGCCCCAGGGCCAGGAGCGGCAAAATCCGTGGAAAGGTCGCATTTTCCGACGAAGGTGGATTCCCCCGCTGACTACAGCTTGTCGATCGACTCCCAGTGTTCGGCGATCTCCTCCGCAGTCCACACGCCGCCATCGCCTTCCTTGAACTTGCCGGGGCTTTCCACCACTCGAAACACGCTCATCTTTCCGCCCGCGACACTCAACACCAAACCACTGCGATCGCCGCACAGGTCGCTGGCGAAGAACAGGTGGGCGGGAGCCACGTGGTCCGCCGTCAGCGTGTCCACCTTCTGAAACATCGGAAGATCCTCGGTCATGCGCGTCTTGGCGATGGGCGCGACGGCGTTGACGGTGATGCCGTAGCGCTGAAGCTCGATGGAGCCGGTGCGGGTCAGACCGTAGATCCCTGCCTTTGCCGCGGCGTAGTTCGCCTGACCGAAGTTTCCGAGCATGCCCGATACGCTGGTGGTGTTGACGATGCGGCCGCCCGCGCCCTGTTCTTTCATCTGGCGGGCAGCGGCCTGCATGCACAGGAACGTGCCCTTCAAGTGCACGTCCACAACGGCATCCCACATCTCGTCGTCCATCTTGAGCAGGGTCTTGTCCCGTAGGATCCCGGCGTTGTTCACCAGGACGTCGAGGCGGCCGTAGCGTTCCACGGCGGTCTGCACCAGCCCTTCGGCGCCTTCGCGGGACGCCACGGAGTGCGTGCTGGCGCTGGCCGTGCCGCCGCCCTGCACGATTTCCGCGACCACGCGCCCGGCGGCGGTTTCGTCCCCACCGCTGCCGTCCCGCGGGCCGCCCACGTCGTTGACGATCACCCGTGCGCCCTGTTTCGCGAACAGCAGCGCGGTCGCGCGTCCGATCCCACCTGCCGCGCCCGTCACGATCGCGACCTTGCCGTCCAGTGCTCCCATGTTCTCTTCGACCTTTCTCGAGCGCTTCGTTCCGCGATGTGGGGCGTCCGTCAAGCGCCGGTCGGACACCGCGCCGGAAAGCAGCCAATCGAGCGCCAGCCCCACCGCGGCACCGACGGCGGAGCCGGCGGCGTCCCAGGCCAGATCTCGCTCGCTGGCGTCGCCGCGTCCCGTGGCGTCGAGCATTTCCTTGCCGAGACCCGCGCTGAACGCCAGCCCGGCGCCGAGCAGGAACCGTGAGTCGCGCCGCTCCGTCTGGGTAGCGACCACGCCGTAGCCTCCCAGTCCGAGCCCCACGGACACTCCGAAGTGCAGGGCCTTGTCACGTCCGAACCAGGGGTCCGACTGGGCTCGCGCGGGAGACGTCCACGCAAGCAGAGTCAGGAGTGCGAGCAACGTCCGGCTCTCGAGCATGTGCGGTGCGCAGTGTCTCACGAATCGCTTTGGGGTTGCTCGACGCGCTGCGTGGGCAGACAGTGCCGCCATGTGGCTTCGCCGAGCGGCGGCAGGTGCAGTGCTTCTGGCGTCCGCGGGCGCGCACGCCCAGGATGAAACGCCGGTGACCGCCGCCATCGAGTGGCACCGTGAGGCGGGAGCCGAAGAGTGCATGGACGCCACGGCCATCCGTCGAGAGGTGGATCGGCGTCTTGGTCGACGTGCGGTGGCGCCGCGGGAGCGCGCAGACCTGGTGGTGGACGGTACGTTGAGCGCTGGAGCCGACGGCTTTCGAGCGCGGCTGGTGCTGCAGAGGCCGGACGGCAGAGCGCTCGGAGTTCGGGAGCTGTCGACCAAGGCCGATCACTGCTCCGCCCTCGACGAGTCCCTGGCTCTGGTCGTCGCACTGATGGTGGACGTGCCGCGGTCCGAGATCCCTCCCGCGCCGGCAACGCCGCCGCCCGTGGCGCGTCCTCGAGGCGTGGTGATCCCCGCCGAGACCTTCGCGCCGCGGCGGCCGTGGCACTTCGGGGCAAGTGCCCTCGGCGCCTTTACCCTCGGGCTCGAGCCCAAGGGGGTGTTCGGAGCGCGCGCGTTGCTGTGGCTCGAGCCGCCGGCCTTCGCTCGCTTCGAGGTCGAGGCTTCGACCTACGCCAGCGCTCGGGCGGACGCCGAGCGTAGCGGGGCCGGGACCGACTTTCGAGCTTCGACCCTGGGCCTGTTCGTGTGTCCTCTGGCTTTTGGCGGAGCTCGCCTGTGCGCGGGACAGGTCGTGGCTCAGGTGGACGCCGAGGGCTTTGGCTTCGACCAGAGCTATCAGCAGGCGCGGTTGGCCGCCGCCGTCGGGGTACGGGCCCGCTATCAGGTGTCTCTGCTGGGGCCACTGGTGCTTTCTGCGGGCCTGGGGGCTGATGGCTACGTGTTCCGGGACCGCTTCTTCTACACGCGCTCGGATGGCGTCGAAGCCGAGCTTTTTCGCGCATCTCCGGTGGTTGGCTCCGCGGAGCTCGGCTTCGGGCTAAGCTTTCCATCGGAGCCCTGAGCTCCGGTGACGGTAATAACGTGAGCGTAGGCCACCCACTCATCGATGACGGCCCGGCGGCCCGTGAAGACACATCCTGCCCGGACGTACCCGACCTGCGGAAGATATTCGATGACTACTCGGCCTTCGTCTGGCGCACCTTGCGCCACCTCGGGGTCCGCGAAGCGGACGTCCCGGACGTGTGCCAAGAGGTCTTCATCACCGTTCACCGGCGCATCGACTCCTTCGAGGGGCGCTCGGCGCTGCGCACCTGGCTGTACGGGATTTGCCTCAGAACCGCGTCGGATCATCGACGCCGAGCCCACGTGCGCCGCGAGGTGGCCGTGGAGCAGGTTCCTCGAGAGCAGATCGACGCCGAGCAGCCACAGGCCGTGGATCGCCAGCGGGCCCGGCGGCGGCTCCTCGAGCTGTTGGAGCAGCTGGACGAGGACAAGCGTGCGGTCTTCGTTCTGTACGAGATCGAGGAGCTGGGCATGAAGGAAGTGGCCGAGATCGTGGGCTGCCCCCTTCAAACGGCGTATTCGCGCCTCCACGCCGCGCGCAAGCAGCTGGCCGAGGCGATGACGGAGCACCGCCCATGAAGGACCCGACGCGCTGGGCGGATGGTGGTGACGCGCCGGGAGACCTCGCTGCTCTGCTGAAGGGCGCGCGAGACGACGTGCCCACGCAAGAGGAGCTGAAGGCGGTCGCCGCTGCGCTGGGGCCGGCTCTCGGTGGAAGCGCGGGTTCTGGTGCCGGTGCGACTGGTACGAGCGGTGCGGCGGCCGGAGCGACGGGCGCCGTGTCCGGCCCCATCGTGGTGCTGGGCGTCGTGGCGGCGTGCGCACTTGCCGGCGGCGGGCTGTACGCGCTGGTGAAGAGCTCGGCGCCGGAGTTCAGCCACGCGCCGACGCCAACGACGCCGATTGTCGTGCCGGCGGCGCCGAGCGTTTCCGCGCCGAGCCAACCCCAGGAGCCGGAGACCACTGCGGAGGAGCCGTCTGCCAGTGCTGCGCCGGAGCCCGTGAAGCCCGCACCCACCGCCAGCAAGGGACCGAGCGAGGCAGAGTTGCTCCGACGCGCTCAGCAATTGGTGCAGACGAATCCTGCGCAGGCGTTGGCGCTGACGCGAGAGCATCAGCGAAGGTTTCCGAACGGCGCGCTCTCCCAGGAGCGCGAGGTCATCGCCATCGAGGCGCTGAAGAAGCTCGGAAACGAGAAGGCGGCCAAGGAGAAAGCGGGTGAGTTCGAGAAGAGCTACCCCGGCTCCGCCCACATCCCCAAGGTGGAGACGCTCAAGCCGTCGCCGTGATAATCGCTCGCGGCTCTGGCCACGAACCTTTCCAGGGATGTCGATGAAGCTCGGAATCTGCAGCCTTTTCGTGCTGTTCGTCGCCGTGGCCTGTGGCGACGACGTGGAAATGGGCAAGGACTCGAGCGGCGGTGCGGCCGGAGCGGGCGCCACGGCCAGCGGTGGGACTGCGGGAGCGGACGCCGCCGTGGGGGGCAACGCCGGCAGCGGAGGGACGGGAGCGCTGCCCACCACCACCGCCGCCTGTCAGGGTCACATCTACGAGTGCGGCGATCTGGTCGACAACGACAACGATGGGCTCATCGACTCGCAGGACCCCGACTGCCTGGGCCCCTGCGACGACACGGAAGGTTCGTACTTCGGAGGCATTCCAGGTCAGAACAACTCGCCGTGTCGGCAAGATTGCTACTTCGACCAGGACACGGGCGCAGGCAACGACGATTGCTACTGGAACCACCAGTGCGATCCATTGAGCGTGGCGCCGGACTACCCGCCGAGCAGCGACGACAAGTGCGCCTACGATCAGAACGCGAACACCTCCGGAACGAGCAAATCGTGTGACGAGCTGTTTCAAGCGCAGTCTTCCGCCTGCGACGACTACTGCACGCCGCTGACGCCCAACGGCTGCGACTGTTTCGGCTGCTGCGAGCTGCCGGCGGGCAGCGGCAAGTTCGCTTGGCTGGGCTCCACGGTGAACGGCGTGGGGAGCTGCGATCGCGATCACGTCGACGATCCGGCGTTGTGCAAGCCGTGCACGCCGGTACCCTCGTGCTTCAACGACTGCGGCAAGTGCGAGCTGTGCGTCGGCAAGGACACGCTGCCGAGCGACTGCACGAACCAGCCCGAAGACGCAGGCACCACGGACCAGTGCCCGAGCGGTGTGACGCCCTGCGGGCGGCCGGGGCAGGCGGCATGTCCCGTCGACCAGTACTGCATCACCGGCTGCTGCAGAGTCGTGCCGAAGTGAGGAACAAGGAGAACACGATGCGCCTCTTGGCCAAGCTAATCGCGTTGCTGACGGTGTCTCTGGCGGTGGGCTGTGGCAGCGACGACGAGCCGAAGGAACAGCCCAAGGCATGCGACCCGGTGGCGCAAACCGGATGCGATACTGGCCAAGTGTGCGAGCTCGGGCCGGGTCAGGGGCCGGCGTGTTACGCGCCGGTGAGCATCCAAGGGAAGGTCTTCGACGCCTACGATGCCTCACCGGTGGAAGGTGCGCACGTGGTGGCCCGCGACCCGAACGACGCGGTCATCTCCAGCGTGGCGATCTCGGACAAGGACGGCAACTACGACCTTCGCGTGCCCGCTCCCCGGGACGCGAACGGCAAGCCCGTGAGCACGAGCTACACGTTGCGCGCCGACGCTTCCGGATATTTGACGTTCCCCAAGGCGCCGCGCATTGCGTTGCCCGTGGACATCTCGACCGCCAGCGGAGACCCCCTGGTCGTGAAGTCCGTGGCCACGGACATCGGTTTGGTCCCGTTGGAGAACGCTGCGGGTCTCGGCAGCATCAGCGGCAAGGTGCTGGCCAAAAACCCGGGCGGCACGCTGGTGGTCGCGGGCGGCGTGACCGGCACCGCCGACACGGAGGGCGACTACACCGTGTTCAACGTGCCGGCGGGCAGCGTGGAGGTCAGGGGCTACTTGGCCGGCGTGAACCTCGAGACCAAGTCCGCGGACGTGAAAGCGGGGGAGACGACGGGAGACGTGGATCTCGGAGTGCTCTCGGATTCCACCGCCACGGTGAGCGGCAAGGTGGAGATCGTGAACGCTCCGGGCGGCGCCGATACCTCCGTGATCCTGGTGGTCGAAGATACCTTCGTGGAGAACGCGGCCCGGGGTGAGGCGCCGGCCGGGCTTCGGGCGGAGCACGTCAGCGGGGATTTCAGCATTCCGGGCGTGCCCGACGGGAAGTACGTGGTGCTCGCGGCGTTCGAGAACGATGGCCTGGTGCGCGATCCGGACACCAGCATCGGTGGCACGGAGATCGTTCACATCACCGTGGCGGGCGACAGCGTTCCCATCGCCCAAGGCTTCAAGGTGACCGGCGCGCTGGCCGTGTACTCGCCGGACGGAGGCGACACCGTGAGCGGCATGCCCACCTTCAGCTTCGAGGACGACTCCAGCGAAGACAGCTACACCGTGCAGGTGTTCGACGTGCTCGGCAACGAGGTGTGGAAGAAGGAAGGCTTCGTCGGGCCCAAGGGCAACAAGCCCGTGGACGTTCCTTTCGATGGTGACCTCGCTAGCTTCGAGAGCGGGAAGTTCTATCAGTTCCGCGCGACGAGCATCAAAGATGGCGTCCCCATCTCGGCAACGGAAGACCTGAAGGGCGTGTTCGTCTATCAGTGAATCGCCTTCCACTGGGGCCGGGGCTGATTTAGGTTCTCGGCCTCATGACTCGCCGGATCCTGGTCACCGCCGCGCTGCCGTACGCCAACGGGCACATCCACCTCGGTCACTTGGTGGAGTACATCCAGACCGACATCTGGGTGCGGTTCCAGCGCCTGCGGGGCCATCGCGCCCTGTACATCTGCGCCGACGACACCCACGGCACCGCCATCATGATGCGCGCGCGGCAGGAAGGGCGGGCACCGGAGCAGATCATCGAGGACATGAGCGCGGCGCACCAGCGGGACTTTGCCGGCTTCTCGATTCAGTTCGACAACTACGGCAGCACCCACTCGGCGGAGAACCGCGCCTTGTGCGGACGGATCTGGCAGGCGCTCCGGGACCAAGGCCTGGTCGTGGAGCGGGACGTGACCCAGCTCTTCGATCCCAAGGAGGGAACGTTCCTCGCCGACCGCTTCGTGAAGGGCACCTGCCCCAAGTGCAAGAGCCCGGATCAATATGGGGACAGCTGCGACAAGTGCGGCGCCACCTACTCCGCCGCCGACCTCATCGACCCCGTGAGCACCTTGAGCGGGGCGCGACCGGAGCTCCGGACGGCGAAGCACCTGTTCGTTCAGATCGAGGCCCTGCACCCCTTCTTGGAGGAGTGGACGCAAGGTGGAGAGCATCTCCAGCCAGAGATCGCGAACTACCTCAAGGGGCACTTCTTGGCGGAGGCGCTTCGGGACTGGGACGTCTCACGACCGGCGCCCTACTTCGGCTTCGAGATTCCGGATTCTCCCGGCAACTACTGGTACGTGTGGTTCGACGCGCCCATCGGCTACATTGCGAGCAGCCAGCAGTGGTGCGATCGGAACGGAGAGAAGCTCGAGGACTGGTGGCAATCGAGCGAGTGTGAGGTGCGCCACTTCATCGGCAAGGACATCACCTACTTTCACACGCTGTTCTGGCCGGCCATGTTGAAGACGGCGGGCCTCAGCCTGCCTTCTCGCGTTCACGTTCACGGCTTTCTGACGGTGAACGGCGAGAAGATGAGCAAGTCGAAGGGCACCTTCGTGATGGCGTCCACCTATCTGGAGCATCTGGACCCGGCATACTTGCGCTACTTCTACGCCAGCAAACTGGGCCCGCGGCCGGACGATCTGGACCTGAACCTGGAAGAGTTCGTCAGCAAGGTGAACTCGGACTTGGTCGGCAAGGTCGTGAACTTGGCGAGCCGGAGCGCGCGCTTCGTCGAGAAGGTGGGCCTCGCGCAGCAATATCCCGAAGACGGCGGCCTGTTCGCGGCGGCTGCAGCCGCGGGCGACGAGATCGCCCAGGCGTACGAGGCGTGCGACACGGCCAAGGCCATGCGCCTGGTGATGGCGCTGGCGGATCGCGCCAACGAGTACGTGGATCAGATGCAGCCCTGGACCTTGAAGAAGGATCCGGCCAAGGCTCAGGAGGTACAGGCGGTCTGCACCGTGATCCTGAACCTCTATCGTCAGCTGGTGATCTACCTCAGCCCCGTGCTGCCAAACCTGGCGGAGGGAACGGCGGAACTTTTGAACGCCAAGGCCGAGCGATGGGAAGACGCCAAGACGCCGCTTCTGGGGTCGCCGGTCAGCGCGTTTTCGCACTTGATGCAGCGGGTGGATCCCAAGAAGCTCCAGGCCGTGATCGACGCCAGCGTGGACGCCAGCCAGGACGTGGCCCGCGCCAAGGCGGACGATGACGGCTCGGCGCTGGAGGCCGAGCCGCTCTCGCCCGAGTGCACGATCGACGACTTCGGCAAGGTGGATCTGCGGGTTGCCCGCGTGGTCGCAGCGGAGCAAGTGCCGGAGGCGCGCAAGCTCTTGAAGCTCACCGTGAGCCTCGGTGGTGGCGTGACGCGCACGGTGTTCGCCGGCATCAAGGCCGCCTACGAGCCCGACGCGCTGGTGGGTCGGCTCGTGGTGGTGGTCGCGAACCTCGCGCCCCGCAAGATGAAGTTCGGCGTGAGCGAAGGCATGGTGGTGGCGGCCGGGCCCGGCGGTAGCGACGTGTTCGTGCTGTCACCGGACGACGGCGCGAAGCCCGGGCAGCGCGTGCACTGAGCCTGTCAGCCGATCACGATCTCGGCTGACGGGTCCAGCAGATAGCCGCCGTCTCGCGTGAGGAGCACGTCTCCGAGGCCCAGCTTGCGTAGGGTCGCGACGGCGACGTGCACGCGATGCACTGCTGCCTCCACTCGAGCGCGCTCTCCCGGCCAGCCGGCGCTGAACAGGTCGTTCACGGTGCTGTTCGCCCCCGGGCTCTTCATGCGCTGGTCCACCAGCGCCCACAGCACCCGCCGCAGGTTCTGGCGCCGTGAGATGTCGTGGGCGCTGCCGTCCGGCGCGACGAACCTGTATGCATCATGGTCCACCCGGAGCGTGCGGCGGGCGCTCCCGAGGGCCAGCTTCAAGAGCGCCCGCGCTAGTCGGAGCTCGTCCGGGGGCGGGGGATCTTCTTCCGGGATCGCGCGGGCCTCGGCGCACAAGCGCGTCGCCTCGGTGTCGTCGCCGCGGGCGCGGGCGGCGGCGACCTGCACCCGAAGCCCGTAGGTGTCCACCACCTCCGCGTCGCGGCTTCGCCCGCTTTCCGCAACGAGCTCCCGCGCATTGGTCAAACACTTCTCGGCCGCCGAGGTCTGGCCGGCTCCCGCCAGCGCGGCGGCTCGCGCCGCGAGATAGAGCGCTTGGTGCCGCGCGTCGCCGACGGTCTTCAGGAGCTCCGTTGCACGCTCCAGACTCTGGGCGGCGTTCGCGTCCTGGCCCTCCAGGAGCGCGACGTGACCCAGGTAGCCGAGGGCCATGCCCTCCCAATGCAAGATGCCGACGTCGCGGGCGACCTCCAGCGCTTGCTCGCAGAAGCCTCGGGCCCGCGGCGCGTCTCCCTCTTCCATCGCGATCCAGCCGAGCTGCGCCAGCACTGCGGATTCGAGGCGTCGTTCCCGCACCTCGCGTACGATGTCCAAGGCGGCTTCGTAGCGTTCGCGTCCATCCTCGAGCTGGGCCCACTCCACGTGGCGTAGCCCCAGATTGATCAGCGCGGCGGCCTCGTCGCGCCGAGCGCCGCTCTCGCGAAACGCTTCCAACGCTGCTTCGAACTCGCGGTGAGCTTCTTCGAGTCGCGCGAGCCTTCCGAGGAGGATCCCGTGCTCCGTGTGTACGATGCCGTGGGTCCTGCGATCGTCCACGTGCTCCAGCGTGGCGAAGGCGAGCTCGAAAGCGCGCACCGCCTCGGCGTCCTCGCGTTGCCACGCCAGCGCCACGCCCACGCGCGCCGCGCACTGTGCGCGAATCTCCGGGGCTTCCCCCTCCGCCGTGAGGGCGATGGCGGTTTGATAGTCGGGGATGCCGTCTCCGGCGGCGCCCAAGAAGCTCTTGGCCCAGCCGCTGCAGCCGAGCACCTTGGCGTACAGCGCGACCGGCGGAGGCGACTTCTCGCACAGCGACAGCACGCCGCCGAGGCGCTCGACGTGGGGGCTCAAGGGACCTCGGACCGCGTACATCGGGTGCAGGCTCACGATGGCCCGTGCCGCCGTCGTGCTGTCCTCCGCGGCGAGCGCGCGCTCCAGTACGGCGAGGAGGTCACCCGAGACGAGCGCGAGGCGATCGAGGGCGCGGACGTCTCCCCGCGCGAGCGCCGCGTTCTCCAGCTCCGGCCCCAACGTCAAGAAGTGCCTCGTGTGCCGTGCGAGCGTCGCTTCCCGGTCGGCTCGCTCGCTGAGCTTCTCCTCGGCGTAATCGCGAATGCTCATCAGCAGCACGAAGCGCTTCTCGTCCGCCGAGCTCGATGTGCTGCGGACCAGGGAGTGGTCCAGCAGGGACTGCAGCACCTGTACCGGCCACAGCGCGCCACCGGGGGCGCCGTCGCCGAGGCTGACGACGGCCCGCACCGCGTCCAGATCGAAGGAGCCTCGGAACACGGAGAGCTGGGCCAACGCCGAGCGTTGCCACTCTTCGAGCAGCTCCCAGGACCAATCGATGGCACCCCGCAGCGTGGCCTGTCGCGGCGTGAGCCGCGCTCCGGGGCGCGCGACCAGCGTTTCGAAGCGCGACGCCAAGAGCTCCAACAGCTGCGCCGGGGACAACAGACCCACGCGAGCGGCGCACAGCTCGATGGCCAGCGGGATGCCATCCAGCCGGCGTACCAGCTCCGCCACGGCGGCCGCGCGTTCGTCGTCCAGCTCGAAGCCGGCATCCGCGAGCTTGGCGCGGTCGGCGAACAGCTCTGCAGCCTCCGCCTCCAAGACCTCGCTCGCGCGCCGGGCCTCGGGGGCCGGCACGGACAGCGGATCGAGCTCGAAGCGCTGCTCCTCCGCCAGCGCCAGGGGAGCCCGCGAGGTGGACAGCACCCGAAGGTCGGGCGCATCCGCCAGCCAGCGCTTCACCGTGGAGCGGGCGGGCTCGACGACCTGTTCCAGGTTGTCGAGCACCAGGAAAACTCGGCCGCGACTGCCGAGGGCGCGGCTGAGCACCGCCGCGGGATCACCCCGCGCCGCGGTGAGCGGCACGTCCAGGGCCTGAGCCACCGTGGCGCACAGCTCGCTTTCGCTGCGCGCAGCGCTGAGATCACAGAACCACGTCTGCAGGTGGCTGCGGGCCACTTCGTCGCTCGCCGCGAAGCGACGCGCGAGCCGCGTCTTGCCCGTGCCCGAGGTCCCGACGACCGTCACCAACCGCGCATCGTCCGCGAACAGCCGTGCGAGCTCCGCGAGCTCTCGCTGGCGTCCGATGAAGCGCGTGTGTTCGTCGGCTCGGATCATCTAGGTCGAAGTGCGACCATAGCAGGCCATGGTTTTGTTGGCCCGGCGCGGGCACACCGCGCCGCTTCCGCGGCGCACCGACAAAATCTATCTCGTGATCCGCTCGATCAAGAGCGGTGCGCTCTTGGGCGGGCGCTTGCCGATCCCGAAGGCGCGGCGCACGCGCTCCGAGACCGGCCCGAGGCCCGTCTTGTTCTGGACGTGGAGATAGGCGAGGGGGTCCCCGCGCTTGACGCGAGCGCCGACCTTCTGAGCCAGCTCGATCCCCACGGCAGGATCGATGGCCTGATCTGCGCGTAGCCGTCCGGCGCCCATCTCCACCGCGGTGAGACCGAGCTCGAGGGCATCTTGCGAGACGACGTAGCCGGAAGCGGTGCTGTCCACGACAATGCGATGCTTCGCTTTGGGCAAGCGCGAAGGATCGTGCACGGCGCGAGCGTCGCCCCCCTGGGCGGAGACCATGTCCGCGAAGCGCTTCAGCCCCGCGCGGCTGTCGATGGCGGCCTGGAGCTTCTTTCGTGCATCCGACGCATTCTTGGCGGCGCGGCCGACGAGCAGCATCTCGGCGCCCAGCGCCAGCGTGAGCTCCCGCGTGTCTTCGGGGCCTTCGCCCAGGAGCACTTCGATGGCTTCGCGTGTTTCCAGCGCGTTGCCGATGGTGAGGCCGATGGGCGCGGACATGTCCGTCAGCACGGCGACCACCTTCTTCTTGGCGCGGGTACCCACGCGCACCATGGCGCGGGCCAACTCTCGCGCCGAGGCGAGATCCTTCATGAAGGCGCCCCGACCGACCTTCACGTCGAGGACCAGGCCGTCGATGCCCTCGGCCAGCTTCTTGCTGAGGATGCTGGCCACGATGAAGGGGATGAACTCCACCGTGCCCGTCACGTCGCGCAGCGCATAGATGCGGCGATCTGCCGGGGCCAAGTGGGCGGTCTGGCCGATCATCGCCACCCCCACTTCACGCACCTGCTTCTCGAAGCGCTTCACGTTCAAGTCCACGCTGTAGCCCGGGATGGCTTCGAGCTTGTCCAAGGTGCCGCCGGTGTGACCCAGACCGCGCCCGGAGATCATCGGCACGGCGACGCCGCAGGCGGCCACCAGCGGCGCGAGGCACAGGCTGATCTTGTCACCCACTCCGCCGGTGGAGTGCTTGTCCACCTTGGTACGCTTCACGCTCGCGAGCTTCAACACGTCGCCCGAGTGCAGCATGGCGTCGGTGAGGGCGGCGGTCTCGTGGTCGTTCATGCCTCGCAGGAACGCCGCCATCAGAAACGCGCTCATCTGGTAGTCGGCGACGTCGCCCTTCACGAACGCACGAATCAGGCCGCGGACTTCTTGGGGGCTGAGAGAGCCGCCGTCGCGTTTCCTGATGATGAGCTCGACCGGATTGACCCTGTCCATGGCGACGGAGCATAGCGGCTCCGTCGCGCGAAAGGCCAAAACCCGACGGGCCCTCAGCTCGGATTCTGGTCGAAGCAGCAGCGGTAGCCGACGTCGAACAGCTTGTACTGCGCATCCACCGTGAAGAAGGTGAAGTCGCAGCTGGCGCCATCTTCCGCCTGGGTGTTGAAGGCGCCACCCATGAGGGTGAAGAGACAGGTGCTGTTGGAGGCCGACTGGTTGCAGCCGTTGGGGCTGATGGGCGGCGGGTTGTAGGTGATTTCCCGCAGGTTGCCCATGATGTCCCGGATGTTGTTCTGGGCGGCGCTGTTGCTCTGCAGACCGCTCCAGTCCGCCCAGCAGTTGGCCAGGGCGCCGGACGCCGTGGGCAAGAGCCCATCCGTGATGCCGTTGCTCGCGTTCCCGTCGAAGTCGAAGGGTCCGATGTTGCACACGCGCGTTGCCGTTCCCGTGTAGGTGCCCGGCTGGTTGCAGGCGCCGGTGCGCGGGTTGTAGCCGTACTTGCAGTTCGCCGTCGCGTGGCACGCGGTCTGCCAGTCCGCGGTGGTGCACAGCCGGCCGCCGCGAGCAGCGCAGGTCTGCGCGGCTTCCACCGGCGTCACGTTGAACCAGGGCACCACGCCCGCCACGGAGCACGACTGCGTTTGATCCAGCGGTACGCCCGTGGGTGCCGATGTGTGGTAGCCGTTGCCGCTGCCCGGGTCCACGTTGGTGGCGCCCGGTCGGCTGGCCTCGTACTGGTAGACCCAGAGGTTCGAAGCCAGGCGAGTGACGGCGGGCTTGACCCAGTACGTCGTGTTGGTGCCCTTCGCCTGATAGGACTCGTCCACCACGCCGTCGCAGTCGTTGTCGACGTTGTCGCACAGCTCGGCGGATACCTTGCTGTTGTCCTTTACGGCGTTGCACGCCGTGGAGCTCGCGGTGGCGCACTGGTAGGTACCCACGCCCTTGCACGCGCCATGGCCCGGCGGCGGCAGACCGTCGTCGCTGGCGCAGGGCTGGCCCACGTAGCCCTGGTTCAAGACCGGGGGCTTGAAGTTCTCGTCAACGGCGCCGTTGCAGTTGTTGTCCTTGCTGTCGCAAGTGTCCACGGTGGCCGTGCAGTAGTCCGGCTTGGTGCCGGTGCAGTACCCACTCGGGAACGTGCAGTTCCAGCTGCCGGAGGTGCACGCCACGTTCACGCCGCTGGTGCAGCCGCTGTCCGTGGCCGCGGGGGAGACGCCGCACACCTGCACCGGGCTCGGCTTGTTGGTGATGTTCTCGTCCACCTGGCAGTTGCAGTTGTCGTCGATGCCGTTGCACTGCTCGTTGGCGGAGACGAAGCTGCAGAACTTCTCGCAGTCGTTGTTGTTGCCGTCGCAGTTGATGAAGTTCGCCTCACAACCGGTGCGGACGCAGGCGCCGCTCTGGCACGCCCACACGCCGTGGCCGTTGGGCGACAGCTGGGTGCAGTCGTTGCCACAGGAGCCGCAGTTCTTCACGTCGTTCTGCAGATCCGGCTGACCGTTGAGCACGCCGTCGCAGTTGGAGTCCTCGCCGCACTTGTCGCTGGTGGAGGTGGGGCCGATGGATCCGATGCAGCTCTTCACGCCGCCCACACAGGAGAGCGTGCCCTTCTTGCACGGCTGGGACACGCCCGGCGGGGGCGGGGTGGGGACGTTACAGTCGCCCATCGCGTCGCCCGGCGGGGTGGCGCACACCTTGTCGGAGGGGCCGCTGCGGGGCAGGCACAGCTTGCCGCCGCTGCACTGCGAGTCCTGGGTGCAGCTCTGCGGGGTACCGCTCCCGATCACGCCGTCGATCACGCCGTCGCAGTCGTCGTCTTGGCCGTTGCAGATGTCAGTGGTCGGGTCCACCTTGCCCACGCACACCAGCGCGCCGCTCTGGCATTGCTCCGTGCCCGTCTGGCAGTTGCCCACGGAGACGCCGCAGGTTCCGCCCTCGTCGATGGGGCTGTCGTCCGGCGTGCCGTCGCAGTCGTCGTCGATGTTGTTGCACGTCTCTTGGACGTCGCCGGGCTTGAGCACCTGGTTGCCGGTGGGGGCGTCGCACACGCCGTTGCGAACGCCCGTGGGCGGCAGGTTCGGATTGGTGCTGTTGATGGTGTTGGAATCGGGGTCACAACAGGTGATCTGACCGCCGATGCACTTCTTCAGCCCCTGGTGGGCGGAAGAGATGCACAGGCCCTGGGTGCCGCCGAAGCAGCTGTCGCCCACGTCCGGGTCCTGGGTTTCGAGATCCGAGTCGGCGTTGTCGATCTTGCCATCGCAGTCGTTGTCGATGCCGTCACAGATCTCCGGACCGGGGGTGGCGACGGGGCACTTGTACTCGCAGCCGTCGTCCGGGGACTTGTTGTTGTCGTAGTAGCCCGCGTCGCACTGGGCAATTTCGCACTTGGTGTTCGCGGTGGTGCACTGGGTGCCCGTCGGTGCGCTGGTGGTGCACTTCGGCGTGCCGTTGGGAACCACGCACTTGAGACCGCACTTGCCGCAGTTTTCCGTGTCGTCGCAGGTGTTCAGGTCTTCGTCGACGGTGCCGTCGCAGTCGTCATCCTTGCCGCAGCCGTCCACCCCGCCCGGGTCGGTGGTGTTGGTGCCGTTGGGGTTCCAGGGGCAGTTGTATTCGCAGCCGTCCTTGGGGTCCCCATTGATCTCGTACCAATCTTGCTCGCACTTTTCGTACTTGCAGGTGCCGGGGGTCTTGCCGTCCAACTTGGCCGGCGGAACGCAGGTGGGGTTGATGACGTGGGGCGGCGCTGCGCAGTTGTTGTCGCAAGTGCCGCAAGTCTGGGTGCTGGTGAAGTCGGCGTTCTCGTCGACCTTGCCGTTGCAGTCGTTGTCCAGCCCGTCGCAGATCTCGACGCCATTGTTGGTGGTCTTGCAGCCGCCGCCATCTCCGCCATCGACGTTGATGACGTTGCCGGTGCCGCCGTCGCCGCCGGCGTCGATGAGCCCGCCGTTGCCACCGCCGCCGTCGAAGTTGCTGCCGCTGGTGCCGCCTCCGCCGTCCTGATCACCGCAGTCGTCGAAGCAGAAGCTCGACGTGGTGCAGCCCGAGGCGCCGACCAGTCCCAGCAACGCACTGGACAAGAGAGCAAACGCCAGACGCTTCATTTCGAAGCTCCTTCGCTGGCCTTGGTGTGCCGCCTTCTGCGGCGTCTCAAGGCCATGGCGGAGAGCGCGACGCCGACCAGAGCGATGGGTGCGGCCGGAACGCGCCGCTCGGAACCGGAGGTACGGCAAGCACAGCCGCCACCACCCGTGGCCAAGCCCCACACGCCCTGCGGCTCTTCGTTCGTCGGCTTGGTGGTGCCGCCGCCAGTGCCGCCGGTGCCGGTGGAGCCGCCCGCACCGCCGTCCTTGCCACCGGTCCCGCCGCTGCCACCGCCGCCGGTGCCGCTGCTGCCACCGGTGCCTGCTTCCGGCGCCCAATCGCACTCGCCTTCGGCGCACACCTGGCCGCTCGGGCAAACCACGCCCTCGCAGGGGTCGTTGCCGCACTGGCCCGTCGTCGGGTCACAGTAGGCGCCGTTCGAGCAAGGCAGCCCACCTTCGGTCACGCACTTGCTGGGACCGCAGGAGAAGCCACCGTCGCCATCGGGTTGGCACACCTCGCCGTTGGCGCAGTCCGTGCCGCAACCGGTGTCCGTGCACTGGCCCTCCACGCACTCCTGACCCGCGCTGCAGGTCACGCCCGCGCAGCTACCCACGCAACGCGGTTCATCGAAGGTGGCGTTGGGTTTGCACACTTCGCCCGCCTGGCACGTGTTCGGGTCGCAGGGGTCGTCGACGCACACCCCGCCGTTGCACAGCTTGCCGGGATCGCAGCCGAAGAAGTAGCAATTGCCCACCGGCTGGCAGGTGCCTGCTGCGGCGCCCTGCTTGGCGCACTCTTGGCCGGTCGGGCAGGTAATGCCGTCGCACGGGTCCTTGCAGCTGTTGCCCTTGCACACGCACAGGGGCACGCCGCCGCCCGGACCGCACAAGACCTCACCGGTGCTCGAGTCCTTCACCGTCTTGGTGGAGCAGTCTCCGCAGTTGTCGCTGACGCAGAAGTTGCCGGCAGTCTGAGTCGTGCCGCTCTTGTTGACGGTCTTGCAGTCGCTGCCTGTGGGGCAGGGGAACTCGCCGGAGCCGCAGGGGCTCGCGCACTGGCACAATCCCGCCTGCACCTCCACACACGTCTTGCCCGGGCTGCACAGGTTCTGCGCGGCACCGCCATCGATGGTGGCCTCGTCGTCGATCTTGCCGTTGCAGTCGTTGTCGAGGCAGTCACACGCTTCGGGTTGCGGCCCCACGCCGCCGGTGCACACGAACTTGCCCTTGTCACACGAGAGCTTGCCCTTCTTGCACTCGCCCTCGTCGGTGCCGCAGGCGTCGCCGATCTTCTGGTTGGGATCCAACGGATTGGTGGTTCCGTCGATGCCATCCGGCGCCGGGCCGGGCTCGTCGATCAGCCCGTCGCAGTCGTTGTCCTTGCCATCGCACACCTCCGGCTGGGGACCTTGGCCGCCCACGCAGACGGGCACCGTGGGATTGTTCGGGTCGCACTGATTCACGCCAGGGCTGCATTCGCCCTTGGTGCGATCCCCGGGGTACAGGTTGGTGTCGTAGGTCGGCGTGCAAGAACCACCGATGGGCAGGCCATTGTCGATGGTGCCATCGCAGTCGTTGTCCTTGCCGTCGCAGATCTCCGGCGTCCCTCCCTTGCCATTGCACTTGATGACGCCGTTGTCACAGATGTTCACGCCGGTGGTGCACTCGCCCACGTTGATTCCGCAGGAGTCTCCGATCGGGGAGCCCAGGCCGTCGTCCTTGGTGCCGTTGCAGTTGTTGTCCACGCCGTCGCACACCTCGGGGGTGGGCAGCTTGCCGCCTTGGCACTTCCAGCCGTTGGCGCCATCGCACACCAGCGAGCCCGTCTGGCAGGGCGTGCTCAGGCTGCCCACGCCGTTGCAGGTCGCCCCCGCGGGCGGGCACCAGTGCAGGTTCTGGTGCTGGCAGCAGTTGCCGCTGTTCTGCCAGCAGCCGGGGGTGCTCGGCTGATCCGTCAGCGGCGCGTTGTCCGCCGTGCCGTCGCAGTTGTCGTCGAGGCCGTTGCAGGTTTCCGGCTGTGGCTGCACGCCGCCCTGGCACACCAGCACGCCACCGACGCAAGCGGTGGTGCCCTTCTGGCACTGGCCGGTGGAGGTACCGCACACGTTGCCCACGCCGGGAACGTTGTCGTCCACCACCCCGTTGCAGTCGTTGTCGATGCCGTCGCAGACCTCGGGCGTGGGGCCCACCCAGCCGCTGCAGGTACCGTTGCAGGGCTTGAGGCCCTTGAGGCACTGGCTGTTGGGGTGGGCGGCGTCCTGGTACACGAGGCCGGGCTGGCCGGGGATCTCGCACTCCGTGGGGGCGATGCCTTCGTCCACGGTGCCGTTGCAGTTGTTGTCCTGGCCGTCGCAGATTTCCGCCTGCGGGGAGTTGTTGCAGGTGCCGAAACCCTTGGGCACGCCGCTACCGACGCAGCCACCCACCGGGACGCTCACGCCCTTGCTCAGGCACACGCGCTTGCCGGCGCAGTTGGTCGGCGGTGAGAATCCGCAGTCGATGTCCGCCACCCCGTTGTCCGCCACGCCGTCGCAGTCGTTGTCGCAACCGTCGCAGATCTCGGCGCTGGGCTGGCAGTTGTTCGGGCAGGCGCTGTAGGGCACGCCGCTGCCGCTCGAGTTGTCGATGATGGCGTCGCAGTCGTCGTCCTGGCCGTTGCAAGTCTCGGCCTGGGGGCAGTGAGCGGGGCTGCCGCACTTGTTGAAGCCTTCGTCGGTGCTGCCGTTACAGTTGTTGTCGCTGTTGTCGCACAGCTCCTTCGGGTCGTAGCAGAGCCAGTTCTGCGGCTGGGTCTGTTGCGTGGCGGTGGTGCAAGGCAAGAGCGTCAAGTCACCGGTCGGATTGCCGGGAGTGATCGAGCCCTGGTAGTTGTTCAGACAGGTGGTGCGCTGAGTCTGGTTGCTCCAAGCGCAGCACTGGCCAGACGGCTTGATGTTGCAGTAGTGCTTGTAGCCTTCGTCCGTGCAGCCGTTGCAGTTGTTGTCGGTGTTGTCACAGGTCTCCGGCTTGATGGCGCTGGAGATGATGTTCGACAGGGCCTGGGACAGCTGCGCTTCGTTCGCCGTGGAGTAAGCGCTGCCCGTTCCGCCGCAGCTGGCGATGTGCCCGGCCGCGACCAAGTCCGCACCGGCGAACGCGATGACGTGGGTGCGGACCTTGAAGTTTTGCCCACCGAAGGTGATGCCCTGCGTGTAGAGGCGGTCGGCCTCGTAAGTCGCCAGTCGCTCCCCGGAATTGTTCAGGTAGGAGCCGAAGCCAGCGCGGCAGCCGCCCGCGATAGGCGTGGGATTGACGCCCGAATCGCAGGTCTCGTCGCCGTCCGTGATCAGGATGATGTTCAGCGAACGGCAGGAGCGCTCGCCCTGCGCCAGCGTTCCGATCGGGCTCGCCAGCGTGGTGGAGGACCACTTGTCGGTATAGGTCCCGGAGAAGTAGCGATGCATGTCGAACAAGACGCCGCCGAGGGGCGTGTTCGAGTTGGCACCGAGCTCACCGTTCCAGGTTCCGTTGCCGTTGTTGACGCCGTTGTTGGTTCCGCAGGAGTTGTCGGCCATCTGCAGGATGGTTCCGACGTTGGTCGGGTCTTGCGGCAGCGACCAATAGTGATCTTGCAGCATGGGGACCACGACGTGACCGCCGGAGTGCACGTTCTGGGAGAGCGTCGGCTCGTTCAGCCAAGGTCCGCAGAAGTTGTTGGTCCCCGGCGCGTAGACGGCGCTGCAGGTACCGCTGCTCGGGCAGTCGTTGGGGTTCGCTGCGCCGGTGCATTCGTTGCGCCAAGCAAAGGTGGCGAGGCCGAAGTTCACCTCGCCCGCGAAAGCCTGCACGGTGTTCTTGAGCGCACAGCGTCCATGGCCGATGCGATTGTTGGGGTATCCGCAAGAGTTGGTGGTCGACACCGTGCTGGTCATCGAGCCCGACGTGTCGAAGGCGATCATGAAGTAGGGCTTCGACGGAGACGGCCAGTCCTTGGGGTCTTGCGACAAGCACGCCGGAGGCTCCTGAGCGCGGGCGATGCTGGGCGCGAGGGCCGCGCTGACGGCAACACCCACGAGCAGTACTGCCGTAGCTTTGGAGGCAAGACGGAAGACCTTTTGGCGATTTCGGCTCATGTCACGCTCGGTCCGCTGTGTCCGCTGAGGCAGACGTTCGTGCCGTGTGCGCCGCATCCCCGCGGCGACGCCCGACACAAGAAGGGGATCATTGTCGAAGGTACACCCCTCCATCCGGGGTCTCAAGACTCACGAAGCGGAGAAAAGACCTACCTTGTCGCACACGTAGGGCGGGTGTCGACGCGCGGCCCGCGATCTAGGAGGCTCGACCCATGAAGAAGGTCGGACGGCCGAGCGGACGCTTCACCCAGCACCGACGCCTCGACATGCTCCAAGAGCTCTTGGCGCGGCACCCGCGTGGCCTCTCGCTTTACGATCTCGCGGATTCCTTGGACGTGAGCCCGCGCACGCTGCGTCGCTACCTCAAGGAGATCGAACGCGAGTACAACCTCGAGAGCAAGGCCGTGCGGGGCGGCGGGCCGCTGCTCTGGCGCATCCGGGCCAGTGAGCTCCCCCGCAAGGTGGAGCTCCGACGTACGCAGGCGTACGCCATTCTGGCCGCGCGGCGGCTGTTCGAGCCGATGCGAGGGTCGGCCTTGTTCGACGAGATCGATCTCGCCATCACCAAGCTCCTCGCCTTCGCCCAGCGACCGGGTCGCGGCCCGAACGCCGGCCTCGCGGACGCCCGGCTCGAGGACCGCTTCTTGTACCTGCCCCACGCTCCCAAGAACTACCGCGAGAAGACCGACGAGCTCGACGACCTGTTCCAGGCCGTGTCGGACCTCCGACCCCTGACGCTTTCCTACCGCAGCGCGGGCAAGGCCAGTGAGGAGCGCATCACCATCCACCCCTACGCCATGGTGCTGCACCGAGACTCCATCTACTGCGTGGCCCAACACGTCGACAAGGGCGACATCCGCACGTTCCTCCTCGACCGCATGCGCGACACCGAATGCTCCTATACCCAGCGCTTCGAGCTGCCCGAGAGCTTCGACGTGGAGGACTACTTTCAGGGCGAATTCGGCATCTGGAAGGGCCGCGAAAAGCACAAGGTCGTGATCGATTTCGACGCCCGCGCGGTGGAGTACGTGCGCATGCGCAAGGTCCACGCCACGCAGAAACTCTCCGGTATCGCCGGGGGCGGAGTGCGTTTGACCATGACCGTGGGCAACCTCAATCCGGTCACCAGCTGGGTGCTCGAGTGGGGCGCCCGCGCCCGCGTGGTGTCACCGCCGGAGCTCGTGGAACGCGTGAAGGGCGAGCTCGCCGGAGCGCTCGCCGGCTACGACAAGAGCCCCGCCAAGAAGAAGACCAGCAAGAAGCGCCGCCCTTAGCGCGCGCCGTACATCGCCGTGACCGTGCGGTAGTGACGATAGTAGGCGAGCACCTTGGCCACGTACTGCCGCGTTTCTTCGTAGGGCGGAATGCCGCCGTAGCGAATCACGGCGTTTTCACCGGCGTTGTATGCGGCGATGGTGAGCTCCAGATCGCCGTTGAACATGTTGGCCAGCACGCGCAGGTAGCGCACGCCGCCAAAGATGTTCTGCCGTGGGTCGAAGGAGTCCGTCACCATCATGCGCTCGGCGGTCTCCGGCACCAGCTGCATCAAGCCATGGGCGTTCGCGTGGGACACTGCGCGCGGGTCGTAGTCGCTCTCCACCTTGATCACCGCGCGCACCAGCTCTTCCGGGATTTGATACAGGGTGGCGGCGTGGCGAATGTGGACGTCGTAGCGGGTGAAGCGCTCCGGCGAGCTGTCCGACGGCATCACCGCGCTCACCTTCGGGCGATCCTTCGCCACCAGCTTCCCGCCCTTGGATGGGGAGTTCGTGAACGAGATCACGCCGTCCTTGTCCACCGTCTTGTAGATGTCCGCGCGGCCGGAGGTGGCCAGCGTCAGAGTGGCCGCCGCAAAGGTCGTGGCCAGACGGCGGGACCAGCGGGAGACGGAGGGAGACCAGCGGAGCGGGTTCATCGGTGACACGCAAATCGTAGCCAGGGCGAAGGCCCCGCGTCCAGGAAACGCCGCTCTCTGGGACCGCATTCCAAAGATTTTTCAAGGGCTTGTCGGGGCGCCGCGGAAACACCGCGAAAAGCTGGACGTCGCGGAAACGCCCAGCGTCGCGGCTGCGGAGAGCGGATGCGGACGCGGACGCGGATGCGGAGGCGGATGCGGATGCGGATGCGGAGGCGGAGGCGGCTGCGGAGAGCGGATGCGGGAGCGGAGGCGGAGAGCGGCTGCGGAGAGCGGCTGCGGAGAGCGGCTGCGGGGAGCGGATGGGGGGAGCGGATGCGGGCGCGGGCGCGGACGCGGCTGCGAACGCGGACACGGAGCCCGGACGCGGCTGCGGATGCGGAGAGCGGATGCGGCTGCGGCGGCTGCGGGTGCGGAGAGCGGATGCGGCGGCTGCGGCTGCGGCTGCGGAGAGCGGAGACTGGAGGCGGCGAGCTGCGAAAGGGTGCGTGTGCGACGGACGTGCGGGGGTGAGGAAGCGCGAGGATGAAGCTTCTGTTCTGCTGCGGGGCTTCTGATCGTACCGGCGTGCTCGGCCGCCTCCAGGGGCATGCCCGCGCGCTGCGCGCGCGGCGCCTGCGGCGCCCTGGACCCGGCCTGCGCGCGCCTGGGGCGGGGGTGGGTGCCCCTCGCAGGGTGCGAGCGGGAGAACACGGGAGTGCGTGATGCTCAGAATCTACTCGGACATGCTCGATTGGATCGAAACGTTGGCGGAGCTCATCGAGCGCATCGAAAAGCACGATCCAGATCTCGCGCGGCAGCTTCGCCGAGCGTCGCGGTCGGTCGTCTTGAACACCGCAGAAGGAATGGACGCGCGCGGCAGGAACAAGAGCGCCAAGTACACCATCGCGCTCAGCGAGATGCGCGAGAGCTACGCGGCGCTGGAGGTCAGTGTCAGGCTTCGCTACATCCCGCCACTTCCAGCCGCCATCGAAGATCGCTCGCAGAAGATCATCGGCACCTTGTACCGGCTGGCGCATTCTCGAGCGCGCTGAAGGACCAGATGAAGGGCGCAGCGTGTGTTGCGCCCTTCACCTGGACGGCTGCGGCTGCGGCTGCGGTGAGCGGGGGCGGCTGCGGCTGCGGCTGCGGTGAGCGGAGTGCGGGATGCGGGCGCGGACGCGGGCGCGGATGCGGGCGCGGATGCGGGCGCGGATGCGGACGCGGAGAGCGGATGCGGACGCGGACGCGGACGCGGATGCGGAGAGCGGATGCGGATGCGGAGAGCGGATGCGGACGCGGACGCGGATGCGGAGAGCGGATGCGGATGCGGAGAGCGGATGCGGAGAGCGGATGCGGAGAGCGGATGCGGAGAGCGGATGCGGAGAGCGGATGCGGAGAGCGGATGCGGATGCGGAGAGCGGATGCGGATGCGGAGAGCGGATGCGGATGCGGCGGGCGCGGAGAGCGGAGAGCGGATGCGGCTGCGGCGGGCGCGGAGAGCGGATGCGGCTGCGGCGGGCGCGGAGAGCGGATGCGGCTGCGGCGGCGGCGGCGGCTGCGGAGAGCGGAGACTGGAGGCGGCGAGCTGCGAAAGGGTGCGTGTGCGACGGACGTGCGGGGGTGAGGAAGCGCGAGGATGAAGCTTCTGTTCTGCTGCGGGGCTTCTGATCGTACCGGCGTGCTCGGCCGCCTCCAGGGGCATGCCCGCGCGCTGCGCGCGCGGCGCCTGCGGCGCCCTGGACCCGGCCTGCGCGCGCCTGGGGCGGGGGCGGGTGCCCCTCGCAGGGTGCGAGCGGGAGAACACGGGAGTGCGTGATGCTCAGAATCTACTCGGACATGCTCGATTGGATAGAAGACCTGGCGGAGCCCATCACTCGGGTCGAAAAACACGATCCAGATCTCGCGCGGCAACTTCGCCGAGCGTCGCGGTCGGTCGTCTTGAACACCGCAGAAGGAATGGATGCGCGCGGCAGGAACAAGAGCGCCAAGTACACCATTGCGCTCAGCGAGATGCGCGAGAGCTGCGCGGCGCTGGAGGTCAGTGTCAGGCTTCGCTACATCCCGCCACTTCCAGCCGCCATCGAAGATCGCTCGCAGAAGATCATCGGCACCTTGTACCGGCTGGCGCATTCTCGAGCGCGCTGAAGGACCAGATGAAGGGCGCAGCGTGTGTTGCGCCCTTCACCTGGACGGCTGCGGCTGCGGCTGCGGTGAGCGGGGGCGGCTGCGGCTGCGGCTGCGGTGAGCGGAGTGCGGGATGCGGGCGCGGATGCGGGCGCGGATGCGGGCGCGGATGCGGGCGCGGATGCGGGCGCGGATGCGGGCGCGGATGCGGGCGCGGGTGCGAACCGCGGATGCGAACGCGGGTGCGGGCGGTAGGTAGGCGCGGGACGGGCTCAGAACGCCGCGCCGCCGCGGGAGACGACGCCGCGCGCTTGCAGCAGGTACACGTGGTACTGGCTGCTCAGGATGTTGGCGGAGAAGGGATCCGCGCTGGCGCTCATGCGTGAGCTCCACTCGCTCTGGATGCGCTCGAAGCGCGCCGGATCGAGACCGAACTGCGCGTAGGCGCTGGGGCCGGCGGCTTCGGCGCTGGCCACGATGTAGGCCAGGCGATCCAGGGTCACGCCGTCCACCGGGTCGAGCACGTTCATCGGGAACGCGTAGCTCTTCGCCGCCATGTCCTTGATCTGTACCTCGAGACCCACGCGCGCCGCGCCGAAGGCGAAGTCCGGGTTGTTCTTGTGGCGCATGGCGAAGGCGCCGCGGACCTCGTCCCAGTGGTCCTCGTTCTTCAGCCCGTAGCGGGCGTAGGTGGCCTTCAGGGCCTCGGGGCTCTCGCGCTCCGCCTGATCGATCTCGTGGCTGGCTCGATAGTAGCCGTCGACGTCGTCCGGGTTCAGCGCCGCAAAGTTGGGCTTCTTCTCGCCGCCAATGCCAAAAATCGAAAGAATCGTGTCGAGCATGGTTCGTCCTCCGGGCCGGCGACGGTGCCGAGCCATGCCCAATATTCGCTCACGGGGCGCCAGAGCTTCTTCAGCGGCGGCTGAGCAGAAGCTCAAGATTTCCTTCGCCGGGCGGCGCGACGGCACCGCGGCGGACCGACAACCTGAAGACGAAGAGGCCCGGGCTGGGAGCGGGGGTGAGCCGCTATTCCGTGAGGTACGTGTAGCTGCGCAGCGCGGATTCGTAGTGCTGCATGAGGGTGCGCATCTGCTCCGTCGTGAGGCGTCCGCTGGCCACGGCGCGCTCGGCCTGGCGGCGCACTGCCTCCACCATGTGATCGGGGATGTACTCCACGTAGCGCAGCACCTCTTCGATGCTGTCGCCCTTGATCACGTGGCGGAGCTCGTAGCCTTCATCCGTGACGCTCACGTGGATGGCGTTGGTGTCGCCGAACAAGTTGTGGAGGTCTCCGAGGATCTCTTGGTAGGCGCCGTTCAGGAACATGGCCAGGTAGTACGGCTCGCCACGGCGGAACTCGTGCACCTCGAGGACCTTCTTGTCCTCTTCCACGTCGATGAAGCGGTCGATCATGCCGTCGCTGTCGCAGGTGAGATCCGCGAGGCGTGCGGTGACGTCCGGCTCTTCCTCGAGCCGGTGGATGGGCATGATCGGGAACAGCTGATCGATGGCCCAGATGTCCGGCGCGGACTGGAACAGACTGAAGTTGCAGTAGTAGATGGAGGAAAGCGTCTGCTCCAGGTGCCAGAGCTCTTCCGGCACGAACTTGAGCCGCCGCAAGCGTTCCTGGATCTTCTCGCAGCAGGCCCAGAACAGGCGCTCCGCTTGGGCGCGCTCCCGGAGGCCCAAGTAGCCGTACTTGAAGAGGTTCTGCGCTTCTTCCTTGCCCTGGGACGCGTCGTGGAAGCTCTCCTGGACGTTCTTGGCGCTGATGCCCTTGTACGTCTCGTACATGTCCTTGAGCAGCCGGTGGGCTTCCGCTGTGGGCTCCACCGGCTCGCCGAAGCGCACCTCGCTGGAGCCAACCACCTCGAACACGAGCACGGAGTGGTGAGCGGCCACCGCGCGGCCGCTCTCGCTGACGAGCGTGGGGGGGGCCACGTTGGCCTTGGTGCACGCTGCCTGGACGTGAGAGACGATGTCCGCGGCGTACTCGCCGAGGGTGTAGTTCTTGGACGCGTGGAAGTCCGTCTTGGAGCCGTCGTAGTCGATGGCGAGGCCGCCGCCGACGTCCAAGTAGCCCATCTCGCAGCCCATCTTGGCGAGCTCCACGTAGATGTTGGCGGCTTCCTGGATGGCGTTCTTGATCGGGATGATGCTCGAGATCTGACTGCCGATGTGAAAGTGCAGGAGCTTCAGGGAATCGAGCATGTCCTTCTCGGCCAGCCGATCCACGAGCTCCACCACCTCCGAGGTGGTGAGACCGAACTTGGCGCGGTCCCCCGCGGAGTCCGCCCAGCGGCCCACGCCCTTGGCCGTGAGCTTGGCGCGCACACCGAGCACCGGGCGGATGCCGAGCTTTTCCGACGCGCGGAGCACGACGTCGAGCTCGTCCGCGCGTTCCATCACCACGATCACCGTCTTGTCGAACTTCTGCGCGACGAGGGCGGTTTCGATGTAGCTCAGGTCCTTGTAGCCGTTGCAGATGATGAGGCCGCCCACGTCCTGCATGGTGGCCAGCGCGATGAGCAGCTCCGGCTTGGACCCGGCTTCCAGCCCGTACTGCCAGGGCCGGCCGGCTTCCACGATGGTCTCCACCAGGTGGCGCTGCTGGTTCACCTTGACCGGGAACACGCCACGGTAGCTCGCCGGATACTCGTGCTCGCGGATGGCTTGCTGGAAGCACTCGTTCAAGCGACGGATGCGGTGTGCGACGATGTCGGAGAAGCGGATCAGGACCGGGAGATCGATGCCGCGCTCCTTCACGCCCTGAGTGAGCTCGTGCAGATCGATGCTCGCGTTACGATCCGGATCCGGCGTGACGACCATCCGGCCACGTTCGTTGACCGAGAAGTAGGGCACGCCCCAGCCGTTCACCTGGTAGAGCGCTGCGCTCTTCGCTGGCGTCCAGCCGCCGCTGTCGCTTCCGTTGTCGCTCGAGTCGTTCAATCCAATCCTCCACCGGGCTTCTGCCGCGGCGCTCCATTACCCCGCGTCGGGCGAAGATTGTGCAACAAAGTGGTGGCAGGCAAACCCCCAGGGGCTAGCCGGGCGCCCAGAAGTGAACTGGGAGTGCGCCGCGCTTCCACAGAGCCAGGAAATCCATCAAGAACGCCACGGTGATGTGGACCAGGAAGCCGGAGTAGATGCTGCGGGTGCGCATGGCCAGGGAGCCCAGGACGATGCCGGCGACGATGGCGCCGTTCGCCTCCAGGTAGGGCTTGCCGTAGTGGATCATGCAGTAGGGCACGGCCATGGCGAAGATGGCCCCGGCGCCCATGCTCTTGCGCAATGCCCCGACGATCCAACCGCGGAAGAACATTTCCAGCGACAGGAACTGCAGCCAGTAGATGCCTTCCCAGATCAGGAAGTCGAACCAGCTGCGGGAGCTCGCCTTGTAAAACGGGTAGTAGTTGCCGAAGTCCGGCTGAGAGGCGACCAGCAGCATGGCGGGCAACACCACCGCCAAGCACAGCCCGTAGATCCATAGGTGGCTGAAGAAGCCGCGCACCCGGTAGCCCATGTCGAGCAGGCTGTCCTTCGGGAACAGCAGCTTCCAAAGAGGCAGCGGCACCAGCACGTAGCCGATCACGCGGGTCGCCACCCACCAGCAGTAGCCGTAGTACTCGTCGTACTTGTGGAGCTTCACCCAGCTGGCGCCACCCCGCTCCAGCTCCTGCAGCCAGGGTCGGATCAGCTGGTCGTAGAACTGCCGCCCGCCGTAGTACTCCTGCAAGGTGAGCACCACCGCGACGATCACCATGCAGGCGGCAGGCCGCAGATCCATCACGTCTTTGGCTTCTTGCTCGGCGCGGTAGGCGGCGGCTTCGTGGTTCAGCTGTCGCCAGGTGTCCTTGAAGAACCAGTAGATGACGGGGGCGATGGCCGCCAAGATGGGGATCGGTAGCAGCGCCTTGATCGGCGGGTAGCCGAGCAAGGAGTCGAACCACGAGACCACGTGCAGCCGGGTCAGCGGCAGCGTCAGGTTTTCGGGAGCCGCGATCAGCGGGTGCATCGCTTCTCAGCCGGCCTTGGCGATTTCCGCGGCCTTCGACAGGCGCGCCAGGCTCTTGGCCTTGCCCAACACCACCATCACGTCGAACAGCGGCGGGCTCGCGGTGCGACCGGTGAGCGCGACCCGCGCCGGCTGCGCCACTTCCTTCATCTTGAGCCCACGGCTCTCGACCAGCTCGCGGAGCGCGGACTCCAGCTTCTCCGCTTCCCAGGGCTCCACGCTCTGATACAGCGCGGCGAGCGCCTCGAGCTGCGGCGCTGACGCCGGGGTCAAGAACTTGGTCTTCGCCGCGGCGTCGAGCTCGGGCGGCTCGCGGAAGTAGTAGTCGACGGCGTTGGCCGCATCCACCAGCGTGCGGGCGCGCTCGCGCACCGTGCCGATGGCGGCGCGGAGCTGGTCATCCGCAGCTCGGTCGATGCCGCGGGCCGTGAGGAACGGCTTCACCCACGCCGCATACTCGTCCACCGTGGTGAGCTCGGGATCCTTGAGGTGCTCGAAGGCGACGTCGGCAAATTTCTTCTCGTCGAACTTGCCGTCGCTCTTGTTCACGCGCTCCCAAGTGAACAGCTGAATCAGCTCGTCCCGGCTGAAGATCTCCTGATCTCCGTGGGACCAACCGAAGCGAACCAGGTAGTTCAAGACGCCCATCGGCGTGTAGCCGCGGTCGCGATAGTCCTGCACGCCGACGGAAGCATTGCGCTTGCTGAGCTTGTCCCCCTTGGGCGAGAGCATCATGGGCAAGTGGGCGAAATCCGGCGGATCCCAGCCAAATGCCTGGTACAGCAGCACCTGCTGCGGCGTGTTGCCGATGTGATCCCGACCCCGCGCCACCAACGTGATGCCCATCTCGTGGTCGTCGACCACCGCGGCCAAGTTGTAGAGCGGGAAGCCGTCGGTGCGCACGATGACGAAGTCCTGCTGCACCTCGTTGGGCGTGCTCACCTCGCCGAACACCTTGTCGACGAAGCGCGTGACGCCGCTGTCCGGTGACTTGAAGCGCACCACGTGGGGCAGGTCCGGCGAGTCCTTGCGATTGCGACAGGTGCCGGGGTAGACGAACTGCGCCTTCGGGTCTTTCGCCTTGAGCTCCGCGCGGGCCCGGTCGAGCTCTTCCTTCGTGCAGTAGCAGCGGTAGGCGTGCCCGCGCTCAATCAAGCGCTCCACTGCCGCGCGGTACAGATCCTTGCGCTCGCTTTGGAAGTACGGGCCGCGGTCGCCTCCCACCTCCGGCCCCTCGTCCCAGTCGAGGCCGAGCCAGCGCATGGAGTCGAGGATGGCGCGAACGCTCTCGATGCTCGAACGGTCCTGGTCGGTGTCCTCGATACGCAG
The DNA here is from genome assembly GCA_020633235.1 of Polyangiaceae bacterium. Taxonomy (NCBI): domain Bacteria; kingdom Pseudomonadati; phylum Myxococcota; order Polyangiales; family Polyangiaceae; species Polyangiaceae bacterium. The sequence continues at coordinate 69,609 of JACKEA010000009.1, read as the reverse complement.
GATGAACTGGCCGCCTTGGCTTCGCGCCCACAGCCAGTTGAAGAGCGCCGTGCGCGCGCCTCCAATGTGCAGATAGCCGCTGGGTGACGGAGCGAAGCGCACGCGCGGAGACATGAGGGCCGCGCGTTAGCATTTGGTGCGCTGCGAGTCATCCGGCGCTCCAGGGTGGTTCCGCGCCGGGCCGACAAAAACCAAAAAGCCGGGGAAAAGCCCTGCCTAGCTCGTAGAAATGGTGCTACAAACCATTGGTTTCATTGGTTTTTTGGTCCGGCGCGAGACCCGTGTTGCGCGGCCGGCCCACCATTGCTAAAAGGCCCGCCCCCGTCGCTGCCTGCTTGGGCAGCACAGGAGACGACGATGAAGAAGACTCCCCTGGCCGTGGTCAAGGAGCGGTTCGAGAGCAAGGAAAAGCTCGTCGAAGCCGTTCAGAATCTCGCAACCGAAGAGCTGTGGCTCGACCGCGTGAACGACGACAAGGGTCTCGCTCGCGTCTCCAACGAGAAGCTCCTCCGCCTGCACGACGTGCTGTCCACCGTGAAGAAGGACTTCGGCAGCCGCGACAAGCTCATCGGCTCCATCCTCGAGCTGGAGAAGCGCACCAAGGACGAGGGCTACAAGACCCGTCTTCAGCGCTACCCCACTCCGCGGCTGCTCGATCTTCATCGAGCCGTCTCGCGTCGCACGAAGAAGAACTGAAGCCAGCGGGGCGAAAGCGCCCCGCTGCTCCGTGCGAGCTCAGAGGCCCTTCTCGGCCACGAACTTGTTCGTGAACTCGGCGGCTTTGGCGTAGCTGGTCTGCATGTCGCCGATGATCTGCTTCTCTAGCAGACCGCCGATGCCGAAGATCTTCGCGTTCACGCTGCACTCGAACACGCGCTTGAGCTTACCGTCGCCCTCCGGCTTCGTGTACATCTTGCCCGTGATGTTGATCTTGTCCGCCAACTTGTTGGGCGTGATCTTGATCGAGTACTTTCGCGTCGCCTTGTCGTAGACGCCTTCTTCTTCGTACCCCAGACCATCACCGATCAGCTTCTTGACCGGGCCCGGCATGGGACCGAGCTTGGGCACCACGTTGACGGTGCGGCGGACTTCCTTGTCCCCGTCCTCGGACTTGGTCACCTCGTAGTGAGGAAACTCCAGCGCTTCCTTGAACATGCGCTGGTTGTATTCCTCGTCGAAGAAGATCTTGTCCCAGAAGGTGTCTTCACTGCAGTTGTAGGTGTGCTCGATGACTACGTCGGCCATGGCGCGGCAGGGTAGTCGAGGCCCGCGCGGCGCGCGACCTCAGAGTGCCCAGCGCCCGGCTCGAGAGCCGCTCTTGCGATGGCGTGAGCTCGGGGCTTGGCGCATAATCGCCGCCCTCATGGTCGACGATCCCGCCGCCGAAGCGCCCTTGGTCCGTGGCAAGGACCGGACGCCGCCCCGCCCACCCGGGTGGTGGACGCAGGCTACGGTGATCTTGGGGAAGGACCTCCGCATCGAGGTGCAGAGCGGAGAGGTGGTGACCACCAGCGCGTTCTTTGCGGCGTTGGTGGTGGTGATCGCGTCGTTCTCGCTGTTCGGCGGCCCCACCTCCAAGCGCTTGGTGGCCTCCGCCGTGATCTGGCTCAGCATCGCCTTCGCCGCGGTGTTGAGCTTGGCGCGCGCCTGGCAGCGCGAACGCGAGGAAGGCGCGCTGACGGGGCTCTTGGTATCGCCGGTGTCGCGCAGCGCGATCTTCGCGGGCAAGGCGGTGGGTCTGCTCTCGTTCTTGGCGGTGGTGGAGATCGTGGTGGTGCCGCTCACGGCGCTGCTCTTTTCCGTGGATCTCTTGAAGTACTCCGCCGGGCTCATCGCCATCATCGCGGTGGCGACGCCGGGGATCGCCGCTACGGGAACGCTGTTCGGCGCGATGACGGTGCGCACACGCGCGCGGGATCTGCTGCTCGCCATCGTGCTGTTTCCGCTGCTCGCGCCCACGCTGCTCACCGCGGTGGCGGCGACGCGGGAGCTGTTCGGCGGCGCGCCGTTTTCCGAGCTCGGGGACTACTTCAAGCTGATGGGCGTGTTCGACGTGGTGTTCGTCAGTGGTGGGCTGACGCTGTTCGGCACGCTGGTCGAGAGCTGAGACTCAGCTGAGGGAGCGCTGGACGGCGGCCGCGACGCGTGCCGCGTCCGCCACGCGTCCGGGCCCGAGCACGCTTCCGGCAGCCCAGGTCTCCGGCGCCACCTGACCGTCCGCGCTGGCGCGCGGACAGTAGCCGCGGGGCGGCGAGAACGGCGCTTCGGCGCCCGCTTGAACGGCGAGCTCGAAGGCCGGCGCGCCGGGGCCGTCGACGAGCACTGCGTCGGCATCGAGCTTGTGCTTCTTGGGGCCGTCGCGCACCACAACACCGCTCACGCGGGAGTCTCCGTTGACGGCGATGACGTTCTCGGGCGCCACCCGGGAGATGTCGATGACTCCTCGAGCCGCGTTGGCAAAGGCATCGGCGTAGCGGCCGTTGCCGATCAGCACCACCTTGCGTCCCGCGGCGATGCCGCCATTCCAGAGCCACAGGGCGGCGCGGGCGGACAGGGTGCCAGGGATGTCGTTGCCTTCGTAGGCCAGCGCGACGTCGTGCTCCCCCGGCGCGAGCACCACGCGCTTGGCGCGGGCCAGGGTGGCGCCCCGTTCGTCGATCAACAGTGCCCACAGGCCCGGTCCCGCTTCCGGCTCTCGCGATAGCGCGATGGCCGTCGTACGGGGCGCGAGCTCCGCGCCCGCGGCTCGGGCGGCGCCGATTCGCTCGGCCACGCGCTCGGGGGCCAGCGCGCCGAGGGCGCCACCGAGGTGGGGACCATCGTCGACCAGCAACGTTTGCAGACCAGCGAGCTCGCCGGCAACCGCGAGGCCCGTGTTGCCCCCGCCCACGATCAGCACGTCGACGTCTCGACGGCGCGCGGCAGGAGTCTCGAGATCCGCGTCGGGCATGCGTCCGAGACCGGCGATGCGACGCGCGAACTTTTGCACCACGGTGGAGACGCCGGCCACGCCGGCCAGCAGGCGATGGTGATCCATGCCGCGGGGGAACAAGAAGTCCGTCGCCCGCAAAACGTCCAAGCTGCGCGAGCCGAGCACGTTTTGGGTGTCGACCTGCTCGCCCCCCTGTACCGGGTGCAGGCAGGTCATGACGTTGGGGTCGCCGTTCACCCGCGCGAGGCAGCCCTCGCACGCTCCCCGCAGGCAATAGGGGCCCCGCGGTCGATGCAGCTTCGGGCTTCGGGTGAGGAGCACGCGATCGGCGCCGATCAGCGTCCAGGCCAGCGGCTCCCCGCGTTCGGCCACCACCACGTCCCCGTCGTGCACCACCTCGACGGGGTTTTGGGGAGGCTCACGGCGGTAGGCCATGGCCACCGCATACCCGCGCTGCCGGCGGCCTGGCCAATGCTTTCGTCATGGCCGGCCGCGGCGCGTTGGACCTTGCGGAAAAACCAAGTAGCTTGGCAGCCATACGCCATGCGATTGGGGCTCCTCGGACCGGCCAACGGACAGGGCGAAGCGCTCGAGCGGGCCGCGCGCTTCCTGCATCAGGAGCTGGCCGTTCAGCGGGCGGTGTACCTGGGGACGGACAGCGCTCTGGACGAGCTGGTGCGCCGTTGGGCCGAGAGCCTGGTGGGGGCGGATCCCGCGGATCACGCGCTGTGGAATCGGGCGGCGGAGAGCTGCGTCGGAGCGACGCCCCACGAGATCGACGCGTTCCTCGTCGCCGAGCGCGAACGCCGCTCGCTCTCGATCTTCGAATCACTTCCGGGTGACGGCACCCGGCTCTTGGAGCTGCTCGGCGGTCGCGTGGTGGTCATGATCCACGACAAGGCGGATCTGGACGAGGACGACATCGCTTCGGCGAACGTCTTGGTCTACGGCAAGAGCGGCGAGCCGTTGGTGAAACAAGTCGGCTCCCGTTGGTTCCTGTCACCCGGAAGCCTGGACCACTTCGGCATGATGGTGCTCGAGGATCTGGATGACGGCATCCACCTGGCGCTGTTCGACAACATGGGACGCGAGATCCGACGCGAGCGCTTCATCGCGGGCAGCGGGCCACGCCTCAGCATGCGGAGCCCCGAGTCGTGACGCGAGTGGCGTTCTATGGCGGCAGCTTCAACCCACCGCACGTCGCCCACGTGCTCGCGTGTGCTTACTTGCTGAGCGCGATGGACGTGGATCGCGTGCTCGTGGTTCCGGTGTTCCGCCACGCGTTCGAAAAACCCCTGGCGCCCTTCGAGCACCGCGTGGAGATGTGTCGCCGCGCGGTGGCTTGGCTGCCGGGGGTCGAGGTGAGCTCGGTGGAGTCCGAGCTCGAGACGCCGAGCCTCACGCTGCGGACTCTGGAGCATCTTCGCGCCCGGCATCCGGACTGGTCCTTACGCCTGGTGGTGGGCTCGGACGTGCTGTTCGAAGCGCGAAAATGGCACGCTTTCGAGCGGATTTGCCAGATTGCGCCGCCTCTGGTGCTGGGGCGAGTGGGCTACCCCCACGCGGACGCACCGGTCGCCGTGTTGCCGGAGGTGTCGTCCACGCGCATTCGAGAGCTGGTCGCTTCGGAGAGCGAAAAGGAGCTCGCTCACCTGCTGCCGCGTTCGGTGCTCGCCTACGTGCTTGAGCAGGGCTTGTATCGATGAACGTCACCATCTTGGGTGCCGGCAAGGTGGGGCGCGGACTTTCGCGGGGACTCGCGTCGACGCCGCACCGCGTGCAGTTGATCGCGCTCGGTCGCGGTGTGCGCGCTCCCATTCGAGATGCGCTGTTGGTGCTCGCCGTACGCGACGGCGACCTGCAGCGCGTCGCGCGAGAGCTTGCTCCCTGGGTGTCACGCCGCACCGCCGTGGTGCACGTGGCCGGAGCGATGGGCACCGAGGTGCTGGCGCCTCTGCGCCGATGCGCGGCGGGTGTCGGTCAGGCGCATCCCATGTTGAGCTTCGCATCGCGGAAGACGAGCCCGAGCTTCGCGGGTGCATTGCTGCTCGTGAGCGGAGACGAGGTTGCCGTACGGCGAGCGAGCACGCTGGGGCGCGCGCTGGGCATGCGGCCGCAGCGGTGGCGCGTGAAGCGCGCGCTCTATCACGCGGCGGGGGGCATCGTCGCCAACGGCGGTGTGGCGCTCGCCGCCGCCGGAGCAGAGCTGTTGGCGGCGGCGGGAGTGCCGCGGGACGAGGCGGCGCGGGTGTTGGCCCCCTTGCTCCGGAGCGTGGCCGACAACCTGGAAGTAGTGGGGCTGCCGGAGGCGCTGAGCGGCCCGATCCGTCGGGGCGACGCGGCGACCGTGGCTCGACACCTCGCGGCGCTCCAAAAGAGCGCGCCGGCGCTTCTGGGTCTGTATTGTGAGTCCGCGAAATTACAGCTTATTTTGGCAAAAGCCTTGGGGGATGCGGCACCTGAGGCGCTGCGCAGCGTGGCAGCCGTGCTGGATTCGGGTGGGGCATCCAACCCCGGTGTAAGTTTCCCCACCCGAAAATCGCGAAAACCGCAGAAAAAATAGGAGTTCGCGCGTTGCCGAGGCCCCCCGCCGAGGTTAGCGTTAGAGGGTCTTGGCGGTGCCTTCCCTCAGCTCTGTCGCATCGGAGCTTCGTCCTTCGTTTCAGGTGCTCGACGACGTCGTGCGCCTGGTCAGCAGCCACGGCGTGCTCGCGGTGCGCGTGCCGGAGGTGGCCATCGCGCTGGCCGCCGCACGGCACGTGGAGCGGCGCGCGCAAGCCGTCGGTCGAAACGTGTTCAGAGCTGCGCAGCTGAGCGAGAGCCCCTGGCGGGACGTCGCTTCGCGACTCGGAATTCGCGCTCACGCAGACGACGCTGCCGAGGTGGGACGCCTGCTCGCCGTGCGCGCGTCGGCGGAGCACGCCGTGTTGATCGCTCCCCTTCGTGCTCGTGACGCTTGGGGTCAGGCCGTAGTCCGCGCCTGCGCGGAGCATCTCGATGGCGCGTTGCTCGTCGTGTTGGTCATGCCCGACGCAGAGCTCGAGCTCCGCACTGCCAGTTGGTTCGAGCTCGAGGCAGAGCTGGACGACGTCAGTGCAGCGCGTTGGTGGGAAGCCGTTGCCGCCCTCGGGCGCGCGCGTCACGGCAGTCGGCTCGCCGAGCTCGACGGTTGGCATGCGGCGGCGCAGGTGCTCAAGCCGCAGCCGTGGGTATTTCCCGAATCCGCGGCGGCGCGACAGTTGGCGCAGGCGTTGGTGCTCGCTGCTCGGCCGTGGCCGGAGCCGGCGCTTTCTCGCCTGGGGGATCGCGACGCGGTCCAAGAGCTCGAAGCGCTGGGTCTGCTCGAGTCACGGGACGGCTTGGTGGAGATCGTGGAGCTCGAGGCGCCCGCGCCCAGCGCTGCGGACTCCCACGTCGCGGCGGCGCTGGTTGAGGTTTTTCCCGAGGATCCTTGGGCTCACGCTCGAAGTGGCGAGCTGCTGACGCGCTCGGGTCAGGTGCAAGCCGGCCAGGCCGCGTTGCGCCGGGCGTTGGCCTTGGCCGGGGACGCTACCAGTCGTGCGAGCTTGTGGCAGCGCTATCGCAGCGCGATCGAGTCCCTGAGCGCCTCGCCGTCCGCGCTCTTGCTCGCCGGTGCGGAGTTGGCGCTGGATCTGGGAGACGTGGACGTCGCCTTGGATTGGGCCAAGGCCGCCTCTACCGGGGAACCCTCCTTCCGCGCAGCCTTCGTGCTCGGTCGCGCCAGCTTGGCGCGAGGCGATCTGGTGAGCGCGGACGCGGCGCTGGCTCGTGCTCGTGATCTGGCGCAGGACAGCGAGCGGCAAGAGGCCATCGTTCAAATCGGAGAGGTGCGCTACGCCCGCGGCGATCTCGCGGAGGCGGAACGCTTGGCGCAAGAAGTGCTGAGGGCGGCGCAGGATGGCCGGGTGCGTTTGGGGGCGCGCAACCTGCTCGGCAAGATGCTCTTGGCCCGAGGCGATTGGAGCCGCGCTGACGAGCACTTCGCGGAGGACGTTTGCGACGCCATCGCCCTCGGCTTGTCCACGGAGGAGCTCCGGGCCCGCGTCAATCGCGCCATTGCTCTGCTGTCGCGCGGGAGCTCGGACGAAGCCCACTCGATGTTGGATGCCGTACTGCGTGACGGCGAAGAGCGGGGCGAGTCGCGCGCGGTGGCATTTGCTCTCTCGAACCTCGCGGTGCTGGCGATCGAGCGACACGACTACGCCGACGCCCTCGGACTTCTCGAGCGCACCACGCTAGTTCACCGCCGCTTGGGAGACCGTCTGAACTTCGCCCGCGACATCACCAACGTCGTGGAGCTCCGGCTGCGCCTCGGTCTGGTGGAACAGGCGGAGCAGGCATTGCGCTTCGGCCGTCAGTCTCTGGGCGCGGGTGCTCCGGCGTCCCGACTCACGGAGCTGTCGCTGGCCGCCGCTCGTGTGCACCTGGAGAAGGGTCGCACTCTCGAGGCGGAGCGCGACGTACGCGCCGCCCTGCGAACCGCCGCCCACGCGAGCGACGGCGACAAGGTTGGCGAGTGCCATCGTCTGGCGGCGCGCATCGCCTTGGAAGACGGCGTCGTGGCCCGCGCCGAAGCGGAAGCCGCTCGCGCGATGGAAATCGCCGCGTCCCCCTACGACCGCGCGGAAGCAACGTTGCTCACGGCTCACGTGGCGCGCGCTGCCGGTCGCGGTGGAGAAGAGCCCGCCCGAGCGGCCGTGGTCATCGCCCGAGAGGCCGGGGACGAAGAGCTCGCTCGAGAAGCCCACGTGCTGGCCGCGGAGATCGCCTTCGGCGAGGGAGACGTGGACGCGGCGCGCGCTCACATCTCCCAGGCCCGGGCCCTTCGCGACGAGGTCGCCGCCGCGCTGCCATCGGATCTCCGCGATGCCTATCTGGCACGCCGGGACGTGATGCGCGTGGCGCGCCTCGAGCGCCTGGCTCATACGGACGCGGACGATGTCGCGCCGCCAAGCGAAGGTCCCGTGTCGGCCTCGCGCCCACGAGCCAACAAGTCGGGTCCCCGCTACGTCGGGCGTCACCCAGCGGTTCGGGCGCTGCTCGACTCCGCGGCTCGCGTGGCTCCCACGGACAACACCGTGTTGCTGCTCGGCGAGAGCGGGACCGGCAAGGAGCTGGTGGCCGAGCTGATCCACCAGCAGAGCGCGCGCGCGGCCGGGCCCATGGTCAAGGTGAACTGCGCCGCTTTGGTGGAGTCGCTGCTCCTCAGCGAGCTGTTCGGCCACGAGAAGGGCGCGTTCACCGGCGCCGGCGCTCGGCGTCGTGGCCGCTTCGAGCGAGCGGACGGCGGCACTCTGTTCCTGGACGAGATCGGAGACATCTCGCCCCGCACCCAGGTCGCCCTGCTCCGCGTGCTCGAGGAGCGCACCATCGAGCGCGTGGGTGGCAGCTCGCCGATCCCCGTGGACGTTCGCATCGTGTGCGCCACCAATCGGGATTTGCGGTCGATGGTGGAGCGCGGCGAGTTCCGCGAAGACTTGTTCTACCGCTTGAGCGGGATTGCGCTGGCAGTTCCGGCGCTTCGAGATCGCGTCTCGGATCTGCCGCAGCTCACCGAGGCGTTGCTGGAGCGCATCGCGCGGGAGCGCAAGGAAGAGCCCAAGCAGATGTCGAGGGAGTCGCTCGAGCTACTGGCCCGGCATCGCTGGCCGGGCAACGTCCGTGAGCTGGAAAACGCCCTTCGCGCGGCCTCGCTCTTCGCCGTGGGGGACGTGATTCAGGTCTCGGACCTGGTGGAGCACGTGGAAGCGCTACGACGAGTCCCCACCGAGCCGGTGGTGTTGGACACGCGGCGCGCGACGCTCCCCCCACCTTCCCCGTCTGCCCCGGCCGACGTCTCCCCCGTGGTGGAGGAGCCGGTGACCGGCGCAGCGTATCGAGAGATCCGGGACGGCGTCAGCCTGTCGGACCTCAAGCGCAACATCGAGCGCGAGTGCATCGCACGCGCGCTGGCGGAGACCTCGGGGAACATCACCCGCGCGGCGAGCATTCTCGGAATGAAACGCCCGCGTTTGAGCCAGCTCGTGAAACAGTACGGACTGTTGGAGACTTTGGAGGACGTGTCGTGAAGCGGTTCAGCCTCCTCGCCCTCGCGGCGTTGGTTTTGTCCTCGGTACTGGGATGTGCCATGGACGTTCGAGACTCGGGGGACCTCGGCGAGCAGGGCTACGAGCTCGACGTTCAGGCGGCTCAGGAGCAGCCCCAGGACACGCCGAGCCAGCCTGGGGATCCGGTCAATCCTCGGACCCCGCCAAATGGCGGCCCAACGCCCTATCCCTGGGCCGGCCACGCCGCGGAGCCGAACGATCCCAAGGATCCCACCCCGTATCCCTGGACGTGGGGAGCGACGGACGACCCGACCAATCCCGCTGGTGACGTGGAGAACGCCACCAAGGACACCACCGGGACCACGAACACCACCCACTGAATCGCCGGCCCGGCGGTTGTCGGCTACCCTGGTGACCCGTGGATCTGCGTACGCGGACAAGTCTGTTCTGCGGTGCGCTGGCTCTCGCGATCGCGGTTTCCATCCTGCTTCGCGGTGGCCGGCGCCGAGCCCATCTCTACTTCGCGGCTTTCGCCGCGGACATTGGCCTCTGGTACATCGCACAGTGGCTGTACCACTTCGTCCGCGCGGACGTCTGGGTACGGTTCACCGCCATTCTCGCGGTGCTGCTCCCGCAGTTCGCCCTGAACCTGTTCGAGGTCATCGTTCCCCGCCTCGAGCGCCGCTCCACGCTGGTGCGCGTGGCGGGCGTACTCATGATTCCGATGCTGCTGTTGGTGCTCTCGCCGCAGCACGACCACCCGCTCGCGCGTGGCGCCGTGGTCTTCTACGTGTTCAGCCTGCTGTCCGCGGGCCTGTGGTCGCTCGCCAAGCGGGGTGAGCGTAGTCGCTCGCGTGCGACCCAACGTCGCGTGCGTTTCCTGGTGCTGATCGGCGCCCTCGCCGCCGCCTTCACCCTGGCGGACTTCCTGTGGTTCATCGGCGCGCCGCTGCCCCCGGTGGGCGCCGTGCTCAGCATCGTGTTCCTGTTCGTGCTGGCAGAGTCGATGATCCGCGAGCGGCTGGTGGATCTGTACGACATCCTCGGCCAGCTGCTGGTCTCCACGCTGCTCGCGTTCTGCCTGGCGGGCATCTTCTACGTGTTCGTGGATCTGGTGGGTGGGTTCTCCACCATGTACCTGAACGCGATCCTCGCTTCGATCGTGATCCTGGTGCTGTTCGAGCCGCTTCGGGACAAGGTCGAGCGCTACATTCACCGCGTCTTCTTCCTGGAACGCGTGGATCTCGAGCGCGCCGTATCGAATGCGCGACGAGAGCTGGTGCACGTGCTGCAGGTGGGAGAGATGATGCAGATCGTGCTGGCCGAGCTCGAGCTTTCGCGCCGTGCCACCGGTGCAGCGCTCTACCTGCGGGACCCGGTGGGTACGGATTTCGAGCTGGGCCTCTCCTTTGGACCGGCAGCACCTGCTCGCATCGATGGTGCCATTGCGCGTCCGCTCCTGGAGCGACTGCACACCGCCCCTTCGCTCTTGATGGAAGAACACCTCCGCAACGTGGCGGAGGCGCGCCGCGGGGAGCGGGGACCGGAGCTGGACGCCGACGAGCGCTTGCTGGCCGCCGCGGAGCTCTTGGGTCCGCTGCGGGACGGCGTGTGCTTGGCCATTCGTGGCGAGAACAAGGCATTGGTGGGACTGCTCATGGTGGTGGACGATCGCGTCAGCGACGCTTTCTCGCCGGACGACGTCACGCTGCTCGAAGCCCTGGCCGTGCAGATCGGCGTGGTGATCGAGAACTCTCGGCAGTATCGCCGCATGCAGGAGCGGGACCGCCTCGCAGCACTGGGCCAGATGGCGGCGGGTCTCGCGCACGAGGTCAAGAATCCGCTCGGAGCAATCAAGGGTGCCGCACAGCTCTTGGCCGAGCCTCAGGACGGACCGCTCGATCCTCACGCGGAGGAGTTTCTCGGGATCATCCTCGAGGAGGTCGATCGTCTCGATCGCGTCGTGGGTTCCGTTCTCGACTACGCCCGACCATCCAAAGGCAATCCCGGAGCGGTGGACGTGAACGCAGTGGTACGGCGAACGCTCCAGGTGCTGTCGTCCCAAGGGCGCTCCGTAGAGCACTCCATCCGCACGGATCTCGACGAGCTCTTGCCTCCGGTGCGTGCGGATGCCGAACAGCTGCGGCAGGTCTTGATCAATCTGGTCCAGAACGCCTGGGAGGCAGGAGCCCAGAACGTGTCCGTCACCACCTCCATGCGTCAGGGGGGACCCGGCGACAAGGAGGGGCCCACCAGCGACTGGGTGGAGATCGCCGTTCGCGACGACGGCCCGGGCATCCCGCCCGCGGTCCTCGACAACCTGTTCGTTCCCTTCTTCACCACCAAGGACAAGGGAACCGGTCTGGGCCTGGCCATCAGCCAACGCATGGTCGAGGAGATGGGGGGCCGGATCGACGCCTCCTCCCGAGCGGTGGGCGGCGCCGTCTTCTCCATCGTGCTGCCCGCCGAGAGCTCCGGCCGGACCTCGATGGCGTCCCTGCGAGATGTCATGGGGGAGGGGAGCCGCCCGAGCGGCCCGGCGCCCGATCCCGAGGTCGAGCCAGCCTGACGAAAGGCCCAGAAAAGCGGCCCGAAATGCCCCTGACCCGGGCTCCCGCGGGCAGGGCTGGCAGAGTGCACTCAAGGCTCCCCCTTTGCTTGACCGTATCTATGCGTAGGCCCTATCTTTTTGCTTCGAAGCCTGTACGAGACGCGCCTCGTCCGACGGGCGTTCCTGGTGGGCTCGAACGCTAGCTAATGCCCGACAGACTCGCGCCGAATCCATCCGGTCCGCAGGCAGGGTCCCCGCGCAAGGGGCTGGCGCTGAGGTTCATTTCCGGCAAGTACCAAGGTGGGGAGTTTCCCATCGAGGAAGGCCGTCAGATCATCATCGGCCGCTCCAGCGATCTCGACATGGTGCTGGTGGAGGAGATGGTCTCGCGGCGGCACGCCCAGATCGAGATGCGCAATGGCGTCATCACGATTCAGGACATGGGTTCGACCAACGGAACGTTCGTCAACGGTGAAAAGATCCAGTCCGCGATGTTGCGGGAGGGGGACCGGGTCCTGATCGGCACCTCCATCCTGAAGGTGGTCGCAGTCAGCGCGGAGGCTCCCTCCAGCAAGCGCGACCTGGAGGGTCTGGCCGCTCGCCGAGCCGCGCAGCGCCGTGGCAAGGACGACGCGCCGCGCATGACCGGCAACCTGGAGGAAATCCCGCTACCGGATTTGCTCCAGCTGTTCGGAACCTCGCGCAAGACCGGCGTACTCGTGCTGCGCACGGACACCAGCATCGGTCGCATCTACCTGGACCAGGGGATGATATCGACTGCGATGATCGACGGTCAGCCGGAGCTCGGTGCGCTCAAGGCGTGTTACCGCATGCTCACCTGGGCCCACGGCCTCTTCGAGCTGGATCCCCCGGCGGAAGAGCCCATCGAGAATCCCATCAGCGTGAGCGTTCAGGAAATCCTGATGGAGGGCTTCCGCCAGCAGGACGAGCTCAACGCCCTGCTCGACAAGATCCCGTCCCTCGACAGCCGCTTGGTGCTGCGCACTCCGCTGGAGGCGCCGCTCCATGAGCTCGAGCCCACGCATCTGGATCTGCTTCAAACCGCGCTCAACGCGCCCAGCATCAAGGCGCTCTTCGATCGCACGCAGCTCACGGACTTGGAAGCCGCCGAGATCATCGCCAGTCTCATCAAGCGCGGCTACCTGATGGCCGCGCCCTGATCGCGCTCCGCCACCTGATGACCGCGCCCTCATCGCGAGCCACGGCGGTGATGAGCGCGCCCTGATCGCGCTCCGCCACCTGATGACCGCGCCCAGAGCGCGCGCTTCGTTCGCCAAGACGCGCGCGCGACATTCTCGCGCGCCCGCCGTCCTTCGCCCGCGTCCCTTCAACCCCGCGTGTCGCCCTTGTCCATTTGAATGTCGGTGCGCCGCGGAACCAACTCGGAACGGACGTCGCTGCCGTCATTGCCCCACGGACGAGCTTGCAGTCGTCTTCGCGCTGCACTCGCGTTCCGACCTTGAGCGCGCCGCTGCGCCGCCATCGGCGCCGGCGATGGACAGGCGTGGTGCCGGCCGACGCTAGCCGGCGCGTGCACCGTCGCCGGCGATGGACGGCGTGGTTCCGGCCGACGCAAGGCGGCGCGTGCACCGTCGCCGGCGATGGACGGCGTGGTGCCGGCCGACGCAAGGCGGCGCGTGCACCGTCGCCGGCGATGGACGGCGTGGTGCCGGCCGACGCTAGCCGGCGCGTGCACCGTCGTCATGCGTCGCCCCGTGTTTCAGCGCCGGGCACGCTCTCGTCTGGGCGAACCTCGCGCTTGCCGAGCAACACAGGGACCCGCGCGAAAGCGGACGTGATGGCCGAGGCGCGAAGCGAGGTCTGGGCGAGATTGGCAGGACGAATCTGGGGGACGCCGCAACGCCGCACTCAGTCGTCTTGTCTGCTCGGGTGCAGGCGGGACCGGCCATCGCAGGGCGGGAGCGCGCGCGCCGGAGCGGCGGTCTTGTCCGGCCATCGCAGGGCGGGAGCACGCGCGCCGGAGCGAGCTCGCTCCGGCGCGCGTGCTTCGCGGTGTCGGACCGGCGTTCTTTCGACTCAGAAGGACGTCCGGGACGCGTCGTGGCCGCGGCGGACCAACATCATTTCGAAGAAGGCGGGGAGGGGACGGGGGACGACGAGACGAGGGGACGAGGGACGACGGGATGGCGGGACGACGGGACGGCGGGACGAGAACGAAACGAAAAGGCCCGGTGACGAGCACCGGGCCTTTCGGGCGTTCGGCGAGGGCGGCGAAGACCGCCCTCTACCGTGTTTGGGACTAGTTGAGGTCGATGCTGCCCCAGCCATTGAACGGGCCGTAGCCGACCATGTGGCCCAGCTGTACGGAAGCGTCCAACAGACCAACGTAGTTCCGGAAGTCCGTGGCTGCGCTGCCAGCGTCAGCCCGCTTCTTCGGGAACCCATCGGCATCCAGCACGTACTGCACTCGACCATAGGCGTCCAACGTGGGGTTGGTCGCAGTTCCCTGCACCTCGTAGGCCAGGGCAGCAAGCAGGTTCGCCATGTGCAACATGCGCGAAGCGATGCCCTTGTCCACGGTCTTGCCGTCGATCTGCCAATTACCATAGCGGCGAGCCACGTAGGTGTAGCCAGATTCGGGGTCGGTGAAGAGTGCCTTCTGAGCGTCCGGGATGTTGATCTGGTCGACGCCGCCGTCGATCCAAATGCGCATCTTGTTGGCGAGAGTCAGGTCTCCATTGAGTCGAGCGAAGATGTGCGCGAAGACCAGCGTTCCGACCTGCTGCTTGTAACCCACGTTGGGGAACAGCAAGTACGAGCCAGCAGGACGAGTGGGTTCGGCAGCACCCCCCAGCTGGAACGAATGAACCGGCGGGTTAGGTCCGTCCGCCGCGAGCACGTACGGGGCGACGGTCTCGAAGTCTCCGGAGAGAACACCACCCAAAAGACGATCGATCGCCTCGGGCATGTCGCTGCGGAAGTTGATGTTCACGTTACGGCCGTCCAGGTAGTTCTCACGCGAGATGGTGAACAGCACCGCACGTCCGTCCGTCAGGGTGCGAGACGCATCCGACTTCTCGAACGTGAAGCCCGCGTGGTTCACGTAGTTCTGGTAGTCCCAGGAACCGCCACCACCAGCCGTCGAATCGAAGTCCGGGTCGACGTACCGCCCAGTGGCGGCATCGATGCTGAACGACGATGCGATGTTCAGACCACAGTCCGAGTCCCACAGCGTAGCCGTGGTACCTGCCGGCTTGATGCAGCTCTGATACTCGCCGATCTGCGGGGCCATGAAGGCTTCCGAGATTGCGTCGAACGTCTTGGTTTCAGCCATGATGTAGGGACGCCACCAGTCGTCGCTGCCTGCGGCCTGAGCGAAGCTGCCGTTCTCTTGGAGTCGCGCGTTGTTGATCGCGGTGTTCCAGTGGTATGCGCGCAGCCGCTCGTAGAACTCGCGGGACACGCGCGACGGCAGGTTTCGGTAGTTCCAGTCGCGGTTCTGACGCCGGAAGTAGGTCCAGGGATATCGGTCCTGGAACTTGTTGATGGTCTGAACCGTGGCCTCGTACATGTCCGCGCCCGCATCCGACGGGTTGGTGTGGAGGTACGCGTTCGAGCTCACACCCCAGCGGTAGGGCCAGCGAACGCTGCCCGCGTTGGGGATGTCGGCCTTCACGTGCACGCGCGGGGCGGTACCCCAGCCCTCCCAGCCTGACACCGTGGTCGAATCGAAGTCCTGCCAGAAGGCGTAGTCCTTCGGAGCGGCGGAGCAGACCTTGCCGTGAACGATACGCCATTCACCGCGGGCATAGTCGTCTTCCGTGGCGTCGCGGCAGCGTGCGGGATCGAACACCTTCATCAGGCGTGCTTGCTCCGTGTAGTGAACGACTCCGACGCCAGAATTGACGAGGTTGAAGTCGACGAGCTGGCTGAGGAGCCGGGGCGCGAAGACCTGCTGTTCGTCCGTGCTCATGATGTCGGGATCGAACGTTTGGAGCACGCGGCCGTACAGCACGTTCATGGTGTGCAGATCGTACTGACCCAGACCCACGTTCTCGAAGAAGCGCTCGTTCTGGTACTCCATGGTGGAAGTGTTGGCGAAATAGTTGATGCCGGGGCGCGATTCCGAGCCCTGACCCATCTCGTCCGCCGTCTCCGGATCGAGGTAACGGGGACCCATGCAGGTGTCGTTCTCGATACAGGCAGTGTCGCCGGGATTGCATCGGGCCGCACCGTTGCAGCTCTGGGATGCCGTGGCGTCGCCGTCGTGGGTCCGGAGCTGCCAGTACTGCGGGTTGTAGTTCGCGCTGTCGAAGGACGACGCAAACTGGTGCAGCATGCCCAGGGAGTGACCGACCTCGTGGAGGGCGATGCCCTTGTAGGTTTCCTTCCACAGGTGATCGTAGATGAGGTCCGCACGCTTCTTGGACAGCGCCGCCGCATCCGCTTCCGCGTACTCGGGGAAGTTCTGCTTGATGCTGTCGTCGTTGTACTTGTTGGCGAACCACTTGGCGACGCCCTGGACATCCAGGTTGCCAACGTTGCCAGCGTAGATGTCGCCAAAGCAGATGCCGCGAGCCTGCATGCGCAGATCCACGAGCTGGTTCAGCTTGTCGGTCTGGGCCACGTCCATGCCTCGCAGGGGCGAGACCATGTCCATGATGTTATCGGCGGTGACGTCAGAGGGATTCATGCCAGCGACGTCGAGAGCCCAGTTCGGATCCACCATCTGAGTCTCAATCGGCTGGCCACGAACCTTCTTCGCGATGGCATCGTACTCAAGGTAGGACGTGGACTGGGGTCCGGGCCATGCGACACTGTTCTTCTGTGTTTCGGCGATTTGCATCAGCGATTGCCGGGCCGTCGACGGTGCCGCCTTCTTGAGCGGGCTGCCGATGGAGAGGGACGCGTGCTCTGCGTCGATCATGCTGACCCGACGCTGGATCTCGTCGTTGCTCATGACTTCCGGCGTGCGGCCATCCCGCAGGCGCTTCTCATACAGGGCTGCCGGGGTTCCGTTGGTGATGTCCTCGAAGGAGAGCTCGCCGTTGGCCACCATGATGATGTCGCGAACCATGGCCGCGGCGTAGGTCGCGGAACGACCCATGGTGGTGGCGGCGGCACCGATGATCATGCCGGTGACCGGATCCGCTTCCCAGTTGGCGATGCCGCCCCAGGGCGCGCGGGAGGCGTAGGGCCAGTAGTACATGAAGTTGCGACGGATATCGCCGACGCGAGCCGTGGTACCCCGAGGGCCGCAGGCGGCATTGTCGTACGGGCGCACGGGGTTGTGGCACATGGTGAGCACCTGGTCCTCGAGACCCGCGGCGTTCTCCTGGCTGCCGTCGTTCAGGCGGGGCTTCTCGATGTCCCAGGCGCCGAAGCTCACCATCTCCGTCTGGTTTGGATAGAAATAGTAGCCGTGGCACGTGCCCCGGTCGCCGGTGTTCGTGCGGCGGCACTCGACTTCTCGAGCCTTGGCCACGCTGAAGCGCATCAGCTGGTTCCAGGATTCGATCAGATCCTCGCTGGACCCGACGTCCAGACGCTGCCCGCTGTTCGGATCCCAGTGGTCCAAAAGCTCCGCGGGGATGTCCTGGTTGACCCAGTAGGTGACTGGCTTGATGCGCCGGTCGCGGATGGGCAGCGTGCACCAGTTACGGCTGCTGCATTGCGAGCCCTGGTTGCCGCTGTAGCCAGTGTTGGCGTTTTCACACTGGTCGTCCGTACCGTTGTTGTCGGCATCTCCGCGCTTGTCGTAGCTGCAGGGTACCGTGCAGGCCTTGGCGCCGTTGCCGTCCGGCGTGAGGACGCAGGAGCCGCCACCACACTCCGCATCCGTGGTGCAGGAGCCGCGCATGATGTGGCTCTGCTTCCAGATGTTGTGGACGTGCATGTGGGATTCCATGCCGGCGTCCGTGTAGCCGTACTGTGGATCCCACTCGACCCGGGGCGGCGTCACGATGCCAACCTGGAAGCTGTCGCCCAGACCACCGGGGTTGCCGACGATGTCCAGCGCCGCGTGCGTGTTCTCGAGCGGCTCGAAGTCCGCCGCCGAGGGCACCTTGTCCATCTTCCAGTAGGAGCTGCGGACCACCGCTTCTTGCGGGTCGCAGCTGTCGACCGCAGAGCCAGTGTACAGGCCCTGGATCACGCAGGAGGGGATATCCATACCCCACATGTGCGTGGACTCGGGCTCGACCCAGAACTTGCTGGTGACGTCGAAATAGCCCTGCTCCGGCTCGAAGTGCGGCGCGTCCGGATTGCTGCGGTCGTTCACGTAGTACGCGAGGGGGGTGACCTTGATGTCACCGAAGACCTTGCCGGCGAACATGTCGAACCACAGCGGGGTATCCACCAGGTTCAGCGACCAATCCACCCGCATGTGGTCGCGCTGGTACCAGACTCGATCCGTCGTGTTCTCGGTGACGACGTTCAGGTCCTCGCCCGTCTGCGGGTTGTAGGCACGCTTGATGTCGAAGTGCTTGGTGATCGGGTAGGCGGCGACGATTGAGCCGTTGGTCTTCCCGGGATCACCCTTGTTGTCACCCGCGATGTTGTACGCCCTGCGGGCGATCAGCATGTTCTCGGTGATTTCCCACTTGATGCGGTCCACACCGCCCCAGGACCCGATGCCCACCATCGATTGGGCCTCGGAGCCATCCACCACGAAGTTCCGCCAGTAGAAGATCGGATCGTCAGACGGATCCGAAATCTTCCCGACGAAGAACTCCTTGGACAGGGCGTCCGCCTGAACCTGGTTGATGGGCTCACGCTCCTGGGCGCAGCCCACCGCGTTCAGCGCGATGAGTCCAAGGCCCGCAATGAGCCTTCTCGTCCATCTCGAGTTCATGCCGTTCTCCTTCAAGATCTCAGTGCTTGTTCGGTCGCTTTTTGTCGCTCGGGGGGCGTCGCCGCGACACCGTGTTCCCGAGGACAAAGTCGAAGCCGTCGCGGTATAGGCAAGAGCCGAGCCAGAACGTTTCCCCTCAGAAACAGCCCGTTTTGGCGTGGTGCTCACCGGCCGGGAAGGCGGCGCGCACCCTAGCCGTTAGACCTCTAACTGGCAACGAGGATGTGACGTCAGTGTGACGCGCTGCGTTACGCGACGCGTTACGAGGTTCGACGCGTCCGGATGCTGACGGCGCGGGCGTGGCCGCCGAGGCCTTCTGCCTCAGCCAAGGCCTCGATGGCGGGCCCATGGGCCGAGAGGGCCTCCGCGGTGTACTCGATGACGGAGCTGCGCGAGACGAAGTCGTAGACGCCGAGGGGCGCGGCAAAGCGCGCGGCGCCCCCAGTGGGCAGGACGTGGGAGGGGCCGGCCAGATAGTCGCCGGCGGCCTCTGGGGTGTTCGGCCCGATGAACAGCGCGCCGGCGCGCTCGATCTGGTCCGCCAAGGCGCGTGGGTCCCGCACGTGAAGCGCCACATGCTCCGCGGCAAGGAGATTGGCGACCTCGGCCAAGCGCTCCCGAGTGGACACGACCAAGGCCATCCCGTTGTCTCGCAGCGCCGCCGTCGCCACCGGTCGGCGCGGGAGGTCGGCCAGCTGGGCCGTGAGCTCGCGGCGCACCGCCGCGACCAACGACGCTTCGGTGGTCAGCAGCAGGGCGTAGGCCGCCTCGTCGTGCTCCGCCTGGGACAAGAGGTCCGCGGCGACGATTGCGGCGTCTGCGGTCTCGTCCGCGATGACCAAGATCTCGCTGGGGCCCGCGATGCTGTCGATGGCGACCTCGCCGAATACCAGACGCTTCGCCGCTGCGACGTAGATGTTTCCGGGGCCGACGATCTTGTCGACCTTGGGAACGCTCTCAGTGCCGTAGGCCAACGCGGCGATCGCCTGGGCACCGCCGGCGTCTAGAATGGCGCGGACTCCCGCCAGGTGGCACGCCGCCCGCACCTCGGCGCTGGCGTTGGGTGTCGCCACGAAGATCTGGCGAACGCCAGCGACGCGGGCGACGACGGCGCTCATCAGCACGCTGGACGGATAGCGCGCCTTGCCGCCCGGCGCGTAGACGCCTACTCGTTCCAGCGGCGTCACGCGAGCACCGAGACGCACGCCGTCTTCGTCGTAGACGAAGCTCCGAAGCTCCTCTGCCTGACGTTGGTGGAAGCGAGCGATGCGATCTGCGGCGGCGCGAAGGGCATCGGCGACGGCAGCTGGGAGCGACGCGAGGGCTTCCGCACCCCCGTAGTCGCTGACGAACAACGGGTCGGGCTGCCGCCCTTCGAACTGCTGCACCAGCGCGAGCACGGCCTGATCGCCGCCGTCGCGGACGGCATCCAGTACTTGCCGCACCGCGGGCTCGACCCGGGCCAGATCCGTGGCCCCGCGCTCGCGCAGCCGTTTCAGAGCTGCTTCGAGCTCCGGCGTCCCCTCCACCGCCTCGACGGAGAAGGGAGACGAAGACGTCACGTCCAGTGACCCGCCTTCAGGGCTGCAGGGTCGTATTCGCGGATCTTCGGACCGAAGGTGTCCCGAAACACCTGTTCGTCGTCCATGTCGATGTCGTCGTCCGCGAACCCTTCTGCCAGCTCCATGCCCAACGCCAGGATGCGAACGAACAGCGCGAAGCTGGACGCGCACAGGCGCGGCTTCCACAGGTCCGTCCCGCTCATGGCGGTGAACACAGGACAGTCGCCTTCGGCGTCGGGACTGGAGATGTCGAGGAAGTAGGGATCACCCAAGAGCGCACTGTGCCCGACGATGATCCAGCTCGGACGCCAACCCGCGGCCGTTGGCTTGTCGATCAGCTCTCCGGCATCCGTGAGGGCGAAGTCCTTTTGCTCCTCTTGAAGCTGAGCGGCCGGAACCAAGCGCACGCGCTCGGAAGGCGTCCGCGTTTCCACATCCGCTGGATCGGCGTGCAGTAAGAACTCACGGTAACGCCGAGGGATGCGCAGCAGGCCCCGCAAGCTCTCGACGAGCGCTGGGTCGGCTTTGGCGAAGTTGGCTGGCACGGCGCGGCGTTCGAACGCCGCCTTGAGCGCGGAAACCGCTTCCGCAAGATCGCTGTCCACGTGAAAACCTCTCCTCGGGCCGGGGGGTGCGCCCTCGAGGCCTCGATCAAGGATGGGGCCGGTCGGCAACCTTGGCCGACGGGGACCTCACCCTAGCGGTAGCGCGGACGGTTTTCCAGGGCCGGCCGAAGGGCCGGTGCTGGTTGTGGTCGTTTCGGCGTTTCATTAGCGGCGCCGGTGCCGGTTTCTCCCGCCACGGTGCCGCTCCGCGAGCTCCAAATAGTCGAGGGCAGGGCGCTCCAGACCCGGGTGAGTGGTCTCCGCGGGCAACTCGGCCAACGCCTCGCACATCCGCTCCACCTCCACCGCCCCGGCGAGGCGCCCATCCAGGGCGCGCTGGGCGGTCAGCAGCGCTCGAGGCAGCGCGCCCGCCTTCAAGTGACCACGGCGCATCAGCTCCTGATAGCTGCGCGCCAGGGCGTCGGAGTCGAACCGGTGCTGGGTGACCAGCTCCGAAGCCACCCGCAGCACGGCTTCGGCGGGTAGGCAATCGTCGGCGGCCAGGACGAAGGCGGCTTGCAGGTAGTTGTAGAACGGAACGACACGAGCGCCGTAGTCCGCGAACTTGCTGGGAGGCGTCTGGCGATCCAGATGGATCAAGATGCGCCGCACCACGGGTGCTCGTTCGAGCTCGTCGAAGGCCGCCAGGGCTGCCTGTGCCTGGTCCGGGTAGAGCTCACCTCGGGTCAGAATGCGTGAGAGCTCGCTGCGCGATACCTTGCCGGCGCACACGTCCGCGTATAGCGAGTACACGAAAGCGTCGGCTTCTGCGTCGTCGCCGACCAGCACTTCGCGCACCTCCTGGTTGGCGTCGAAGGCATGTTGATCTCGCGCGCGCGCCGCGAGCAACATGGGTAGCTTGTAGCCCAGCTGATCCCGCATCGCGCGAAAGCGTAGCCGCATCATGTTGCCGAGATTGGGCTTCAGCGTGAGGTCGTCCCAGCGCACGCGGTCTATGAGGAGCTTCTCCTCGAGGCGGCCCCGCATTTGGCGCGGGCTTCCGCTCAAGATGTGGATGCGTGCACCGCTCTTTCCGATCTCGCGGAGCAGCGCGGCCGCTCCCGGGACGCTCCTCTTGCGGTCCGGTCGTTCCACGGCCGTGCGCAGCAGGTCGGAAAACGTGTCGAACTCGGTTCGCAGGTAGGTCTTGTCCAGATCCCAGCGGGCGACGAGCTGCACCGCCCCATCCGCTGCCGTGGTCATGGCTTCAAGAGGCCCAGGCGCGTCGCGTGTCGCTGAAGGCGCTGACTAGGTCAAAGGCCCCCGATTCGCGGGCCGTTTCGATGGCCTGATCGATGTAACCCAGGGCTTCGTCTCCGCGTCGCCGACCATGCGCGACCTGGGCAAGGCTTCCGAGCACCTTGGCGCGGTCAGGGCCGCTCGGCCCGGCGATGTCCAGCGCCTCTCGCAGCACGCCTTCGGCATCCGCGAAGTTGCCTGCGCGCGTCAGCGCCGCGCCGAGCTTGCGGCTGAAGATCAGCACGGCGCGCAGGGGATCGTCGAGCTCACCGCGGGCGATCTCGCGACGCGCTACCTCGAGCCCGCGCCGAAGAGCCTCCACTTCGGTCGCCGTGTCACCGCGGGACGCAGCCCTTTCGGCGACTTGCTCCAGGAGCAAGAGCGCTTGGAACGAGTCCTGTGCTTCGTATGCGTGCAGGGCTTGGGCTTCGATGGGTGCGGAGCGCTTCTCGCAGGCTCGCAGCGCCTTGGCGTGGAGCTCGCGGCGCACCGCGGCGGGGAGGCCGGCGAGGACGGTCTCCCGAAGCAGCGGGTGATCCGCGGACACGGTGCCGTCGTCCCGACGGATCATGCCCGCCCGGACCAGCACCGACAGCGCCTCTTCCACCGGGTGGCTCGCCGGTAGAAGCTCCGCCATGGCCTTGAGGTCCGTCTGGTCACCCAGCACGGCGAGGGCCTGCAGGGCACGCCGCGCGTCGGGGTCGAGCATGTCCACGCGCTGCGCGATGAGATCCGCGAGGCGGGGTGGCGGATCGTTGCCTCCGTCGATGGAGAAGCGAGTCAGCTGCTCCACGTACATGGGGAGCACGCCGCGCCCGGGATCTTCGTCCGCGACGGGTGAGAAGTTCGAGGGCAGCTTGCGGAGCAGTCGCGACAGCGCTGGGGGCGGCAAACCCCCGAGCAATCGGGCGGCATGCGTCGCGCCCCAGCCGGATTCGAAGCCGGGAGCGTGGGTGCAGATCATGAGCACGCCGGCCTCCGGCGGCTCGCCGATGGCGTCAGCGAAAGCGAAGCGACTCGGAGGGTCGACGCGGTGAAGCTCGTCCACCGCCAGGATCACGCGGCGACCGTCGGTGCGCTCGAACGCGCGAACCATGGCCCAGCGTAGGGCCTCGGCGACGGCGTGTCGCCGCTCTGGGGGCGAGTGCTTTCCGTCGTGGCGTCCGTTGTGGAAGACGTCCTCCAGTCCCCGTCGGGCTTCCGAGCTGGAGCTGGGGAAGCGCTTGGCGGCGATGTCCTCCAAGCTCAGGCCGGCCAAGTCCGTGATCGCCTGCCGGACGGCGTGGTAAGCGACCTCGGACCAAAACGGATCAGGAGACGCCTGAACGACCAAGTCGCCCTCCGCCTCGGCGCGCTCCAAGAACTCGCGGAGGAGCCGGGTCTTGCCCGAGCCGGGTTCCCCGACGATGCGAGCGCCGATCACCGTGTCCGCCAGCTGCTGGCGACGGTCCTCGAGCCACGCGAGATCTTCGTCGCGACCCAGGAAGGGCAGCGGCAAGGTGAGGGCGGTGTCCTGCGGATTGGCCTTGACCGGGAGTCGGATGCCGCACTCGCAGCAGAAGCGAGCGACGGGGACGACGGAGTTGCAGTCGGGACAGGCCATGGTGCTGCCGGGCACCAGGGACATGGGCGGCAATGAGCTGGTGCGATCGGGGGGGCCGCTTTCGGCCAGGGCCAGCGCTTGCTTGAGCCCATCCGCGAACTCGATGGCGTCCTGGTAGCGGGAGGCCGCGTCCTTCGCCAAGGCCTTCAAGCACACGTCCACCAAGGATTCCGGGATGTTGCGCTCCGGCGCTACCTGCCGGGGATCCGGCACTGGAATCGACAGGTGCATCATCACCACCTGCGTCGGGCTGTCTGCCTCGAAGGGCAAGCGACCGGTCAGCAGCTGGAACAAGATCACGCCGACCGCGTACAGATCACTGCGCCCGTCGATGGGATCTCCGCGGCCTTGCTCCGGCGCCATGTAGTCCGGCGTCCCGCACACGATGCCGGGGCTGGTGACGCTGGTCGATTGGCCATCCGTCGCCTTGAGCTTCGCGAGGCCGAAGTCCACGACCTTGACGAAGTCGCCCCCGCGCCGAAGCGGCTCCAGGATGACGTTTTCCGGCTTGAGGTCGCGGTGCACGATCCCGAGATCGTGCGCTTCTCCAAGAGCTGCCAGCACTTGGCGCAACACGTCCACGATGCGTGCGAATGGCAGCGGGCCTTCCTCCCACGCAACCCGGGCTAGGTCCTTGCCTCGCAAGAACTCCATCACCAGGTACGGCTGGCCGTCGTCCGTACGTCCAAAATCGAAGACGGCGATGGAGTTTGGATGGTTGAGCTGGCTGGCTGCCCGCGCTTCCGTCATGAAGCGCACGGCGGAGTTCTCGTCCGACAGCAGGTGCGGGTGGATGACCTTCACCGCGACGGTGCGCCCGAGAACGCTCTGCTCCGCTCGATAGACGCGGCCCATACCACCGACGCTGATCAGATCGATGATGTGGTAGCCGCCCGGCAGAGTGCGTCCGATGAGCTTGTCCTCGTTGGACTTGCCCACGGTGCCCACGGGAAACCCGCACGCAGGGCAGTAGTGGTGGTCCGCCGAGCACGCCGAACCGCACTGAGGGCACGGTCGCATCGCGTTCGAGGAGGTTACCACGGGATCGAGGTCTTTCTGCCCGCGCTCGGGCCCGCGGGCCTGACCAGTATTGACCCGGCGGCGCCGGGCGCAAAGGCGAAAAGGGGAGGGGCGCGGACCGCGCGGGGTCAAGTGTGGGGTCGGGGCGGCGTCCGCGAATTATCGCAGAAACATTCCAGTGACGGCGAGCGCGGCTGGTAGACTGACGCGGAATGACGGCGCCGAGAGTCCCGCTCGGGGAGCTTCTGGTCGAAGCTCAGATCATCACCCGAGAGCAGCTCGAAGAGGTTCTGGAGCTGCAGAAATCGGATGGGCGCCGGCTAGGTACGCTCTTGGTGGAGACTGGTGTCGTCACCGAAACGCAGGTGACCCAGATCTTGAGCCAGCAGCTCAGCGTACCGTGGGTGTCGCTGTACCACATCGACTTCTCGCGTCAGCTGCTCAACTTGGTGCCTCGAGAGCTGGCTGAGCGCCATTGTTTGGTCCCCATCTTCGTCCGGCGGGTGCGCGGGCAAGGGAACACCTTGTACGTGGCGATGGATGATCCGGCGAACCAGGCCGCTCAGCAGGACATCCAGCAGTTTGCCGGCTTGCCCGTGCGGGCGATGATCGCACCGCCGTCCGACATCCTGTCGGCAATCCGCGTGTACTACGGTGGCGGTGGAGAGCGCTCCGCGTCCCTGTCCGAAGCGGAGGCCGAGGTCGCAAGTGAAGCGCGCCCGGAGCCTAGAGGCGAATCCTCGGAGCCTCCGCCGAAGCCAGTTTCGACCCCGCCAATGGCGAAGTCGACGTCGGAGCCCCCCGAGCGCACATCAGAGCCCCCCGGGCGCACGTCGGAGCCCCCGGAAGCTCAGCCGCCAGGTCCTGCGGCACTTCGGGAGGCGGTGCTTCGGCCGCGCACGGAGACCCCTCCCCCCGAAAGCGCGCCTGCGATTTCCGCGCGTGAGGTCCACATGCCGGCGCCCAAGCGAGGCGCTCCCGGTCGCATGATCACCCTGACCTTGCTGGACGGCACCCAGGTGAACCTTCCGGCCAAGCGCGCCGCCTCCACCACGAGCAGCGAGGAAGCCGCGCCGGGTGCGGATCTGACGGCTCGAGATCTGGTGGCGGCGCTGCGCGCCGTGGCTCATGGTGCGGACGCCACCGAGATCTTGGGGGAGAACGTGCGCTGGGAGGCCTTGTTTGCCGCCCTGCTCAGTCTGCTGCTCAAGAAGCACCTGATCGCCGACTGGGAGTTCGTCGAGGAGTACAAGAAGATCTGAGTGTCCGGGGCGCGACGGGATCGCGCCGGACCAACAAAAGAAGATCCGGGATGCGCGTCAGCGGATCGCGCCCGCGGCTCTGAGCTCGGCGATCTCTTCGGCTGAGAAGCCCGCTTCGGCGAAGATGGCGTCGGTGTGCTCGCCGTGCCTTGGAGCCGGGCTCGGCACGTGGGCCTTGTCCGTGATTGGCGTGCGGTACAGACCCACGCTGGCGTCGCCCACGGGCGCGTCGAAGAAGACGCCACGCTGGGAGAGCTGCGGGTCGGCGCGCAGCTCGTCCGGGCGCAGCACGGGCTCGAGGCACACGTCGTGCTCGGCGTTGAAGGCTTCCCACTCCGCTCGCGTGCGTGAAGCGAAGACCTCGGTGAAGCGCGCCTTCAGGGCCGCTTGGTGGGGGCCTGGCAGAAGCGCGCTCATGTCCGCCTGGATGCCGGCGGAGGCGCAGAACTTCATGAGGAACTTCGGCTCCAGCGCGCCGAGGCTGATGGCTTCGCCGTCTTGGGTGGCGTAGGTGTCGTAGGGGGCGATGCCGCCGGTGAGGAGCTCTTGGCCGCGGCTGGGGAGCTCACCCCCGAGCAGCCGACTGAGGGTGACGGTGGCGAAGGGGATGACCGAATCGAGCATCGCGATGTCGATCACGCGGCCCTTGCCGGTACGCTCCCGCTCGAAGAGTGCTGCTTGAATCGCGATCACGCTCCACAGACCACCGGACACGTCCGCCAGCTGGAACGACGGTAGCTGCGGCTTGGCTTCGGCGGGACCTTGCAGGCCCAAGAGACCCGCGCGTGCCATGTAGTTGATGTCGTGCCCGGCGCGATCCCGGAGCGGGCCGTCTTGCCCGTAGCCGGTGAGGGCACAGATGACGAGGCGTTCGTTCTCTCCGAGCAGCGTCTGGTGACCGACGCCGAGGCGCTCCAGGACCCCCGGTCGGAACTGTTCGAAGACGACGTCGTAGTGGCGGACCAAGCGCTTCAGCGCGCTGACTCCGGCGGGCGACTTCAGATCCAGCGCGGCGCTGCGCTTGCCTCGATTGAGCACGTGGAAGGCGGTGCCCAGGTCGCCGACCATCGGAGGCGTGTGGCGCAAGTAGTCGCCCGCTCCAAGGTCTTCAATCTTGTCCACCTGGGCGCCGAGATCCGCGAGCACCAGCGTGGCAAAGGGCCCTGGCAACAGCCGCGTGAGATCGAGAATGCGGACGTGATCGAGGGCGGCCATGGCTCAGGCCCGCGGTCCGCGACCGAGGCGGGCGCGATGCTGCGAGACCCAGGCGGAAGGGCCGCTGGTCTTTGCAGCGCCGTTGTCGCCGCGGTGATGGCGCTCCGCGCGATACGCCGCGACCGCCACGGCGGCGGCGAATTCCGCCTTGGCGTCTTGGGGGATGCGGGTGCCCTGGAGCAGTTGGTCCTTGTGGCGATCGATGAAGCCCGTGTCGTAGTCCCCCGCGACGAACTCCGGCTGTTCGAACAAGCGCTCGTGGAACGGCAGGTTCGTGCGAATGCCGGTGACTACGTACTCGCCGAGCGCTCGGCGCATGCGTTCCACTGCTTGTGCGCGCGTGGGTGCCCACACGCTGAGCTTGCTGATCAAGGGATCGTAGTTGCCGCTGATGGTGCAGCCCTCGTAAGCGCCACTGTCGTCTCGCACGCCGGGTCCGGCGGGGGTGCGCAGCTTCTGGATCACGCCAGGGCTCGGCAGAAACCCGGTGCTGGGGTCCTCCGCGTAGACGCGGCACTCGATGGCAGCGCCGCGACGAGTGACGTCCGCCTGCTCGAACCCGAGCTCTTCTCCCGCGGCGATGCGGATCATCTCACGTACCAAGTCGAACCCGGTGCAAAGCTCGGTGATGGGATGTTCCACCTGCAGCCGGGTGTTCATCTCCAAGAAGTAGAAGGACTTGTCCTGCGACAGCAGGAACTCGAACGTGCCGGCGGAGTAGTAGCCCACGGCCTTGGCGCCCTGAACGGCGGTCTCGCCCATGCGTTGGACGATCGCGTCGTCGATAGCCGGACACGGCGACTCCTCCACCACCTTCTGATGGCGGCGTTGAATGGAGCAGTCCCGCTCGAACAGGTGCACCACATTTCCGTGCTTGTCGCCGAGCACCTGGATCTCCACGTGACGCGGGCGAATGATGGCCTTCTCGAGGTAGACGGTCTCGTCCCCGAATGCCTTCTTGGCTTCGCTCTTGGCGCGGTCGAGGGCGCTCGAAAGCTCGGCCTCCGAGGACACCAGGCGCATACCCTTGCCGCCGCCGCCGGCGGTCGCCTTGAGCATGACGGGATAGCCGATCTCCGCGGCGGTCTTCTTGGCCTGCTCCAGCGTGTCGGCGCTACCCCCGGGGACCACCGGCACGCCGGCGGACGCCATCTTCTCGCGAGCTGCGGTCTTCAGACCCATGGCTCGCATCGCGCTGGCCGGCGGTCCGATGAAGGTGATGCCTGCGGCCTCGCAGGCCGCGGGCAGCTCCGGGTTCTCCGACAAGAAGCCGTAGCCTGGGTGCAGGCCGTCGCAGCCCGCCCGGCGTGCCACGTCCATCAGCTTGTCGATGCGCAGATAGCTTTCGGCCGCGGCGGCGGGTCCGATCTCGTAAGCTTCGTCCGCCACCCGGACGTGCAGCGCGTCTCGATCCGCCTCGCTGTACACGGCCACCGGGCTGATGCCCATTTCGCGCAGCGTGCGCGCGACCCGCACGGCGATTTCACCGCGATTCGCGATCAGGACTTTCTTGAACATGGCGGCTCGCGTCATATCACGAGCGGCATCCGCTCAGCCACCGAGAGCGCCGAACCACGGCGTGGACGCATAGCGTTCGCCGGTGTCCGGAAGCACCACCACGATGCGCCGCAAGCCACCGCGCTTGGCAAGGACCGTTGCGGCGGAGAGCGCTGCGCCGCTGGAAATCCCGCCGAGCACTCCGTCCCCGCGTGCCATTCTTCGGGCGGACGCGATGGCCTCGTCTTCGTTCACCGTGATGATCTCGTGCACGACGCTACGGTCCAACACCGGGGGCACGAAGCCCGCGCCGATCCCCTGCAGGCGATGCGGCCCCGCCGAGTGCCCGGAGAGCACAGCGGCGGAGCTCGGCTCCACACCCACTACGCGTGCGCTGGGCAGTCGCTTCGCCAGCACGCGTCCGACGCCGGTGATGGTGCCGCCGGTCCCGATGCCGGCGACGAAGGCGTCGAGCTCGCCGCCGGTGTCGCGCCAGATCTCTTCCGCGGTGGTCCGCTCGTGGATGCGAGGATTTTCCGGGTTGTCGAACTGCCGTAGGAGCACTGCACCCGGCGTGGTCTCGCCCAAGAGCTCCGCTTGCTCCACCGCCTGGCGCATCAGGGTGCCGGGCGTGAGCACTACCTCTGCGCCGTAGGCCCGGAGCAGCGCCACCCGCTCACGGCTCATCGCCTCCGGCATCGTCAACGTGAGACGGTAGCCGCGTGCTGCTGCAATCATGGCCAGCGCAATGCCGGTGTTGCCACTGGTGGGCTCGATGATGGTCGCGCCGGGGGTGAGCTGGCCGCGCTGCTCGGCATCTTGGACCATCGCATGGGCAATGCGATCCTTGACACTTCCGGCGGGGTTTTGGCCTTCGAGCTTGGCCAATACCTCGACTCCGAGCTCCGAGCTCAAGCGCTCGAGACGAACCAGGGGCGTGTTGCCGATGACATCGGTGATGGCGCTGGAGATGGGCATGGCTCACGTGAAGCGGCGCACGAGGTCCCACAGGATGGCGCCGATGGTCAGGAGGACGAGGCTGGCGAGTCCGCGCCGCAGCAAGCCGGCGGGGAGCTTGGAGGTCGCCAGTGCACCGAATTGTGCGCTCACGCTGGCGCCGATGACGAGCACCATCGAGAGCCCGAGATGAACGTTTCCGGAGAGGGCGTGGGCGATGGTGCCGCCGACGGAGGTCACCAACAGCACCACGATGCCGGTGCCCGCAGCTTGCCGCAGGGGGAAGCCGAAGCCGTACATCAACACGGGCATCAGAGCGATTCCGCCACCAACTCCCAAGACGCCACTCAAAAAGCCGAGGCCCAATCCCACGTAGGCCACCACGATGGCGCTCACGCGAGCGAGGGGCAGGCTCGGAAGGTCCACGTAGGGAGGCAGGCGCACCCTGGCGAGGGGACCGCGCCGCACGTAGCTCAGCACTTCCACGTTGCCGCGGGAACGCTTGAGCAGGACGAAACCGCAGCACACCAAGAACACGACGTAGGAGCCGTACAGCGCGGGGGTGACCACGGGAACGCTCTTTCCGAACAGCGTGGTGGTTCCCGCGTGCTCGAGGGCGTTCACCACGCGGGCGCCGGTGGTCACGCCCACCAAGCTGCCTGCCAGCATCAGCGCGTCGAAGCGCAGCTCGCCCTGACCCAGCTTGCGATGACGCAGCAGCGCGACGGTCGCAGTGCCGACCATCTGGCACAAGCCACTTCCCACGGCGATGGGCAAGGGCACGCGCAGTACCACGCTGAGGAGCGGGGTCAGGATGAAGCCCCCGCCCACGCCGAACAGCCCGGCGACGAAGCCCACGATGACGCCGAGGGCAATCAGCGCCGGGAGGCTCACGCTTTGGCCGGCGACGTCCACGCTCTAGATCGAGTAGTCGATGGGCGGCGGCCCGTCTTTGGGCGCCCGCCGCCGGCGCGCGTCCCAGTAGCCGAACACGAAGTACATCAGGACGCCCCAGACCGCGGGTACGACCACGCAGGCCAGGGCGTAGGAGAGCGAGGAATTCACCGAGACACAGTCTAATCGAGGCGGAACGTCGGCGAAAATGACCTCCATCCACCAGGCCCGGCACGCGCTCACGAGCCCTGCTATAAGCCCGCGCCGTGAGTGGGACGGAGGACATCATCACGGTCGCGGAGCTCGACCGGCGCCTCAAGCGCGCGGTGGAGTCCGCCACCGGGTCGGAGTGGGTGCAGGGGGAGATCGGCTCGCTCAAGATCCCGCCCAGCGGTCACGCCTACTTCACGCTGAAGGACGAGGCAGACGACGCCGTGATCGATTGCGTGCTGTATCGCTTCAACGCCCAGCGGGCCCGCCGCCACCTGGCCGAGGGCGCTCGGGTGCAGATCTTCGGACGCGCCACGGTGTGGGCGCCGCGAGGACGGCTACAGCTGGTGGGGGAGCGGCTCCGCCCTGCGGGCCGCGGTGCCCTGCTCGAGGCGCTGCAGAAACTGAAGGAGCGACTGGCGGGCGAGGGGCTGTTCGACGCCGCACGCAAGCGAGCACTACCCAGCGACCCACGGGTAGTGGGCGTGGTCACGAGCAAGTCCGGAGCTGCCTTCCACGACATTCGCACGGTGGCGTTTCGACGGGGCGGAGTGCGTCTGGTGTTGAGCCCCGCCTTGGTGCAAGGCGAGGCTGCAGCCGATAGTCTGGTGCGGGCGCTCGATCTGCTCGAGGGCTACCCTGGCCTCGATGCGGTCATCATCGGCCGCGGCGGAGGATCCTTCGAAGATCTCATGCCGTTCAACGACGAGCGCGTCGTGCGGCGGGTGGCCGCGTGCCGCGTGCCCGTCGTGAGCGCCGTGGGCCACGAGGTGGACACCTCGCTGTCGGACCTCGCGGCCGACGTTCGCGCTGCGACGCCGTCTCAGGCGGCGGAGCTCGTGATCGCGGACCACGGAACACGGGCCGAGCACGTGCTGCAGATGGAGCGTCGGCTCACCCGCGCCGCCCTCGCTCGTCTGGATCGGAACCGTGCGGGTCTGGAGCGCCTCGACCGCCGCCTCGGAGATCCAAGGCTGCTCATCTTCGAACGGCAACAGTTGATGGACGAGCTGTGCTCGAGCCTCGAGCGGCATGGTCTTCGGGCCATCGGGCGGGAGCGCGGCCGTTTGGAAAAGCTGGACCGGCGGCTCGCCGGCCGTCATCCCCGAGCGGTTCTGGCGCGGGCCCGGGCGGACATGGCTCGGCTGGAGGGGCGCCTTTCCGGGACCACGCGGCTTCGCGTGGGGCGTGCCGCGGGGCAACTCGCGGCGATGGCAGCGCGGCTCGATGGGCTCTCGCCGCTGGCGGTGCTCGGTCGTGGCTATGCCATCGCCCTCGACCAGAACGGTCGGGCGCTGCGCTCTGCGCGGGAGACGGAGCCGGGGAACGCCATCGGCATTCGCCTGCATCGAGGACGCATCACGGCAACGGTCACCGACGTGGAGGACGGAGAGTGACGCGCTTCGCGCTGGTCGGACATCCGGTGGCGCACTCGCTGTCGCCGGCAATCCACGCCGCTGCCTATCGCGCCCTGGGCGAGGAGCACGAGTACGAGCTTCGCGACTGCCCGCGAGAAGGGGACGTCCGTCAGGTACTGGCGGAGCTTCGCGCCGGCGAGCTCGGCGGCGTGAACATCACGCTCCCGCACAAGCGCTTGGCCCTGGCTCTGGCGGATCGCGGCGACGAGCTGGCTACCGCGGCGGGCGCCGCCAACGTGTGGGCGCGCGCCGGAAGCGAGGTGATCGCCTACAACACGGACGTCACTGCGTTGGTGGAGCGCTTCCGCGACCTCGCTCCGCGTCGCGCATGGGTGCTGGGCGGCGGCGGTGCCGCGCGGGCGGCGGTGACGGCGTTGCGCGCCGTGGGCAGCGAGAGCATCACGCTGATCGCGCGGCGTCCGAGCGACATCTCCGGCGTGGACGAGTGCGCTTGGGACGATGCTGCGGCGCGGCTGTCGCACGAGGCGGCGACGGTGGACGTCATCGTGCAGGCGACGAGCGCGGGCATGGCCGGCAAGGACCCGGGACAAGGCGTGGCGGCGCTGATCCCGTGGGGACGTTTGCGCGCGACGACCTTGGCCTACGACGTGGTGTACGTACCCAGCGAAACGCCGTTCTTGCGCGCCGCGGCCAGCGCGGGCGTGGCACGGGAAGGGGGGCTCGGCATGTTGGTGGGGCAGGCCGTTCGCGCGGTGGAAATCTGGCTATCGCGGCGACCGCCGGAGGCGCCGATCCGCGAGGCGCTGGCGCCGAGGTTGGGGGGAGACGCATGAGCCGAAACGGAGCTCGGGACTTCAAGGTGGGCCGGGGGCCCTGGCCGGTCATCAACGTGGGCGGAGAGCTCGAGCGCGCCGAGCGCGAGTGGCTGCACACCAACGGAGCGGGGGCCTACGCCATGAGCACCCTCGCCCTGATGCACACGCGCCGAGAGCACGGCTTGCTGGTGGCGGCGCTCGATCCGCCGCTCGGCCGCACCGTGGTGCTGTCCCACGCTGAAACCAGCGTGTCCGTCGGCGATCGCAACTATCGCCTCTCCACCCACCAGTTCCCGAACGTTGCGCCGACCCCCGGCTATCGCCTGCTCGCGCAGTTCTCCCAGGATCCCCTGCCGCGCTGGCGCTACCGGTTGGGCAAAGCGTGGTTCGAGCGTTCGCTGTGCCTGGTTCGCGGTCGGAACGCCGCCGTCATGCGCTACCAGTGGCACGGCTTTCATCCCGCCCGCTTGAGCGTGATGCCGTTGATGCCCCTGCGCCGACAAGATCGTCTGGCCCGCGAGCACGGAGGCATCGTGCAACGGGTGACGCTACGCCCGGGCCAGGTGGAAGTGCGCCCGGTCAACGAGCTTCCGCCCATCGTGTTCGCCCACGCCGGCATGTTCATGGGCTCGCCGGACTGGTGGCGTCGCTTCGAGTACGTAGACGACCGTGGGCGCTACGACGACTGGCAGGAGGACATGTGGACGCCAGGAACGTTCGAGCTGACCATGGAGCCCGGCGCCACGACCTACTTGCTGGCGGCCGTTGGAGAGCTGCCCAAAGAGGCTCCGGAAGCGCTCATGCAGGAGGCCATAGACTTCCTGCGTGCGCAGGATCCTGGTGAAACCCACAGCGGCGTGGTGCGCACCCTTTCGTTGGCTGCGGCCAGCTATCGCGCGGAAAACTGCGGACGCGCCGCCGTGCTCGCGGGCTACCCTTGGCTTGGGGCCCCCTTTAGGGATTGGCTGATATCCATCGATGGCTTGTACCTGGCGTGCGGCAAGATCGACGAGGCCAAGCGGACCCTGGCCACGGTGCTCGAGCATCAGCATGCGGGGCTCTTGCCGGAGATGCTTCCGGAAGCCGGCATGCCGCAAGCGCGGCCCTGTCCGGACGCGACGCTGTGGCTGTTCCACGCCGCCGGTAAGCTCGCCAGCAAGGTGGGGGCGAACGATCCCTTCGTGCAGGCAGAGCTCTATCCCGCGTTGGTGCGGGCGTTTGAGCGCTTGTCGCAGACCGACGCCGAAGGCGTGCGTGCTACCCCCCACGGGCTGCTCGTCACCGAGGACGAGCGGCAGCCGGTCACCTGGATGGACGCGCGCGGATCCCATGGCGCCGTGACGCCGCGCAATGGCGTAGCAGTGGAGCACCAAGCGCTGTGGGCAGCGGGAACCGAGGTGCTCGCGAGGCTCGCCGACGCGCTGGACGACGTTGCCACGCTCGAGCGGGTGCGCCCTGCATCGATGCAGGCGCGCTCGGCGTTCCGAGCGCGGTTCTGGTGCAACGAGACGGAGTACCCCTTCGACTGCATCAGCGAAGTCGGTGACACGGCGGACGCCTGGGCGGACCCGACCATCCGGCCCAACGCAGTGCTCGCGCTCGCCGCGGCACCGGAGCTGTTCGACGAGTGGCAAGCGCGGTCGATCGTCACTCGGGCCAAGGACGAGCTGCTCACTCCGCGTGGGCTTCGCAGTCTCTCGCCTCGGGATCCCCGCTACGAGGGCGTGTACGCCGGCACGCCGGGGGAACGCGACGCCTCCTACCACCAAGGCACCGTGTGGAGCTTCTTGCTGGGCGCCTACGTTCGAGCCAGCCTGAAGGCCCATCCGAGCGACATGGCACTTCGAGAGGAGCTTCGCATCTTGTTGGAGGAAGCCGTCGACGGCGGCCCCGTGCTCGGCCACCCGGCTCAGCTGGCCGACGGAGAGCACCCGCATCGCCTTCGTGGTTGTCCGGCGCAGGCATGGAGCGTGGCAGAGCTCCTCTCGGCGCTGGTGGAGGACTTGGTGGTGAGCTGATGGCCTCGCGAGATCTCGCTGCGCTGGGCTACCGCCGCATCGTCATCTTGCTCGTGGCACTGGTGGTGGTGCCCACCTTCCTACTGATCGCCGTCGGCGCGATCATGCTGTTCTTGGGGGAGGTTCAGGTCAATCTGCTGATGGGCATCCTGGTGGTGGCCCTGAGCGGTGCTGCGGCCACGGGCGTGGTCCTCGTCTGGGTCTTCGTCCGGCGCGAAGCGAACCTCTCCCGGCTGCAGAGCGACTTCGTATCCAAGGTGTCACACGAGCTCCGGACCCCGCTCACCTCCATTCGCCTGTTCACCGAGACGCTCGCGCTTCGCCGCGGCGATGTCGCGGCCGAGGACAAGTGCATCGAGGGCCTCGGTCGGGAGAGCATGCGGCTTCAGGAGCTGATCGATCGGCTCTTGGATTGGGGTCGCATGGAGAGCGGCCGCCGCGAGTTCGTCCTGGAACGCGTGGACGCGACGGAGATCGTTCGGGAAGCGATGAACGCCTTCGCCCCGGTGGGGGAGCGACGCAAGACTGCGACCGTCGTCGAGCTCCCGGAGGAGCCGGTGTTCATCGAGGCGGACCGGCCCGCGATGGTCGACGCCGTGTTCAACTTGCTGACCAACGCCCAGAAGTACGGAGGGGATCCGCCGAAGATCCGCATCACGTTGGAGGCGCGCGGACGAGAGGCTCGCATCTCCGTCGCGGACAACGGTCCCGGCATTCCGGCTTCCGAGCACAAACAGATCTTCCAGAAATTCTATCGCGTGGACGATCGCCTGTCGCGGGACCGGGAAGGGTCCGGGCTGGGCTTGGCCATCGTCAAGCATGTCACCAAGGCGCACCGCGGCCGCGTGGAGCTGGACAGCGCCCCGGGAGAAGGCAGTACCTTTACGCTGGTGGTGCCGTACAAGGAGTCGGATGTCCGGGCCTAGAAAGCACATCCTGGTGGTCGAGGACGACGAGAGCATCACTCTCGGCCTGCGCATGAATTTGGAGGCGGAGGGCTACGACGTCACCGTGGCGGAGGACGGCGACATCGCGTTGGAGCTCGCCGGGAGCGGTCGGTTTTCCCTGATCGTGATGGACGTGATGCTGCCCAAGATGAACGGCTTCGAGGTGGTGCGGCGGCTGCGGGACGGCGGAAGCGTGGTGCCCATCGTGATGTTGAGCGCTCGCGGCGCCGAGATGGACAAGGTGATGGGTCTCGAGCTCGGCGCCGAGGACTACATCACCAAGCCGTTCAGCTTGGCGGAGTTCTTGGCGCGCGTGAAGGCCGTGCTCCGACGCGATGCCATCGCGCGACCGAACAAGCGCCGCGTGGTGGAGGCCGGGGATCTCCGCGTGGATCTCGACACGCGCGAGGTGACCCGGGACGACCAGCTCGTGGAGCTCACGCCCACGGAGTTCGACCTCTTGGTGTGCTTGGTGGAGGCCGGGGGCAAGGTGCTCAGCCGCGGGGAGATCCTCACGCGTGTGTGGGGCCCGGGGCATCACGGTACACTGCGCACCATCGACAACTTCGTCCTGCAGCTGCGCAACAAGCTGGAGAAGGACCCGAGCGAGCCCAACCATCTGCTCACGGTGCGCGGGGTGGGCTACCGGTTTCAGGCTTGAACCGACGGTTTTTGTTGTCGCCGGCCCGCACGCTCTGGTAGGCCGCACGGAGGAAGCGTGGACCAAAACCAACTCCGATCCTACTTCGCGACCGTGTACGAGCTCCCGACCGAGTCGGGATTGCTCCGTGTCAGCATGGATGGAGAAATCGTCCAGGACGTGGGCACGCTCCCGGAGTTGCTCCGCCGAGAGTTCGCGATCCTCACCGCGTACAACCCGCGCTCCATGCTGCTGCCCCGGCGGGTGAACGAGGGCCGGCATCAAGTGATGCGCGACTTGCTCATTCTGGGCTGTTACCGCGTGGAGCACTGCGTCGGATACGACGAAGAGCCGGAGGGCGTGTGGCGCGAGCCTGCCTGGGTGGTGCACGGCATTGCGCGTGACGAAGCCATCTACTTTGGCCGCACATTTCGCCAGAACACCATCGTGTACTGCCGTGACGTCCGCCCCGAGCTGATCGTCACCGATCCCACGTGTGACGAAGTGGGAAAGACGTATCAAGGAAACTGGCGGGTTCGGCAGTAGCGGCGCGGAATTTTCGCCTTCTCCAGCCGCATTTCGCATTGCGCCGAGGGGAAGGCGGGACCATGACTCTGGCCCATGAGGAGCCAGTTCGACGATGATGGCGCGCGCCCGGACGTCACCGAAGTGGTGGCTCAGGTCTCCGACGCGTTCAAGAAGAACCTGAGGAACGTGGGGCCCATCGTGGTCGGCCTGGTAGTGCTCCTGATCCTCGCGACCGGGTTCTACAAGGTGGACCCGGGGGAGCAGGGCGTGGTCCGCACCTTCGGCCGCGAAACGTCCAAGACGGGACCGGGACTGCACTACCGCTTTCCCTTCGTCCAACAGAAGGACGTGGTGAACGTGGAGCAGATCCGCCGCCTGGAGGTGGGGTTCCGTGGAGATCAGCGGGTGCCGCACGAAGCGCTGATGCTCACGGGTGATGAGAACATCGTGGAAGCCCAGATGATCGTTCAGTACCGGGTGACGGATCCTAGCAAGTTCCTGTTCGAGATTTCGAATCCCGAGGACACCCTGCGCGCCACGGCGGAGGTGGCCCTCCGCAGCATGGTCGGGCGCACCAAGATCGACGATGTTCTGACCACGGATCGAGAGAAGGTACAGAGCGAAACCCGAAGCTGGCTCCAAAAGCTCATGGACGAATACCAGAGCGGCCTCAGCATCACAGAGGTCAAGCTGCAGACGGTGGACGCTCCGGACGAAGTAAAGGAAGCGTTCCACGACGTGGTCCGCGCCCGTGAGGAGAAGGAAAAGGTCATCAATCAGGCGAAGGGCTACCGCGCGGACCAGATCCCGCGCGCCCGCGGCGAAGCGCAGAAGATCGAGCGTGAGGCAGAGGGCTACAAGGAGCAGCGCGTGCTTCGAGCCAACGGCGACGCCAGCAAGTTCGAGGCCATGCTCACGGAGTACTCGAAGGCAGAGCGCGTGACCCGCGAGCGTCTGTATCTGGAGACCATGGAACGCTTGCTGTCCAAGGTGGACAAGAAGGTGATCGTGGACAAGGACCTGGCCAAGGGAGCGCTGCCGGTGCTGCCCATTGGTGGAGCTGGCGTGCTCGGCGCCGCGGGAGGCAAGTGACATGAAGGCCTCCCTGGTGATTTTCGTGCTTTTGGCCCTGTTCGTGGGCTGGTCCAGCGTCTTCGTGGTGGACGAGAAGGAGCTCGCCATCGTCACGCAGTTCGGCGAGTACAAACGCACCGCAGAGCGTCCGGGGCTGTACTTCAAGATCCCGTTCGCACAGACCGTGACCTTCATGGAAGGCCGCATCCTGGGCAGCGACACTCCGCCCGCGGAGTATCTCACGCTGGACAAGAAGCGCCTGGTAGCGGACCCGATCACGCGTTGGCGCATCACGGATCCGCTGATGTTCTTCAAGACCGTGCACGACGAGAGCGGCGCCAAGGCACGCTTGGACGACATCATCAACAGCGAGCTCAGGAGAGAGCTCGCCAGCCACAACTTCGGCGACATCGTGGGCAACGCTCGTGATCCGATGATGCAGCGCGTGGCCTCGTCCGTACGGGCGCAGACCAAGAGCTTCGGCATCGAGATCGTGGACGTCCGTATCAAGCGCGCGGACCTTCCGCGCGAGGTTCAGGACAGCGTCTTCGCCCGCATGCGCGCCGAGCGCGATCGCGTGGCCAAGCAGTACCGCTCCGAAGGAGAGGAAGAGGCCCAGAAGATCCGCGCGGAGACGGACAAGGAAAAGACCATCATCCTGGCCAAAGCCTACGAAACCTCGCAGAAGGTCCGCGGCGAAGGCGACGCGACCAGCATCAAGGTGTACGCGGAGGCCTACGGGAAGGACCCGGAGTTCTACGCCTTCACGCGCAGCTTGGACGCATACGAGAAGTCCGTGGACGACAAGAGCACCGTCGTGCTCAGCAGCGGATCGGATCTGTTCCGCTACTTCGGGCAGCCGAAGCCGTAGAAAGATCTTGTTGGTCCGCCGCGGAAACGCCGCGTCAGGGCACGTACCCCTGACGCGTGAGGCTGCCGCGGCCGGTGCCCCACAGCACGCAGTTGTCGCTGGAGCCCGGTAGATCCCAGATCTGCACGCCGCCCTTGCCGCCACCCAGGGTGTCCTTCAAGGAAATCACCAGCTCCAGCTGTCCGTCGCCGTCCAGATCCGCCACGGAGGGAGCCGCCATGGAACCGCGCCCGAAGATCTCCACCTTCTGGAGCTCGTTGCCACCGGCGTCCAAGATGACCAGGTGGGCCGGCGTGTCCGGCTGCTTTGGCGCACCGGAGGAGAACGTGGTGAACAGGATCTCGGGAACGCCGTCGCCGTTGAGGTCCACCACCAGCGGCTCGCCGGCGCCGGTGTACGGGCTCGGCGAGCTGCCGAAGGTGTAAAACCACAGTTCCTCCCCCGTGGGGCCGAAGCAGTGCAGCTTGCCGTCGTAGGTGGGCACCAGGATTTCCAGCCCGGGCTTTCCGTCCAGATCCGCGACGGCGGGGCTGGGTCGAGTCGGAACGATGTTCTGTCCCAGATTGGAGGACTCGATGGGGAGACCGGTGTCCTTGGGCGGATCCCAACCGGTGGGTCGCGTCATGTCGTGATTCAAGACCCAGACGGTGATGCCCTTGTTGGTGGTGTCGTTCGAGTGCTCGTGGTCCCCCGCCAGCACGATCTCGTGATCGCCGTCTCCGTCGATGTCCGCGATCACCGGCGGAGAGTAGGTGAACTCCGAGCGATCTCCAGTGCCCCAGCCCTGCTGGGAGAGCTTCAAGTCGTGATACGCCTCCACGGCGGTGATCACCTTGTCCGTGAAGCTCGCGTCCGTCGGGAACGGCGTGCCATCCCCCTTGAACACGCCGAAGCCGATGGCGTCGTAGCTGCTGACGACGTCGTCCACGCCGTCGCCATCCAGATCCCCGGCAGCGATGTTCTGGTTGTAGCCGCCAAAGTCCCAGCACTCTTCCGCCGGGGGTGGGGGATCACAGCTCGGGCTCACCTGGGGAAAGCCCGGGTGCATCGAACCATCCAGCTCGTACACGGCGGTGGCGGGCCCGGTGTTGGTCTTGTTGACGAGTATCTCGAGCTTGCCGTCGCCATCCACGTCGGCGGCGGCGATGCTGCGCACCTCGTCGCTGCCACCGAAGTGCACCGGCCAGCCGGGCATCAACTCGCCGGTGTTGTCGTACACGGCCACGTTCACGTTGGAGCTCGAGTCGGCATCGCTGCCGACGGCGATCTCCACTTTGCCGTCGCCGTCGAAGTCGCCCACCACCGGCGAGGCCCACATGCGGCTCTGGCCATGCTCGGGCGAATTCGAAGCGGAGCTCGCCCATGCCGTCTGCCACAGCGGCTGCCCGTCGTGGTGCCAAGCGTACAGAACCGAGTGGCGCGCTGCGACGATGTCGAGCTTGCCGTCACCGTCCAGATCCGCGAGCGCCGGCGCCGCGAGCCAGTTCTCGTCCCAGCTCCCGTCCAGCGTCGCGCGCAGCGTGGGCGCTTGCACCGGGCCGGAAGAGCCGTTCGCCGCTGCACTGCAGGACGGCGTGGTCGGAACACCCGCCGAACCGCCGTTTCCTCCGGTAGAGCCCCCGCCCGTGCCGCCGCCGGAGCCGCCGGAGCCGCTGGAGCCGGAACCGCCCCCGCTACCGCCGTCGCCCGCGTTGCCCGAGCTCGAATCACTGCTGCACGCCGTCATCGCAAGCAGCACGCCCATCACCACACCCAAACGTGAGCCCACCATGTCACTAGCGGACTCCTCGGCGTGGGATCTGTCAACCGTCGAGCGTCACCTCACTGCGGCACCTGCGGCGAGCAGAACCCGCCGAGACACTTCACACCTGAGCTCACACCGCAGCAGTCCGCGTCCGTCGTACATTTCTCGCTGACTTGCGAACAGCCCTGACCTTCACCGCACACCTTGGGGGACGTGGGATCCAATGGATCACTCGGACGACAGAAGCCATCGCAACACTGGTCCCCCGTCTCGCAACTCTCGCCCTTGGGCTTGCACGGGTCCAGCGCCCAGAAGCCACGCTCGTTCTTGGTCTCGGTTTGGTTCGGTAGGAAGAAGGGCGGATGGCTGGGGTCCGCACCTGCCGTGGCACCGGGCGTGATCGCGGCAACCCACAGCTGCTTACGAATCCCGCCGCCCTGCTGCAGGTTGCCGTACTGGCGGATGCTGGTGAACACGACCCAGTAGTAGCCGCCGGAGGCGATGGGCAGCGCGAAGGGCTCGTAGTTCTTGTTGGCGTCCTCCGGAATGATGCCGCTGTTCGCATTGCCCAGCTCGATGTGCGTCTTGTTGGCGAGATCCACGAAGTGGAGCTTGCCAGTGCAGCCGCCGTAGGCGTTGTTGTCCCAGCTGGGTAGCATGCCGCTGTAGGAGTTTTCCCCTGCAGTGCCTTCCTGCAGCACGATCAGGTTGGAATCCGGCAGAAACGTGACGAACTTCGCGACGGAGCCGCTGCCGCCGTTGTCCACGGGGACGCTGCGGTTCGAGAAGGTGAGCGTCCCAGCGGCGCCGGCGGTCTCGTCGATCTTCACATCCATCACGCTGATGGAGCGCCGCGGCGTGCCGGGCGGCGCGCTTTCGCCGTCA
Source organism: Polyangiaceae bacterium (assembly GCA_020633235.1). Taxonomy (NCBI): domain Bacteria; kingdom Pseudomonadati; phylum Myxococcota; order Polyangiales; family Polyangiaceae; species Polyangiaceae bacterium. The sequence goes on along the minus strand of JACKEA010000009.1, from coordinate 28,258 downwards.
CCGTTGGTGAAGGCGTAGCGCTTTCCGTCCGGAGAGAAGGCCGGCAAGAACGCGCTGACATCGGCTCCGAGTCCCACCACCGTAGCGGGGTCGAGCTTCTTGCCGGCCGCGTCGATCTTCCACGCGAGCTGGTTCACGCCGCCCCAGAAGTTGTTCTCGCTGCGCATCACGTACTTGCCGTCCGGCGTGAAGGTCGCGAAGGAGAGCCCACGCGTGTCACCACCCAGGTTCGTGGGCGCGCCGGTGATCTGCGTGGCCTGCCCGGTCTGGTCCACCGCGTACACGCCGCTCTCCGGCAGGAGCGATGCAGCGTCGGCTCCGGTCGCGAGGTACTTGCCGTTCGCGGCCACGGAGTGACACACCACACAACCTTGCTTCACCTGGGCGGCAGCCTGCTGTTCGCCGGGCCGCACGGCCCAGATGCCGGTCTTTGGGTCTTCGTAAGTCTGGTAGTAGACGACGCCGCGGAGCGAGCCCGGCGCGACCACCACGTCGACGGCGTAGGGGCCGTAGGCCGTGCCCGCCAGAGCCTTGGCCACCTCCAGCTTGAGCTTCTTGCCTTGCGAGCTGTACAGCGCCGCATCCCACACGTTCTGCGGCACGGTGAGCCGCGGCGCGTTGGGATCCGCCACGGTGTAGTAGCCCTGCCAGCTGAAGTTCTGCCCCGTGAGCGTCAGCTTCGCGCTGCTGGGCGCCAAGCTGCCGGCGGAGAACATCACCAGCGGCGCGATCAGTCCGCGGGGCATCACCGTCTGGTCGTAGGGATACAGGAACTTCGAGGCATCGGGTCCCGGGTCCGCAGCGGGCGCGCCGCCGAGGGCGCCCTTGTCGGCGGGGGCCACGCTCGGGTCGACGTCCTCGCTCAGATCCACCTTCACGATCACGTCCGCCGTCGCCGTCTTGCCGTTGTAGGTGGCGGTCACCACCGTCTTGCCGGCCAGGATGCCGGTCGTGGTCGCGAGCCCCGACGCGTCGATGGTGATGATGTCGTAGGTATCGAGCGTCCAGCTGGCGTTCACCGGGGAGCCGTTGGCCTTGGCCGTGAACTGCTGCGAGGCGGGTGACGCCGCGCCGTTCACCGTGAGGGTGATGGTCGCGGGTTCCACCGTGAGGGACTGCGTGCCGCCGTCCACGTCGATGCCGCCGCCGGTGCCCGCGCCATTGCCGCCGCTGCCTGCCTTCGCGCCGCTGCCCCCGGTATTGGATGCCACACCGCTGTCGTCACCACCGCCACAACCGGCGATCGCGGCCAGCGCGACGGACAACCAAAAAACCAAAGACAAGGCGTGACGGCGGAGCGAGTGCATCGCCGTCAGGATACGGGATCTTCCTACAGTAGCTCCACCGTTACCGGAGTTCCGCTGAAGGCGGCGTTGCCGGAGGCGGCGTCCAAACGTGACGCGTCGGTGACGTCGTTGATGCTGGCGCCGGCGTGGCCCGAGGCGATGCGCAGGCGAATGCCCGGGCGATCGTGGCCAAAGCCGTGAGGCAGCGATACGACGCCGCGCATCATTTCGTCCGAGAGCTCCACGCTCACGACCACGCTGCCCGCCTCCGAAGACAACCGCACGCGGCTCTCGTTCGTCACACCGCGGGCCTTGGCGTCCTCCGGATGCATGAGCAAGGTGCAGCGCTCGGGTCCCTTGATCAGCCGCTGGCTGTTGTGCATCCAGGAGTTGTTGGAGCGCAAATGCCGGCGGCCGACCAGGGTGAGGCCGGGACGGGCCACCGTGGCCTCCAGGCGCTCGAGGTCTGCCAAAAGCGGGCGTGGGGTGACCTCGACTCGCCCACTTTCGGTGCAGATGCGCTTCGCGAGACAGGGTGAAAGCGCTCCGAGCCAGACGCCGTGAGGTCTCCTCTCGAGCTCCGACAGGGACAGACCGCGGCGACCGGGGACGAATCCGGCCCCGTAGGGTCCGCTTCGGAGGGCGATGTCGAGCAAGCGCCGCGGGCCCAGCGCTTTCATCGCGCGCCACTTGGCGCGGCTTTCCAATCGTGCGCCGAGCTCGCAGAAGATCTCCCAGTCGTGGCGCGCGTGCGGCGGTCGCTCGAACAGGGCAGGAGAGTACTTGGCGGTGTTTTCCACTGCCAAGACGTGGAACGCCAAGTCGTAGTGGTCGTGCGACAAGGGGGGCGTGGGCGGCAGGATCACGTTCGCGTGACGCGTGGTCTCGTTCAGGTAGAAGTCGATCGAGACCATGAAGTCGAGCTGCGACAGCGCTCGGTCGAGCTTCGTCCCCTGAGGCGTGGACAGCACCGGATTGCCCGCCGAGGTGACCAAGGCGTGGATAGCGCCAGCCTCGATGTCTTCGGCGAGGGCGGCGACGGGGAGCTCTCCGCCGAACTCCGGGAGACCTCGCACGCGACTCTTCCAGCGTCCGAAGCTGCCGCGTCCCGTGAGCTTGGGACTGGCTACCAGATCCACCGCCGGTTCGGCGAACATCGCGCCGCCCACTGCGTCCAGGCGGCCGGTGACCAAGTTCAAGAGGTTCATGAGCCACGCGCACAGCGTGCCGAACTCCTGCGTGGAGACGCCCATCCGCCCGTAGCAGACGGCGCGCCGCGCGGTGGCGTAGTCTCGGGCGATGCGGCGCATGTCATTCGCGGCGACGCCGCACTGGGCTTCCGCGCGCTCGGGCGAGAAGCGCTTCACCAGGGCGCGTACGGGCGCGAGATCTCCGGCGAGGGGCGAAGGCCGTGTGAGGCCTTCCTCGAACACGACGTGAAGCAGCGCGAGCAGGAGCCAAGCATCGCTTCCAGGACGAATGAAGTGGTGCTCGTCCGCGAGCTTGGCCGTCTCCGTGCGGCGGGGGTCCAACACCACGAGCTTGCCGCCTCGCTTCTGAATCGCGCGCAGCCGCCGCTCGATACCCGGCGCCGTCATCAGACTGCCGTTGGACGCCAGGGGGTTCGCGCCGAAGATCAGGAAGTATTCGGTGCGGTTCACGTCGGGCACCGGCAACAGCAGCTGATGGCCGAACATCCAGTATGCCGCCAGCATGTGCGGAAGCTGGTCCACGCTGGTGGCGGAGAAGCGGTTCTTGGTGTGCAAGGCGCGAACGAAGGGCGGCGCGTACAAGAGCGACCCGTAGTTGTGCACCGTAGGGTTGCCGAGATACACGGCCACGCCGCTCTTGCCGTGGGCTCGTTGCACCCGGCGGATGCCGTCCGCAGCACGATCGAAGGCCTCGTCCCAGCCGATCTCCCGGAGCTTGCCGTCGGCTCTCAGCAGGGGGCGTTCGAGGCGATCCGGATCGCTCTGGAGGTCGCCCAGGGCCACGGCCTTGGGACACACGTGACCGCGGCTGAAGGGGTCCGACTGGTCGCCGCGGATACGCGTGACGACGCCGTTCGTGGCTTCCACCTCGATCCCGCACATCGCTTCGCACAGCGTGCAGGTGCGGAAGTGGGTCATCGCTTGGAGCCGAGGGCGAGGGTGACCTGTTCCTGCACGCGAGCGATCATCGCGGTGTGGTCGTCCTGTCGGGGCGTCGGCTCACGTGAGGCCATGCCGGGGCAGGCGTTGCAGTGGTCGCAGGGCGATCCGGCTACCTTGCGGGGCGGCAGCCCGAGCGACTGCCCCACCTCTTGCAGCCGACCGATCTGCGCCGCCGACAGCGGGCGAATCGGCCCCAACTGGCGCGCCCGAAAGGTGATCTCCGCCACGTGCTCCATGCGCTCGAGCTTTCCGTAGGCTTCATCGAGGTTGGCGCCCACGGTTAGGCTGCCGTGTCGGTCGAGGATCATCGCGTCGTAGTCTCGGAGCCACTTGCGAATTTCCCGCGGCACCTCCTCCGTGGTGGGCGTGGTGTAGGCCGTGGTGGGGATGGAGCCGAAGGTGAACACGATCTCGGGAAGCAGGCACTGCGCCAGGCTGACGCCTGCGAGAGAGAACGCGATGCAGTTGGTGGGGTGAGCGTGGACCACCGCCCGTACCTCGGGGCGCTCGTCGTAGGCAGCCAGGTGCATCTGGATCTCGCTGGACACGCCGCGGGTTCCGCTCAGGCGCTTGCCCCCGAGGTCGATCACCACCAAGTCCCCCTCGCTCATGAAGCCCTTGTGGATGCCCGTGGGGGTGGCGAGCACGCGATCCTGCCCCAGGCGCACGCTGACGTTGCCGTCGGTCGCGGCCAGCCAGCCGTGGGCGTAGATCCGCTTGCAGATCTCGACGATCTCCCGGCGGAGCTCGCGCTCGGGTCGTTCCGTGTGCATGGGGGCTCAGGGTGCCACGAGAGGGCCGCCGCGAGAAAGCCTCGCTTTGTGCCATGATGCGCCGCCGTGAACCCCGCTCGGAAGCCCCTCGTCGCCGGTAATTGGAAGATGCACCACGGAGGCCCCGAAGGGGTCGAGCTCGCGGTGCAGGTGGCGCGCACCGCTGCGTTTCTACCCGGTGTGGAAGCCGTGGTGGCACCGCCGCACCTCGCCATCGTGCCCGTCCTTCAAGAATGTCGCGAGGTCGCACGGCAGCTCGGGAGGCCGCCCATCGGCGTGGCCGCGCAGAACGTGCATCCCGAGCCCAAGGGCGCGTTCACTGGAGAAGTGAGCGCTCCCATGCTCCACGACGTCGGCTGCGAGTGGGTGATCGTGGGTCACAGCGAGCGCCGCGCGTACTTCGGCGAGACGAACGAGCTGGTCCGGAAGAAGACCGAGGCGGCGCTCGACGCCGGGCTCACGCCCATCGTGTGCGTGGGGGAGACCCTCGAGGAACGCGAGCGGGGGCGCACATTGGACGTAGTGCTGGCCATGGTGGACGCCGTCCGACTGCCGCTCGCGCGCGGCGGCGTGATCGCCTACGAGCCGGTGTGGGCCATCGGCACCGGACAGGTGGCCACGCCACAGGATGCGGAGCAGGTACACGCCGCGATCCGCGAGCGACTGGGCCCCGACGTCGGCCAGCGGACGCGCATACTCTACGGAGGCAGCGTGAAGGCGGACAACGCGCCGGAGCTCCTCTCGCAGGCCAACATCGACGGCGCGCTGGTGGGGGGCGCCTCGCTCACGATCGACGCTTTTGCCCCGATCCTGCGCGCCGCCCAGACGCTCAGCGAGCGCTGAACCGCAGCGCGTTTCCCAGCCGGGCGGAGCAAGCCACCGCCGAGCGACTCGTGGGCGCCGGCTCCGAGCGCGGGGGCGCCACGCTCACGTTCTTCGCCCGCAGTGCTCGCTCCAGGCAGCCGATGAGCACGTCCTCGTCAATGGGTTTGAGCAGTACGCGCTGCACGTTCTTCGGCAGTAGGCTTCGGCGAGCCAGATCCGGCCGTCGAGTGACGATCAGGCAGGGCAGCGACGGCTCCTGCTCGGCGACCCACGAGAGCAGCCGCCCCGCGGCTCCACCTTCGAAGGTGACGTCGGTGATGAGCACGTCGATTTCGTTGCTGAGCACGAAGGCGCGGGCTCGCTCCGGCGACGTGACCCACACCATCTGCCAGCTCGGGTGTCGACGACGGAGCGCGCGGTGCGCTCCCTCCAGCGCGCGGCTGTCCGAGTCCAGCCACAGCATTCGCGGAGATCCTCGAGACATGGGCGCACAGCACCACTTCGCCGCGCCGCCGTCCAAATTCCGGACACGCGCGCCGCTTTCTTGACACGGAGCCCGTAGATTTCCGATTTGATTGTTGGCTCGGCGCGATCTCCGTCGCGGACGCTGGACGTCAGAGGTCAATTCCGTCAGTCTTCGAGCATGCGGTGGGTACTTGCTTGTGCGTCGGTGTTGGTGCTGGTCGGCTGCGGCGGGAGTGACGACGCCGCGCTGTTCGGCGGTTCCGGCGCGGGAGGACAGGACGCCGGCGTGACGGGCGGCAGTGGCGGCAGTGGCGCCGTGGGCGGCGTTGGCGCGACCGGCGGCAGTGGCGCCGTGGGCGGCACCGGAGCGACCGGCGGCAGTGGCGCCGTGGGCGGCGTTGGCGCGACCGGCGGCGTGGGCGGCACGGGAGCGACGGGTGGCGCCGGCGGCACCGCGGCGAGCGGCGGCAGCGCAGCGCGGCGGCCAGTGGGGGCACGGGAGCAACCGGTGGCGATCCCGGCACCGGTGGCACGGGGGCGACGGGCGGCACGGGGGGTGCGACGTCCCTCGGCCTCTGTGCCGGGCACTGCGGCAGCGGCCAGCCCGTCACCCCAGAAAACTGTTACTGCGACGAGGCCTGCGTCAATTCCAACGACTGCTGCCCGGACTACGGCGCGACCTGCCACAAGGTGGCCGGCCCCGGTCAAGTCACCTGCGGCAGCACGACCTGCAGCACTGCCACGGACTTCTGCTGCCAGCAGTTCACCGGAGCTGGGCTCAGCCCGAAATGTCAGACGGGGGGCACGCAGTGCCAGGGGCCGGACATCTACTGTGACGGCCCGGATGACTGCGGCAGCGGCCAGGTGTGCTGCAGCACGGTGGTGCAGCAGAACAACGTGAACTTCGAGTGCAAGCTTCCGGCGGACTGTTCCGACCCCAGCCAACGCATCGTGTGCGGAAACGACGCGAGCGTGTGTCAGACAGGACAGAAGTGCGTTCCGCACCCCTGGGTGCCCCAATACAACTACTGCGCGGTGAACTGACTCAACTGCGCTTCAACGCTTCCAGCTCGGCGGCCAGCCGGTTGGCGCGCTCGGCCTCGGCGTTGGCGCGCTCGGCCTCGGCGTTGGCGCGCTCGGCCTCGGCGTTGGCACGCTCGGCCTCGGCGTTGGCACGCTCGGCCTCGGCGTTGGCGCGTTCTTCCAGAGCGAGCGCCGCCTCGGTTGGCACCTGCAGCACATCGCCGGTCGTGTCGAGCCAGCGCAGCCACGGCGCCGTGATGCCCCACAGCGTGCTTGGGACGACACCAAGGAGCAGTCCCAATCGCTTACAGCTCAAGCGACCCTGGGCATCGGGGGTCTTCCTCACGTACTCGGCCGAAGGCGCGTCGAGCTCGTAGCCCTCGAGCAGCGCCGAGAAAGGATCGAACAGGAAGTACTCGGCTACGCGGAGCGCGCGGGAATAGACGCGCATCTTTTCGCCGCGGTCGACCGCCTCCGTCGACGCCGATAGGAGCTCTATGATCACATCCGGCGCCTGCCCGCCTTCCTCCCATACCACCCACGCTTTGCGTTCCTTGCGGGTGGTGTTCATCACCACGAACACATCGGGTCCGCGAAAATCGTTTTTGCGGGTCTGCGTCTCGCTGAAATAGAGAAACATGTCCCCGCTCACATAGAAGTCGTCTCGGTCGCGCCACGCGTGCTCGAGAGACTGGATGAGCAGGATCATCTGCTGGCGGTGACGCTCCGATTCCATCGGCTCACCGTCGTGGCAGACGAGCTGATCGGCCCCGGGCAGTGGGCGTGACTCGAAGGACTGCGTCATGACAGGGCTCCATGGTAGCAAAGCCCCGTCGACCGGGCACGCCGGCGGTTGCGCCGCTGTCTCAGTCGGTCGCGACTTCGTCGACGATTCCGACGATGACGGATCGGACGGGGCCATTCGGCGCGTCCAGCAACTGTCGCGCGCTGTTGCCCTCGTCCTCCACCACGACGGTTTCCCCCATGCCGGCACCGACGAGATCCACGGCGACCACGTAGCGCTCGCCGTCCCACTCGCCGTCGGGCGTCACCGCCCGCACGATGAGCTGCTTCTTCCCGTCGTAGAACGGGTGCTGCACGGTGCTCACGACCGTCCCACACACGCGCGCGAGGATCACTTCGCCTCTCCGTCGTAGTCGTGCTGGTCCACTATGCCCACGATGGCGTGATCCACGGGAATGAACCACGGGTCGTGGAGCAACGCCGCTTCGCGGGATGCTTCGTAGGTGACCAGGGCACCGGTGGACGCTTGGGCCGAGGCGTCCGTAGCCACGAAGGGCTCGCCTTCCACCGAGAGGTCTGCCTTCAGTGGCCGCACGATGAGCAGCTTGAGCCCTTCCGTGCCCGCCACCTTGACGGTGGCGACCATGGTGCCGATGACGCGACCGAGCTTCATCCTCGCCACTCCGTGAAAAAGCGGGTACCGCCACTGACGGCATTCCGTACTTCGTCGTCTGCGTTCGGGATCACCACGGTGTTGAGGGCATCCCGCACTCCCGGGCTGAAGGAGAGCTGCCGCGCGTTGGCGGCCTCGGCGATCTCGATGGCAGCTTCCACGTCGTGGACGTCACCCCAGAGCGTCGCCAGGGCCTTGCCGCCGAGGCCGTCCGCCAGTCGGAGCTCGACCAGATCGACTTGGGCGCCCTTGAGCGCGAGGTCGATGGCGTTCAGCAGGGTGGGGCAGGTTTCGGACTGCACCACGCCAAGCGTGTCTCCCGGTGCCGGCCAGCGAACCACGCCATTGCGGAAAGCGGGCAAGAGCCGGGGCTCCGCGTCGGGCAGCAGCACCGAGTCGCACAGCTTTCCGCCGGCGATCTCCAAAGCCCGGCCGAAGGACATCTCCACCGGCTCCACCTGTCCCGCGAAGGCGATCAGGTAGCGTCCGCACTGCACGGTGCCGCGCGCCGCGATCTCCACGAACGCTTCCTTCACCAATGCGTCCAGGGCGCGCAGACCGACGGGTACCTCGGCGATCTCGAGCAAGGCGAGGGCGGGCCCGGCGGCGGACGGCGGTTCGGGCTTCTTCGCCACCGTGCGCCTCGCGGCCGCTCGTGATTTCGCCTTGGCCCGCGCCATGCTCACACGATCCGAAACTGATCCTTGAGGGTGCAGCGCCGCCAGCGAGAGAAGGACCGCGGGCTGGTGAGGCCCTCGCCGGTAGGCGAGGCGATCGTGAACGAGGTGTAGCCCTCGCCTTCGTGCCCCAGGCCCGCCACCGCGCGACCGTTCTTGACGAAGATGCTGCAATTGCACTTCCGCGCCATCGTGCTGAGCGCCACCAGGTCGTGGGAGTGCATGGTGGCCGTGTGGAAGTTGCCGCCCTCGGCCTCCACCGCCAAGTCGATGGCTTCCTCCACGGTCTTCACGCGGGTGAGGGGCAGCACCGGCATCATCTGTTCGGTCCAGATCAGCGGGTGGTCGTTGGGTACGTCGACCAGCACGCAGCGCGCCTCCCGCCCACCCGGAAGGCCGAGCTCCCGCAAGATGAGCTCCGCGTTCTTGCCCACGAACTTGCGGTTCACCACGGCGTGACCGCGGGGGCCGGCGTTCTTCTCGAAAATCACCTTCTCGAGCCGCGGCAGATCCGAGGGCTTCAGCTCCACCGCGCCGGCCCGCTTCATGCTGGCCTTCAGGTTTTCCGCCACGGACTCGACGACGATGCACTCTTTCTCGTCGACGCAGATCACGTTGTTATCGAAAGAGTGCCCGAGAACGATGTCTCGCCCGGCCTGCTCGATGTTCGCCGTGGCGTCCACCACCGCCGGCGGGTTGCCGGGTCCGGCGCAGATGGATCGCTTGCCGGAGTTCATCGCGGCTTTCACCACGCCCGGGCCCCCGGTGACCACCAGCAAGCGCACCAGGCGGTGCTTCATCAGCTCCGTGGCCGTCTCGATCGTCGGCTCCGCAACGCAGGTGAGCACGTTCGCCGGTCCGCCCACGGACAGGATGGCGCGGTTGATGAGACGAATGGTCTCCATGCTCACGCGCTTGGCAGAGGGGTGCGCGTTGAACACCACGGTGTTTCCCGCCGACACCATGCCGATGGCGTTGCAGATGATGGTGCTCGACGGATTCGTCACTGGTGTGATCGCGCCGATCACACCAAAAGGAGCCGGCTCGATCAGGACCAGGCCGTGGTCACCGCTTTGGGCACCAGGCGTGAGCTCCTCCGGCCCGGGCGTCTTTTCGGTGACGAGCAGGTTCTTCTGAACCTTGTCTTCCCAGCGCCCGAGGCCGGTCTCTTCTTGCGCCAACTTCGCCAGGGGCTCCGCCTGGGGGCGCAGCGCCTGGCGCACGGCCTCGATCATGGTGAAGCGCTTCTCGAGGCCGACGGCGGACAGCTCGAAGAAGGCCGCCCGTGCTGCACGCACGGCAGAGTCGAGATCGGCGAAGACGCCATCCCCCAGGGCGGCCGCCGGCGCGGGCGCCGCGCGGGGCGTGCTCGAGAGGCTCACCGGCGGACCTTGCCCGCTGATCTGCTGGGCAATGGCTTCCGCGATGCGACGGATCTCTTCGGGGCTCATGCTGCTCCTCGCTCAACCGACTCAGTCGGCGTAGCCGTGCTCCTGGCCGTGCTTCTCGTAGAGCTTGTCGCCCTCGATGTCCCAGCTGTCGACGATGGCCATGATCACCGCGTCGCACGGACGATCCCGAGTGACCTCGGTCTGGCGCGCGGAAGAGCCCGACGCGTACAGCACCATCTCGCCGACGCCAGCGCCTACGGCGTCGTTCGCGACGACGTAGCCGCCTTCCTTCAGGGTCTCGGGGTTCACCTGCTTGAGTAGCAGGAACTTGAGCCCATCCACTTTGGGATCCTTGCGGGTCGCCACCAAGGTCCCGACCACCTTTGCCAGGAGCATTGCTCGATACCTTTCGCCGGCAACAAACGACAACCGCGGGGGTGGTGGCCGGAGCAGGACCACCCCCGCGTGCCGGAGCGCTTACTTCTTTCCGCCGCGGGCCGAGATCTCCTTGGAGACCTCGTCCTTGCGACCGAGCGGCAGCACCAAGTCCACGTTGACGTGCGGACGCGCGATGATGTGCGTCGCGACGATTTCGCCCACGCGAGAGGCGCCGTTCTGTCCGGCTTCCACTGCCGCCTTCACGGCGGCCACGTCTCCGCGGATCACGGCCGTCACGTAGCCGCCACCGGTCTTCTCGTAACCCACGAGCTCCACCTTGGCAGCCTTCACCATGGCGTCAGACGCCTCGACCATCGCCGCGAACGAGCGGCACTCGATCATGCCCAATGCTTCGGCCATTACCACTTCTCCCTATGTTGCGTTTTCGTGCGAGAGGCGCCCCGGGCTCGCCGAGACGAAAGCACCCATGCCGGCGAGATTGCCGGGATCATTTCTTCGCGCTCCGCCCCTTCATGCTCTTGATGGCGTTCTCCGCCGCCGGCGCCGCCACGTCGATGTCGCGGTCCGCGCCGGCCAGATACACACGGCCCAAGGAGCCAAAGGACACGATCTCCAGCACCCGGATGTGGGCGGCCTTCTCCGCTTCGTTGGCGGCGATGGCGGCGTAGGCGGCCGGCTGTACCTCCAGCGTGTAGAGCGACTGCCCGGCCACGATCATGTGGCCGTGACGGGTGCGGTTGATGAGCTGAGTCTGCCGGTCGTCCAACCCGCGAATGATGGTGGACGACTGGATCTCCGGCTGGATGCGGTCTTCTTCCGTGTGTCCGATTTCCTTCAGGATGGCCTCGCCGGCGCGGCGGACCTCGCCCTGCTCGTCATGGTGCAGCTCGAGCAGGCCGTACAGGCGCTCGACGATCTGCATGCCGGGCTTGATGCCGGTGGCCTTCACGGCGATGTCCGTGAGGCGGTTGATGGCGATGCCCGGGGCGATCTCGATGAACAGCGATGCCTGGCCTGCGACAGGCAAGAAGCCCTTGGCCACCGTGCCGAGGAAGGCGGCGTGCTGGGGCTGCAGGGAATCCAGAAATACGTAGCTTCGAAGGTCGATCACGGCTCAATCCCTCCGCGAGGTGACGCCTTCGCGCCCGGACAGGGACTCGATGGCCTTGAGGGCAGCCACGGACGCGACGTCGATGTCGCGCTGCTCGCCGCCCAGATACACCCGGCCGAACGCGCCGGTCATGCGCACGTCGATCACGTTGATCTCCGCGGCCTTCTCCGCTTCGTTCGCGGCGAAGGCGGCGTAACCGGCGGGCTCCACCTCCAAGATGTAGAGGGACTCCCCGGCTACCAACATCATGCCCTGCCGGTTTCGGTTGATGAGCTGCACCTGGAGGTCGTCCACGTGCAGGATCACCTGGGACGACAGCGCGCGCGGCTTGATGCGGTCGCTCTCTTCCAGCTCCAGGGCGTCGAGGATTGCCGCGCCGGCCTGCCGCACGTCCGCCTGAGACGGGCTGTGCACCTCCAGCATGCCGTACAGGCGTTCCACCACCTGCATGCCGGGCCGCACGTCCGTCGCCTTCACCGCGATGTCCGTCACGCGGTTGATGTCGATACCGGGGGAAATCTCCACGATGAGCGAGGCCTCGCCGGCCATGGGCAAGAAGCCCTTGGCGACGGTGCCCAGGTACGCGGCCAGCTGCGGCTGCAGCGAGTCGAGGAATACGAAGCTTCGGAGGTCGGCCATGGTCCCTTCAGTACGCCGAGCCCGACTGGGCCGTTGGGGTTTGTCCGTGCGCCTCTTGCACGATCTTGACTCCGACGGAAGCGCCGATGCGGGTGGCGCCGGCGCGGATCATCTCCTCCGCTGCCTTTGCCGAACCCACGCCGCCGGAGGCCTTGACGCCCAGCTTGTGCTCCACGGCTTGAGCCATGAGCGCGACGTCGTGCGCGGTAGCGCCGCCCTTCGCGAAGCCGGTGGAGGTCTTCACGAAGTTGGCGCGAGCTTTCTTGGCCGCGACGCAGGCGGCGACCTTCTCTTCGTCGGACAAGAGCGCCGTCTCGATGATCACCTTCAGCAGCGCGCCGCCGTCACGCGCGGCTTCCGCCACCAGGCGGATGTCGTCGTACACCGCTCGGTGGTCGCCGGACTTGAGCGCGCCGATGTTGATGACCATGTCGATCTCGCGAGCGCCTTCGCGGATCGCCCGGCGCGCCTCCAGCGCCTTGATCTCCGCCGGAGTGGCCCCCAGCGGAAAGCCGATCACGGTGCAGACGACGGGCTTGGCGCCGCGCAGGCGAGCCGCGCAACGCTTCACGTGGACCGGGTTCACACACACGGACGCGAAGCCGTACTGCTTGGCTTCGTCGCACAGCGTGTCGATCTGCTCGTAGGTCGCGTCCGGCTTCAAGAGCGTGTGGTCGATGAGCTCCGCCACGTCCTTCGGCACGGCGCCGACGCCGAGGCTGCTGGAGATGCGGCCGCCGGGGCCCACCAGCGTGCGCACCTCGCTCGGGCGTTTCGACACGCAATGACCGCAGCCGGTGCACGTGGGACAGGCGGCACCGCCGCTTTCCCCACCGCCGCCGAGCAGCGCCGGGTTCTGCGTGAGCACCTGAGTGATGGCGTTCACCAGCGACTGGTGATCGCTGTGGGCCGAGACCATGGGCAGAGTCTTCATGGGTGATGCCGATGTCGGAAGGGGACGCCCCCGATCGAGCGCGTCGATCATCGCCACCCGACGTTTGTGGCGGTCGATGGTACACTCGGTTTGCAGGAAAACGTCGACGATTTTCAGGGCCTCGGGCTCGGAGAGGTAGCCCGCGCCAAGGGTCAGCACGTTGGCGTCGTTGTGCTCTCGAGCGTTCTTGGCGGTGGCCTCGTTGAAGGCCATTCCGGAGCGCACGCCGGGGATCTTGTTGGCGACCATGCCGGAGCCGATGCCGGCGCCGTCTACCATGATGCCGCGAGCGGCCTCACCGCGCGCCACCGCTTGCGCGACCGCTTGGGCGAACACCGGGTAGTCGCACGCCTCCGTGGAGTGCGTGCCAACGTCCAGCGCGCTCACTCCCCGGGCCTCGAGATGACGCACGATGGCCTGCTTCAACGCGAATCCGCCGTGGTCGCTCCCGACGGCTACTCGGCCAAGGGCTGCTGTCGTCATCTACTCGTGGTCGCCCCGCTGGGCGAGGGAGCCCGCGACCGTAGCCGAAGGCCGAGAGCCCTGGCAAGGAGCCCCGCACTCACTTCGAGGGCACCGTGATTTGGGCCAGGTCGCGCCTTTTCGAGGCCAGGCTTTTTTTGTTGGTCCGGCGCGAGCCCCGCCGCGCCCCGCCCCCCAGTGTTAGTCTGGGGCCCACCCTTGGGGGCGCGGCACATGAGGGCATCATTGGTCTTTCGGAGCGTGGTCGCTCTGCTTCTGTTCGCGGGCTTCTACCTGCTGGCCTTCGCGATGGTGCTGTTCCTCTCGTGGCTCGCGTACATCCAGTTCGTGCTCGAACGTGGCAACCTGATGATCGCGTTCTTTGGTGTGACGACCGCAGGGGTGATCGCATGGTCACTGCTCCCCAGGGGGGAGCGCTTCCGCCCTCCGGGGCCGCTGCTCTCACCAGAGAAGCACCCCGAGCTTTTCTCCATGATTCGGGAGGTCGCGAGAGCCACGGGGGGAGAGATGCCCAGCGAGGTGTACCTCGTTCCGGGAGTGAACGCGTTCGTGACCCGGCGCGGCGGAGTGCTGGGGCTGTTCGATCGCCCCGTCATGGGTCTCGGGCTGCCGCTCTTGGCGCTGCTCACGGTGTCGCAGCTCCAGGCGGTGCTGGCCCACGAGCTCGGTCATTTTCACGCGGGTGACACCCGCCTCGGTCCTTGGATCTACGCGCTTCGCGCCGCCATCGGCCGCACGATCATCGGGCTCGCCAAGCGTGGCTTCATCCGCAAACCCTTCGAGTGGTACGGAATGATGTTTCTGCGCGTGACTCGCGGGATCTCCCGGTACCAGGAGCTCGCGGCGGATCGCCTCGCGGCGCGCGCCGTCGGAGCACCGCACTTGATGTCGGCTCTGAAGACGGTTCACGCCGGGAGCGTCGCCTATCAGACGTTCCATCGAGACGAGTACGAGCAGATCCTGCAGGCAGGCTACCGCGCCCCTCTGGCGGAGGGGTTTGGAGCGTACTTCAGGGCTGAACAGGAGCGCGGGGCGCTGGACGACGTCGTCGCGGAGGAGATCGAGTTCCCGCTGCGGCACGTGCTCGATACGCATCCACCGCTCGTCGAGCGTCTCCAAGCGCTCGCCGCCGAAACGGCCCCACCAACGCCCGACGACGATCGCCTGGCGCTGATGCTGTTGGGGGACGACGACCTGGACGGCGAGGTCTGCTACGCCGAGGTCGGCGAACGGCTCACGGAGCTTTCTTGGGCCGAGGTCCCTCGACGGGTGTTGCTGCCGAGCTGGCGCAAGCAAGCCGCTCTGTTCGCCGGCGCGACCGTGGGCGAGCTGCCCATGTCGTCACGCGCTCTCACCACACTGGGGGAGCGACTGTCCGAGGAAGACCTCGGCGAGCGACCGGATCTCGCAGCGCAATTGGGCGCCAGGGTGCTTGCGGCCGCGCTGTCCGCGGCCCTCGTCGCGGACGGCTACCGTGTGCGCTACCGCGTGGGCCGCCCGATCGAGCTCCGAAAGGACGAGCGGCGGCTGTATCCGTTTCGCGACTTCCGCGCGCTGGCGGTCGGAGCGCTGAGCGTCGAAGAAATGAAGGCCCGACTCTCCGATCAGGTGCTGAGGCTCCCGGTTCTGGCGGCGGCGCGCAGAGCGCGCACCGGCCGGCGTCAGGGAACGCCCTGAATCGTCGAGTTCTGGATGGTGAGACTGTGGCAGTTGGTGCCCACGGCGGTGCCCGCGTTCTTGGTGCTGCCGGTGGCCACGCTGGTCCAGTGACCGCCGGTGTTGCCGGTCATGGTGGTGTCGATGATCGACAAATCCCCCTGGAAGTTGTTGCTCGTGAAGAACAGTCCGCCGCCGAAGGCGTTGCTGCCCGCGGCGTTGTTCACGATCTTGTCGCCGCACAGGTTCACGTCCACGGACTGCCCGTCGCTGTAGATCGCCCCGCCGTTGCCGCCGGAGCCGATCTCGTTCTGGCCGTTGTTGATGGCGGAGCACTTGCTGGGGTCGTTGTTGTTGGCGTCGTGCCCGATGGCTTTGTTGCCTTCGAACAAGCTGTTCACGATGTTCAGCTCGCAGAACAGCCCGCCCACCGCGCCGGCGTTGCTGGCCTCGTTGTTCTGGAAGGTGCTGCCTTCGATGATCATGCCGTTCTTGCTGCCGACGACGTAGATCGCGCCGCCACCGGTGTCCGGCCCCAGCGGCGCGGCGTGGTTGTTCTTGAAGATCGAGTCGATGACCGTGAGGTTGCCGTCGCGCATGTACAGGGCGCCGCCCTCGCCGTCGTTGAACCCCTGAGAGCAGGGGGCTGGCGCCGGGGGAATGGCCTCCGTGGGCGTGGTCTTGCCGTTCACCAGGGCGATGTGCTGCAGCGTGAGGCGATGGTCGTTGGCTTGGAAGTTGGCGCTGTAGAAGCGCAGGATGCGTACCTTGTTCTGGCCATCCAGAGTCACGAGCTGACCGCCGTCGATCACCGTGTCCTTGTTGGACGGGACGTTCAGCGTTTCCGTGATGCCAATGGTGACTGGTGCGCTGCCGCAGTCGAAGGTGATGATGCCGCCGGCGGTGACCGCGCTCTTCAGCGCGGCGAAGGTGCAGCTCGCCGCGGTGCCCGTGCCCACCACCGCCGTCGGGTTCGACACGTTCGCAGGCTTTGCGCCGGCCGGCACGCCGCCGCTGCAGGAGCCGTCCGGGTTGCCCGCCGTCCAAGTGGACGTGCCGCCGCCCGTGCCCCCGCTTCCGGCTGTGCCACCCGTGCCGGAGGTTCCGCCCGTTCCCGAGCGCCGCCGCGCTGCCGTAAGCGCCGGCAGCGCCGCCCGTGCCCGCGCTGCCGCCCGTGCCCGCGCCGCCGCCCGTGCCCGCGCCGCCGCCGGTGCCCGCGCCGCCACCGGTGCCCGCGCCGCCACCGCTGCCGCTGGTGCCTGCGCCGCCGCCGGAGCTCCCCGCCGCTCCGCCCGTGCTCGGGCTCCCGCCCGAGTCACTGCTCGAGCACCCGACCAACAACGCCAGCGTTCCGATCGCGATCGCAGCTCTCATGTGCGCCTCCGGATCCACACGGTAACAAAACGCGCCGGAGGTGCAACGGGCGGAGCTTTGCAGTACGCAAACCTGCGGGGCGCGGCGCGAGGTTCCTCGCTTTCCAACTCGCTTCGAGGTTCCGACGGGGCTCGCGGCGGACCGACATGAAGATCGATCAGCGGCGGGCGACGGCGTGGGGGTGACGGGGAGCGACGTACGGCTGTTCCACGATCAAGTTCCACGGCTCGCCGTCGCGCCAGAAGCGGCCGCAGATCTCACGAACGCCCTTGGCGCGTGAGCCGATGACGACGCCGATCACGTCGCCGGCGCTCAGGGCGGGGCGACCCGCAGCGGAGGTGAGCACGTCGCCGTCCACGAGACCGATGCCGAGAGCGCTCACGCCGGAGAGCGCGAGGCCCGCTGGGCGATCGCCGCGAGCGGCAACCGGGATGCCGCTCGGTCTGAGCCCCGCGTTGGCCAGCCGCAGCACCACGTCGGCGCGAACACGAATGCCCTTCTTCGGGATTTGGGCCGCGCGAACGACAGCGCGACGCACGGCCACTTGCCGCGCGGGCGGCGGCTCGGCAGTAGGCGGTGTGACCTCCGCTTCCACGAACACCGGAGCGGGCGGCTCGTGGCGGGGGGCGAAGAGCCCGCGGGTGGCAGCGTCCAGTGACCGCGCGGCACTCTTGCCGAGCGCATCGGCGAGGCGCACGGAAGCGGCGCTCACCAGGGGCAGCGCGAAGAGCAGCAAGAGCAGTGCCAGCGCCCGTCGCATCGTGGAAAATCCTAACACAGTTGCCTCGGTGTGGCGGAAGGGCCTCGCGATCCCCCAGTCCAGCAGGGACGTGGTACGGCCAGGTCATGACGCTGCAATCGAGCTATCCGTACTACCTGGCCAACGTGGCGGAGGCGCCGAATCAGGACCTCGCCGTCGAGAACAAGTACACGGGAGAAGTGGCGACGCGGGTTGCGCTCGCGGATTCGGCCGCCATCGATCGCGGCATTGCCGCCGCCGAAGGTGCCGCAAGACACTTCGCGACTTGGCCCGCCTACCGCAGGCAAGACGTGCTGATGCACTGCGTGAAGCGCTTCCGCGAGCGCTTCGACGAGCTGGCGGAGAGCTTGTGCATCGAGGCGGGCAAGCCCATTGGTGATTCCCGCGGTGAGGTCACGCGCCTCATCGACACCTTCCGCGTGGCGGCGGAAGAGAGCGTGCGCATCGGCGGAGAAGTGATCCCGCTGGACATCTCCGAGCGCGCTGAGGCCTACCGCGGCATGACGCGGCGGGTGCCGGTGGGACCCTGCTCGTTCATTTCGCCCTTCAACTTCCCGCTGAACCTGGCGGCGCACAAGGTGGCGCCGGCGCTGGCAGTGGGCTGTCCGTTCGTGCTCAAGCCGGCGAGCCTCACTCCGGTGGGCGCGCTCTTGATTGGCGAGGTGCTGGCGGAGACGGATTTGCCCAAGGGTACGTTCTCCATCTTGCCCTGTCGCCGGGACGGCGCCGATCTGTTCACGACGGACGAGCGGCTGAAGCTGCTCTCGTTCACCGGCTCGCCGGAGGTGGGCTGGAAGCTGAAGGCGAAGGCGGGCAAGAAGAAGGTCGTGCTGGAGCTCGGCGGCAACGCCGGCGTGATCGTCGATCGGGACACGGACCTGGACGACGCCGTCGGCCGCATCGTCATCGGGGCGTTCTACCAGTCGGGGCAGAGCTGCATCAGCGTGCAGCGCATCTTGATCCACGGAGACGTTTACCAGGCCCTGAAGGACAAGCTGGTGTCCAAGGTGAAGGCCCTGAAGGCTGGGGATCCGCTGAACGACGACACCTTCATCGGGCCCATCATCAGCGAGAGCGAGGCCAAGCGCATCGAGAGTTGGATCCAGGACGCCGTGAAGGCGGGGGCGAAGCTCCTGTGCGGGGGCGAGCGGAACGGCAGCATGGTGACGCCGGCGCTCTTGGAAGACGTGCCCAAGGATCTGCCGCTGTGCGCGGAAGAAGTGTTCGGGCCGGTGGCCATCTTGAGCAAGTTCAGCGATTTCGATGCCGCCTTGGACGACATCAACGACAGCGCCTACGGCTTGCAAGCCGGCGTGTTCACTCGTGACGTGTACAAGGTGCAGCGCGCCTGGGATCGTCTGGTGGTCGGCGGCGTGATCATCGGTGACGTGCCGAGCTTCCGCGTGGACAACATGCCCTACGGCGGCGTGAAGGACAGCGGCTTGGGCCGTGAGGGCATCCGCTGCGCCATCGAGGACATGACCGAGGTCCGGCTGCTGGTGATTCGAACGCCGCCCGGCGCCTGATTGACGGCTTCGGCGCGGCCGGATACTCCTATTCGCCACGCATGACGGTCGCCGATCCCTCGCTGATCCCCGAAACGGTTGGCCCTCGCTTCAAGCGTCACGACGGCAGCGCCGCGGGCCCGGACGACGACTTTCTGGTGACGCCGGATCCCTCCATTGGCGAGGTGGTCTCGGCGTCCACCAATCGCACGCTCCGGGGCTATCACAAGGGCACGTCGAACCTGGTGAACCGCATCGCTCTGGCGGTGTTGGGTCTCATCTTTGGCGGCATGGTGAGCTTTGCGATCGTCCGGGGTGGCGTCGACTTCTTGGGGGACTTGCTCGATCTGGACATGGATCGGGACCTGCTTTCTTTGGCGGGTCTGGCCGGCGGTGCGGTGGGCGGCATCGTGTTCGGCTTGGTCGGGTTCTTCTTCCCGCTTCTGTTTCGCAAGCCCACCGCCACCTGGGTCGGCAAGCAGGGCGTCATGCGTCGTATCAAGAAGCGCACGGAGCTACTGCGCTTCGCGGATGCCGACGAGCTCAAGGTGGCTCGCACGCGGCACTACTACAACGGCGCCTACACCGGCACGAGCTACGACTACGCCTGGTTCAAGAACGGCGCACGCATGTTTCGCATCAACGGGCGCTACCACGATGGCAAGAACGTGAGCCCCGTCGATCCCGTGAACTTCGCCTTCGCCGCAGAGCGCGCTTGGACCGGCTTTCGGCTGCGTCAGATCGAAGAGCAGATGAAGCGCGAGGGCGTCGTGCGCTTCCGCGCGGGTGGGGATTGGCTCGGAGTGGGGGACGGCTTCATCGAGATCGGCTGGCGCGGCGCCGTGGAGCAGCTGCCCAAGGCCGCCATCCAGTCGCTCACGCTCTCTCAGGGCACGCTGATCATCAAGCGCCAGGGCGCCAAGGAAGGCCTGTTCCGGAGCGAAGGCGTGTTTCGCTTTCCCGTGGCCGGCATCGGAGACTTCCGCACCTTCCTGGTGGTGCTGGAGGTGTTCACCGGCTTCAAGTTCGATTGACGGCGCGACGGGGATCGCGCCGCACCAACAATCAAACGAAACGCGGGTTATAGCCCGTGATGGTCTTGTACTGGTCGGGCCATTCCAGTTGCCAGCCGAGCTCGTGAGCGGCGTGGCGGGTCCAGTATGGATCGTACAGGTGTGCGCGAGCGAGAACGCACAGGTCCGCGCGGCCGGCGGCGATGATGCTGTTGGCGTCGGTGTAGGACTGGATGTTGCCGACGGTCATGGTGGAGATGCCTGCCTCCAGGCGCACCAGCTCGGAGAATGGCGTCTGGAACAGGCGGCCGTAGCGGGGCTTCCCGTCGGCAACGGTTTGCCCCGCGGATACGTCCACGATGTCGACGCCGTGCTCCCGGAGCAGGTGTCCGATCGCGACGACGTCCTCGCGGGTGAGGCCGCCGGGCGCCCAGTCCGTGGCGCTGATGCGCACGCTGATGGGCTTCTGCTTGGGCCACACGGCGCGCACCGCGTCGAAGACCTCGAGTGGAAAGCGCATGCGGCGCTCCACGGAGCCACCGTACTCGTCCGTGCGCACGTTGGACAGCGGCGAGATGAAGCTCGACAGCAGGTAGCCGTGAGCCATGTGGAGCTCCAGCATGTCGAAGCCGATCTGCTCGGCCATGCGGGCGGCGCTCACGAAGTCCCCGAGCACCCGGTCCATGTCCGCGCGGTCCATGGGCTTCGGCGTTTGGCCGCGGGGGTGAAACGGAATGGCAGAGGCGGCGATCAGCGGCCAGGCGCCCTTCTCGAGCGGCGCGCCTCCTTCCCACGGGCGCGTGGTAGCGCCCTTGCGGCCAGCGTGGGCGAGCTGCACGCCGATCTTTGTGCGACTGTAGCGGTGGACGAACTCCACGATGCGCGCGAACGCCGGGACGTGGGCGGCGTCGTACAGACCGGCGCAGCCGGGGCTGATGCGGCCGTCGGCGGAGACGTCGGTCATCTCGCTGATGATCAGCCCTGCGCCACCGACGGCGCGGCTGCCGAGATGCACCAGGTGCCAATCGTTCACCGTGCCGTCCGTCGCCGAGTACTGGCACATGGGCGAGACGACGACGCGGTTTTCCACCACCAAGTCCCGCAGCTTGAAGGGCGTGAAGATCGGCGGCGGGATCTGGCGATCCCCGCCCAGCAACGTGACGCCGGATTGCGCTTGTGCCTTCTCCGCCACCCGAAAGTCGACCTTCTCGACGAAGCCTGGATCTCGAAGCCGCAGATTCTCGTGCGTCACTCGCAGGCTGCGAGTGAGCAGGCTGAAGGCCATCTCCATGGGTTCGAGGCTCATGTAGCGCTCGGTGTGTTCGAACCACTCGAGGCTCACCTGCGCAGCGCGCTGCGTGCGCTCCACCAGCGGGTGGCGTTCGACCTCGTAGGCTGCCAGAGCTTCCGCCACCGTGGGGTGACGCCCGAGCTCTCCTGCCAGCACGATGGCGTCTTCCATGGCGAGCTTGGTGCCGCTGCCGATGGAGAAGTGCGCGGTGTGAGCTGCGTCCCCCAAGAGCACGACGTTGTCGAAGTGCCAGCTGCCGTTCTTCACCGTGGGGAAGCTGCGCCAGATGCTCTTGTTGCCGATCAGCCGATGCCCCGCGAGCTCCTCCGCGAACAGTTTCTCGCAGTAGGCGATGGTCTCCGCTTCCGTTGCCGAGTCGAGGCCGGCGGCTTTCCAGGTCTCCTCCGTGGTCTCCACGATGAAGGTGGAGCTGCCCTCTTCGTAGCGATAGGCGTGGACGCGGAACAGGCCGTGGGCGCTGTTCTTGAAGTAGAAGGTGAACGCTCCGAATGGGAACGTGGTGCCCAGCCACACGAAGCGATTGGGGCGAAAGTCCACGTCGGGCCGGAACTTGTCGGCGTAGCGCTCGCGAATGGCGCTGTTGACGCCATCGCAGGCCACGATCAGATCCGCGGGCTCGAGCTTCGAAAGATCAGGGTCCACCACCGTCTCGAAGCAGAGCTCCACCCCGAGCTCTTGGCAGCGGCGCTGGAGGATCGCGAGCAGCGTCTTGCGGCTCATGCCCGAGAAGCCGTGGCCCCCAGAGGTCAGCACTTGGCCTCGGTAGTGGATGTCGATGTCGTCCCAGTGGGCAAAGGCTTCACGAATGGCGGCGTAGCTCTCGGCGTCGGCGTCCCCCAGATTTTCCAGGGTGGCGTCCGAGAAGACGACGCCGAAGCCGAAGGTGTCGTCGGCGCGATTGCGCTCGTAGACGACGATCTCGTGGCTTGGATCCGCCTTCTTCATGAGCAGCGCGAAGTACAGGCCTGCGGGTCCTCCGCCGACGCACGCGATTTTCACGGTCTCCTCCTGTCCCCGTCCTGGTGGTTATCGCGGACCCACCCGCGTTTCCACGACAAACCCGGCGCTTGCCGCGGTGCGGCGGACAATTTGTCTCCCACGCCCAGCTTGACACCCATCAACCCGTGCATCACACACGGAAAACCATGATCGCCTTTTCCAAGACCCTCATGATCTCCGTTGCAGCCGTTGGCCTCGCGTTTTCGGCGCCGGCCTTCGCATCCACCTCGTCCGCGACCGTCCTGTGTGGCGGCGGCAAGGACGAAAAGAAGCCGGACGACGGCAAGAAGACGAAGAACCCGTCGTCCACCGAGCTGTGTGGCGGCGGCAAGGACGACAAGAAGGACGACGGCAAGAAGACGAAGAACCCGTCGTCCACCGAGCTGTGTGGCGGCGGCAAGGACGAAAAGAAGCCGGACGACGGCAAGAAGACGAAGAACCCCGTCTGAGCTCACGCCTTCGCGCAGAAAGGCCACGCCCTGGACACGGAGCGTGGCCTCTTTGTTTTTGTCGGTCCGCCGCGGAACCCTACTTGCCGCAGCCCGCCTGGTTCACGTAGGGGCGCTGCTCCCCGCACTTGCCGCCGGAGCACGAAAGCGACTGGCAGTGTTGGAAGTTGAAGCAGCTTTCGCCTGCCGGCTTGGCCGTGGTGCACTTTCCGCCGGCGCAGTAGTAGCCCAAGGCGCAGTCCGATGATTGAAAGCATCCGGCACCGGGTTGTGCGGCTGGTTGGCAATTGTTGCTGCCGCCGGAGAACTTGCAGCTGAGGCCCTGCTCACAAATCGTGTTGTTGTCGCAGCCTTCTCCCTGCTGCTTCACGCTGCCCTGGTAGCACTGCTGGCTCTGGCTACCGCAACCCGAGTAGCCGTTGGGACCGGGGGCCGTTTGGCACTCCGTGTCCTCAGAGCACTGCGTGCCTGGGGTCTTCATCCCGTCGAAGATGCTGCGACACAGGTTCGAGGTCTTGAGCAGCGAGGCGTACAGGTCGCCCTGGAAGAAGCAGGCGCCAAGCAGGGGCTTCACGGCCTGTAGACACGCATCGATGTTTTCCGGGTGGAACGTGGCCTGGTTCGCCTGCACCAGCTTCACCTGAGCTTCGCAGTCGTTCTTCTCGTTGGCTTGGCAGTTGGCCTTGTCGAAACCGAAGGCCTGAACGCAGCATTGCTCGCGATCGGCGCAGATCAATGGGGGCAGCTTTTCGCAAACGTTGGCGAGGGTCCATCCGGGGTCGCCGCCGCTGCCGCCTGCACCCGCGGCGCCGCCGGTTCCGCCCCCACCAGTCCCGGTGCCCGCGGCGCCGCCGGTTTGTCCGCCACCGGTGCCGGCGGCCCCACCCGTCACGCCGCCATCGGTTCCGGCGCTGCCCCCGGTCGCGCCGCCACCACCACTGCCACTCGTGCCGGCACTGCCGCCCGAGCTCCCGCCGCTTCCCCCAAACAAGCCGCCTTCGTCGGAGCCTCCGCAGGCAGCGGAGACGAGGGCGACAGCGGCAGCGATCGAAAGCCGACGAAGTAGAAGCTTCATGGACCTATTTTAGCGGGCGCGGCGGTCCACGCGCGGGCTTTTCGCGCGCGGAAATCCAACGTCAGTGCAGGCTTTCAACCTCGGCGACGAGCAACGTCTGCGTGACGCGGCCGATGGGGCCCCGGGTGTCGAACAGCTGGGTGTCCGCCAGGCCGATCCCGTCAGGCTCGACGCTGGTTTCCGCGTCGAGCCCGATCCAGTCGCCTTCGGCATCTCGGTGCAAAGCGACCGACAGATCCGGGTTGGCAAAGCTATGACGACGCGTGTCGAGACGTGCGCTCACGCCGTTGCCGGAATCAGCGGCGAGCAGCACCCGCTGGAGCGGGCTCGGGGGCTCGCCTTCCACCAGGGGATGTCGCGCGCGCATCCACGCGGCGAGGGCGCCATTGCCGTACTCGCCGCGAGCGCGTTTGAGCTCCATCGCGGTGTGGTAGCCCACGGAGTGAAGGAAGAACGGCAGCTCGAGAGCTGGACAGCTTTCCGGCGTGGGCAACGCGCCGGGCACCACGGCGTCGGTGATGCCGAGGGCGCGTCGGCGGATCGCGAGCGCCCAAGCGCGCGCCACCAGTTTCCCGGCGGTCATGAGCTCCGCTTCCACCGTGCGGACTTGGCTGCCGTCGCGCACCAGTCGTGCGTGGGGCTCGAGGCGCGCGATGGGTACAGGACGCAAGAACTCCACGCGCACGCGCGCCACGAACTCGCATTCGGTGTCGAGCAGGCGCTCCACCGCGTGGCCGAGCAGGGCGGCAACCGGACCGCCGTGCTGAAAGTTCTCGTGCCACGGTCCGCGCGTCAGCTCGGAGGCGATCAACGCGTTCCCGTCTCTTCGAAAAAAGCCGCTGTCAGACGCCGACACGCGTGGGGTTCTACCACGGCAGTTGACGGGCCCGCGGGGAGCAGCCAAAACCTCCCCATGGCGAGAACGGTTCAGTGCATCAAGCTCGGTCAAGAGGCGGAAGGGCTCGAAAAGCCGCCGTTCAAGGGCGAGCTGGGTCAGCGTGTCTTCGAGTCCGTCTCCAAGGAGGCATGGCGCATGTGGCTCGAGCATTCCAAGATGCTGATCAACGAGTTTCGCCTCGATCTGACCAGCGAGCAGGGGCAGCGCATCTGGATGACGGAGATGGAGAAGTACTTCTTCGGCGATGGCTCCGAGCTGCCGCCGGACTTCGTTAACTCGGAGAAATGAGCATGCGGCGCGCTGGCCTGCTGCTGCTGCTCACGATCGCGCTCGGCGTCGGCTGCGCCGCGAAGAAACCGCCACCGCCGGTGATCGAGACGCAAGAGGCGGAGCTTGGCGGGTCGGATTCCGAAAGGCCCATCGCCAAGAAAGCGCCGGTGCTCGAGCCCAAAACGACGGCGGCGCCTACGCCCGTGGACGACGACGCGGCACCGAAACCGCTGGGAGGAACTGCCTCCGTGGGCAGCACACCGGTGGTCAAGCTGCTCGAGCCCGGTAAGGCGCCCCGCAAGGTGGCCAAACACACCTTCAGGACGGGCTCCACCCAGAAGCTGATGATGCGCTCCAAGACGCGGGTGAGCGGCAATCTGCCGGTGCCCACTCTCACGCTGGACGGTCCCATCAACGTAAAGATCACGGAGGTGAATGGTGACGGCGCTGGGCGCTTCTCCCTCGACGCCGGTCCCTTCAAGCAGGGGCAGAGCGCGCCCAAGGGCGGCGGTGGTCTGAGCGGCATGCTCGGAGGCCTCTTGGGCGGCCTCGGAGGCGGAGCGGCCTCGGCGATGGGCGGCGGGCCTCCCGAGAAAATCGCGGGTTGGGGTTGGGTCAATCCCCAAGGCTCGGTCACGGAGTTCCACGTCACGGAGGGTGCTGGGGACGACCAAGCGCCCGTGGAAGTGGGGGACGCGTTCCCGACGGAGCCCATCGGCGTGGGAGCTCGCTGGGAGGTGCGCGTCACGATCGACGACAAGGACGGCCCGGTCGAGCAAACCAGTACCTACCAGCTCGTCTCCTTCTCCGGCACCACGCTGAAGGCGAAGGTGAAGCGTGTTCAGGTCCCCGCGAGCGGCAGCTCGTCGGATGATCCGGGCGGGGGGGAGAGCGAAGGCCTGCTCACCTTCCACCTCGGGTCGCTCTATGCCACGGGCAAGACGACCATGCAGAAGGCGTTGAAGCTCAATCTGCCCGGCATGGACAACGCTCAGTTCAAGATGTCCTCGGAAGTGGACATCCAGAAGCGCTGAGTCAGACCAGCAGCTGTTCGAGAAGCTCCAGGTCTTCCTTCTCCGCCGCGTCGATCTCGCCGTCAGCGGCGATGATGCGGCGGGCCGCATCCAAGAACAGATCCTTGTGGCCGCGCGGGATGCGGTTGGGATCCACTTCTTCCGGCTTGGGGGGCACCTTGAGCCACTCCTCCACCTGTTGGGCTTCGTCCTTGCCCAGCGCCAGCTGCTTGACGAGGCGATGCACGAAACGGCGCTCGGACGCCTTCACTTCGAGATCCGCCCAGGCGAACGCGCACACGAACTTCAGGAGCAGCATGCGCTCTTTCTTATCCAGCTTCTGAAGCATGGCGGGAAGTTAGCTCAAGGGGCGAGCGCTGGACAGACCCAAGCCGGCTGCTCCGCGGCGAGCCAGGAAAGGCGCCATAGCGCCGCGTTTTCGCGAACATGGCGCCACGCAGGCGGTCGTTTTTGGACCATCTGCTCTCGGTTTGCTAGAGCAAGGCCTCGCTCCGCCCTGACGCCGGCGCTGCCGACTCGCCATGCTTCGCCCCCTCGCCGTCATCGTCTCCGCGATAATGCTTTCGCGACCTGGCATGCCCCAGGACGACGCCAAGCACTTCGCCACCGTCCTGCAACAGGAAGCCAAGGAGCATGGCTTCGATCCCTTCACCGGGGTGGCCATCGTCCACTTCGAGAGCGGATGGTACCCGGAGATGGTGAGCGAGAACGGGGAGGACTACGGTCTCGGTCAAATCCGTGCGCGGTACATCGGTGCGTGCCGCAAAGACGAAGACCCGCTGAACGATCCGAGTCCCGAGTGCAAGGCGGTGAAAGCTTCGCTGCTCACGGCCGAGACGAACATTCGCACCATGGCGCAGCTCATCACCAACAATCGGAAGCTGTGCAAAGAGAAGACCGGCAGCGCGCTGTTTCATCAGTGGCTGGCGAGCTACCAGGGCCGGAACTTCCCCAAACAGAACCGTTGGTGCCAGCCTGGGGACAAGACCTGGCAGGTCATCAAGTATCGGCGCCACCTGATTGACGAGCTGGTGCACAAGAAGCACCCACCAGCGAAGACCGCGAAAAAGTCCAAGAAGTGACGCTGCGGCGGCATCGCGCTATGCTGAGGGCATTCGGAGGGCGCCGTGAACCTCGATGTAATGCTCGAAAAATGCCGGCGCGAGCAGTGGAACGTCGGTGACTTGGATTGGGACGGTCGTCCCCGCGACATGAGTCGGGACGACGAGATCGCCATCGTCCAGTACTTCACGGACATGGCGGGGATCGAGCGGCTGGCGGCGGCGTTGTTCGCTGCGCAGGAGAAGAACGCTCAGGACGAGCGGCTGCGGGAGATCTTCCAGAGCTTCGTGAAGGACGAGATCCGCCACGCCCATGCGGCACAGATGTTGGCGGACTACTACGATGTCCACCGCTACCAGACGTACCAGGCGAACCCCGCGCTGATGCGCTTCACGCCGCACTTCGTGAACGCCATCCGCTATTTGCCGCCGGAGATCGCCAACACGTACATCACCAGTGGGGAGCTGATTCTGGACGTGGCGCTGCTCAGGTCCATCAACGACCACGTGGGGGATGCCATGAGCGAGAAGGCCATGGCACTGATCAATCGCGACGAATCCCGGCACATCGCCATCGACTTCCACATGGTGGAGCACTACGCCTCCCGGGAGTACAAGCGAGCGCAGCGGGAGCGCCCTCGCGCGCCGGTTTCCGAGCGCATCCGGGCGGCGTGGGCGTTCGTGAACGTGCTCTACTACGGCGCGCCGTTCTTCAAAGGCGTGTTCTTCCAGCCCATGCGCGTCGTGGATCCCACCGGCAAGAGGATGCGCCAAGCGTTCAAGCGCATTCAGCTCCTCGGCACCAAAGGGGAGCTGCGAGAGCACCCGTTCACCAAGTTCATGACGGGGCTCCAGGACCTGTACAACGATCACCCCGTGGTGCGTCTCACCTTTGGTCGCCTGATCGAGCGCATCGTGGGCGTGGATCCGTCGCTCATCGCGCGGCTCTACGACGAGAAAGACGTCTCCCGGGCCGCCCGCATGAGCTTCGACGAGCTCGCGGAAGACGCGCTCTCCGCCAAGTACGCCAGTTGACGATTTCTTTTGGCTCTCCTGACATCTTCGTGGGTGAGGAATCGTCGGCCTTGGTGCGCCGGTTCCCGCGTTTCGGCCATCGGGAAAGAGGCGAAGCGAGGCGCTGTCGAGCTCCGCAATTGAGCCCGGTGCTTCTTTGACGCACAACGCGGAAAGGGTTCGGGAGAGGTGTCGCCGTTCAGATGCGTGACCTTCGCCAGCGAATGGAACCCGCGCAGCGCGTGGCGTGAGCCCCCCGAAG